>CAZPJM010000113.1:0-14556 GCA_964586865.1 uncultured Enterobacteriaceae bacterium
CGAGATCGTTTCACGTGACTGGAGTTCAGACGTGTGCTCTTCCGATCTCGGGCTGACCTTCTACCTGCTGGTCCGATGGCGCACGAACCGGGTCCAGGCCGAGATGCAGCAGCTCCCGGCCCTGCTCCAGAACCGCCAGCTCGATCAGGCCGAGGCGCTCCTCGACGGCATCGTCGCCCGCCACGCCCGGTGGGTCCTGCTCCTCGAGAACCAGATCGCCGTCCAGAAGGGCATGCTCCGCTACGCCCAGATGAAGTGGGACGAGGCCCGGCCCCTCCTGCAGAAGGGTCAGTGGCAGAACTGGCAGGCCCACACCGCCCTCGGGGCCATCGCCTGGCGCCAGGACGCCCCGGACACGGCCTGGACCCACCTGGACAAGGCCGAGAGCGCCGGTGGCAAGGAGCCCATGCCCTACCTGGTCCACGCCGTGCTCGCGGTGCGCTCGGGCGACCGGGAGCGGGCCCTGCGGGCCCTGGCCCGCGGTCTCGACAAGAACCCGGACGCCAAGCCCCTCAAGGCGCTCCGAAAGCGGATCGCCAACAAGAAGCGCATCGACGTGAAGCAGCTTCCCCAGACCTGGTACCACTTCTTCCCCGAGGACCTGCTCAAGCAGATGATGGTCCGCGGCCGCAAGGGCGGGCCGCCCGACCTGCCTCCGGGCGTGACCCCCCGATACCAGCAGCCCTTCCCCCAGCCGCGCGGTGCCTCGAAGAAGATGCGCCGGGGGTGAGCCGGTGCCGCGGGGGCTCGCCCGCGGGCGCCACCGGGCGGTAGGATGCCGCCGTGCGCTTTCTCGACCAGGACCTGCGCACCGTGCCCATCGCGGTGCTCGACTTCGAGATGACCGGCCTCGACCCCCAGCGGGATCGGGTCTGCGAGGTGGCGGTCGTCCGCGGCACCGCCGGGGGCATCACGGGCGAGTTCCAGAGCCTGGTCCGCCCGCGGGTGAAGGTGAGCAAGGGCGCCCGCAAGGTCCACGGCCTCACCGACGCCATGCTCTCGCGGGCCCCGGGCTTTCGTCGGGTGGCGCCCGACCTGGTGGAGGCCCTCGCGGGCGCGGTGGTGGTGTGCCACAACGTGCCGTTCGACATCGGCTTCCTCCACCGGGAGCTCGACGAGGTGGGGGTGCCGTTCGACCCGCCCCTGACCCTGGACACCCTGCAGATGGCCCGGCGCCTGTTCGCCTTCCGGCGGAACGACCTGCGCACCGTCTGTCAGGCCCTCGGGGTGGCCCACGAGGACCAGCACCGGGCCCTCGGCGACGCCCGGGCCACCTGGGGCGTGTTCCGCGAGATGGTGGGGATCCTGGCCCCCGAGGGTGGGGCCCGGGTCGCCGATCTGGTCGAGCTGCTCGGTGCCCTGGCCCCCAACAGCCCCCAGCGCCTCGCCTGGAAGCGCGAGCTGGCCGGAGCCTTCCGGGAGCGCCGCACCGTCCACATCGACTACCAGAGCACCGCCGACCCGCGGCGCGGGGCCATCCGGCGCGAGATCGCCATCTGGGCCCTGGCGCTGCCCTACATCCAGGCCTGGTGCTACCTGCGCACAGGCGAGCGGGTGTTCCGCTTCGACCGCATCCAGCGCGTGGCCCCGGGGGCTCGCTCCTATGACATCCCCACGTTCGAGCGCCGGATCTGATCGCCTCGCGGTGGTGCAGATCTGCCGGGTGGGCTGGCCCCAGCGAGGCGGGATGGAGTCGGTGGTGGGCGGGCTCGCCGGGGCATTGGCCGCCCGGGGGCACACGGTGCGGGTCGTGACGCTCGACCGGGGGTTCCCCACCGGCGAGGTGCTGCCCGATGGCGTCTACGGCGGGGTGCCCTACGTGCGCTGCCCGCGGGTGGGGCCACGACGGTACCCCTTCGCCGCCGGCCTCGCCCGGGCGGTGGGGAGGGCCGAGCTGCTCCACGTCCACGGCCTGGACGGGCTCATGCACCAGGCCCTGGCCCTGGGACGCCGCCGGCGGATCCCGGTGGGGATCACCCCCCACGGGGGCTTCCTCCACACCCGGCGCCAGTGGCTCCTGAAGCAGGTGTGGCTCCGGACCGGCGCCGCGCGGGCCCTCTCCGCCGCCGATGCCGTGTGGTTCACCTCCGAGGCCGACCGGGAGAGCCTGTCCCCCGCCGGGGTGGACGGCCGGGTCATGCCCGACGGCGTCGACACGGAGGCCTTCGCCGACATCGAGCGCGCCCCCGAGCCGGGGCGGTGGCTGGTCTTCGGGCGGGTGGACGTGCACAAGGGCCTGGACGACCTCATCGAGCGGCTGGGGGCCGTGGCTCAGCACGACCGACGCCCCTTCCAGCTCCGGGTGGTGGGGCCCGAGGCGGCCCCCGGCCTGGTCCAGCGGCTGCGGGCCCTGGCCATCCGGCTCGGGATCGGCCACCGGGTCCGCTTCCTGGGGGCGGTGGACCACGAGGCCCTGCGCCAGGAGCTGGCCCGGTGCGAGTGGGCCCTGTTCCCGAGCCGGTACGAGGGCTTCGGGGTGGCCGTGGTGGAGGCCATGGCCGCCGGGGTCCCGGTGCTGGTGAGCGACATCCCGGCCCACCGTGGCCTGGTCACCGACGGCCTCGATGGCTTCATCGTGGACCCCCGGCGGACGGCCTCCAGCCGCCGGATCCGCCAGCTCCGGGATCGCGCCGAGGAGGTGTCCGGGCCAGCCCGCACCACCGCCCGGCAGCACGCCTGGTCCAGCCGGGTGCTGGCCTGGGAGGCCGCGTACCGAGGCCTCCTGGAGGGCCGAGGGAGCGTGGCGTGAGGCTGCTCCTGGTCACCTCGGCCGGCGGGCACCTGTCCCACCTGCTGCGGCTGCGGCCGTTCTGGGCGTGCCACCCCCGGGCCTGGGTGTCCCTCGACAAGCCCGACGCCCGCGAGCGCCTCGCCGGGGAGCGGGTCACCTGGGCCCACGGGCCCACCAACCGGAGCCTGCGCGCCCTGGGTCGCAACCTGGGTCTGGCCCAGCGCGTGCTGCGCCAGGAGCGGCCCGACGTGGTGGTCTCGGCCGGCGCGGGGGTGGCGGTGCCCGTCTTCCTGGCCGCCCGGCAGCGTGGGGTGCCTACCGTCTTCATCGAGGTCTACGACCGGATCGACACCCCGAGCCTCACCGGGGCCCTCCTGGCGCCGCTGGCCACCGCCGTCGTGGCCCAGTGGCCCGAGCAGCTCCGGGCCTACCCCGGCGCCCACCTGCTGGGACCCCTGCTGTGATCCTGGTCGTCGTCGGCACCCACGAGGATCCCTTCGACCGGCTCTGCGCCGCCGCCGAGGTGCTGGCCGGCTCCGAGCCCGTGGTGCTGCAGAAGGGCACCTCCACCCTCCCCACGCCCCGCTGCCAGGCGACCCCGATGCTGCCGCCTCGCGCGCTGGCCGCCCACCTGCGCGAGGCTCGGTTGGTGGTCTGCCATGCCGGCCCCGCCACCCTGGTCGAGGCCGGCGAGGCAGGCCATGTGCCCATCGTCGTCCCCCGGAGCGCCGCCCACGGAGAGCATGTGGACGACCACCAGGTGGCCTTCGCCCGACGGATCCGGGATCGGATCCACCTGGTGGAGGATCCGGCCGGACTGCCCGGCGCCGTGGCCCGCCACCACGAGGTGGTCGTGGG
The DNA here is from genome assembly GCA_964586865.1 of uncultured Enterobacteriaceae bacterium. Taxonomy (GTDB): domain Bacteria; phylum Myxococcota_A; class UBA796; order UBA796; genus REDI01. The sequence continues at coordinate 3,590 of CAZPJM010000113.1, forward strand.
CCGCCGCCCCCTGGGGGCCGATCCCGCACGGTCCCGGGCCTTCGCCGCGGACCTGGAGGAACTCTGCCTCCGGCTCTGTGAGGACCGACCTCCACGCCGACGTCGCCGTGATAGGTTCCGGGCGCTCCATCGGTGGATGTCCCGACGCCCATGACCCAGGCCGAGTCCTTCCAGCCCCAGACCCTCGCCGGCGGCCGCTACCTCCTCGTCGATCCCATCGGGGAGGGGGGCATGGCCATGGTCTACCGCGGCTTCGACCAGCGCCTCCAGGTGTGGCGGGCCGTGAAGGTCCTGAACCCCAAGTACGGCAAGAGCAAGAAGATCAAGGCGCGCTTCGACACCGAGGCGCAGACCATGGCCATCCTGGACCACCCCAACATCGTCAGCGTCTACGACGTGGGGAGCATCGGGGAGATCAGCTACATCGTCATGGAGCTGGTCGAGGGGGGCACCCTGGTGGACTGGCTCGAGCGGTACGGCGCCATGCCACCGCGGCTGGCCCTCAACGCCACCATCCAGATCTGCCATGGCATCGAGGCAGCCCACGAGCGGGGGGTCATCCACCGCGACATCAAGCCGCACAACGTCCTCATCACGGTGGATGGCACCTGTCGGATCACCGACTTCGGCATCGCGCGGGTGGGCGAGTCGGACCACAGCCTCACCAAGACGGGCGCGGTCATGGGCACGTGGGGCTTCATGGCGCCCGAGCAGCGCAGCGACGCCAAGAACGTCGACGAGCGGGCCGACCTCTACGCCATCGCCGCCACCCTCTACACCCTGGTCACCAACCGCATCCCCATGGATCTCTTCGCGGCCGACCGGGACAAGTCGGTGATGGCCGGCGTGCCCGACGCCCTCTTCGATGTGCTGCTCAAGTCCACCGACTACGACAAGGAGCGCCGCTACCCCACCGTGGCGGGCCTGCGCGAGGCCCTCGAGGAGGTGCGGGATCACCTGCCGGCCGACCCGGTGAACACGCCGCCGCTGGCCTCGCGGCGTCCAGACCGGCGCGACCCGCCCTCCCCCGAGCTCCTGGCCCGGGCCGTGCCCCTGGTGCCCGAGGGCGGCGCCGGCCCGTCGGCTCCGACCCTCCTGCCCACCTCCCAGGGCACGGTGGGGGGCACCACCGACATGCAGACCACCGGGGGCGGCACCCCGGTCCAGGCCCCCATCCGGCCCGACACCGTCTCCGAGCCCGAGCCGGCCGAGGAGCGGCGCCGGGGCGGTGCGCTGTGGTGGGTGCTGCCGGTGCTGCCCCTCCTGCTGGGCCTGGTGCTCTTCGTCGTGGCCGGCGTCATCCTGGTGCCCAACCTGCTGCCCGGGACCGACGGGGGGGGCGATGGGCCCGACGCCCTCGCCCAGGTCGACCCGGATCCCGCGGCGGCCGACACCGATGGGGTGGTCGACCCGGTCCCGACGGGCACGCCGGACCCGCCCGAGCCCCCCCCGGAGCCCGAGCCCACGCCGAAGCCCACGCCCAAGCCCAAGCCCAAGCCCACGCCCGAGCCGGACCCCGAGCCGCCCGAGACCCCGGAGGTCACGCCCGTCGTGACCCCCGACCCCGAGCCGGACCCCCCCGAGGGCACGGCCGACGACCCCGACACCACCACCTCGAGCCCGCCGCCCCAGATCGAGGTCGTGCCGCGGGAGTGCGTGAAGGTCCAGCCGCCATCCTCGGTCCAGGTGGGGGCCAACGCCAACTTCGCCGTCGATCTCTGCTCCGGGGACCCGGCGCGCAAGGTCACCCTGTGGTACCGCCCCGCTGGCTCCGGCTCCTGGCAGGCGGTCCGCATGCCCTACCGGCTGGGCAAGTTCCGGGCCACGGTCAGCGTCGATCCCAGGTTCTCGGACGGGATCGACTACTACGTGGAGACCGAGGGCGCCTCGGCGGGCAGCCGCTCGACCCCGCGGAGCCTGGCCGTCAACTGACCTGGCCTCCCTCGGCCGGCGGGCACCCGGGGCTGACCGGGAGCCCGCTCGCGTCCGCGCCGAAAGCGGCTACCTCCCGGCCCGGAGGTCGCCATGGCTCGAATCCTCACCACCCCCTTCCAGCGCGCCCTCGTGGTGGAGCGCCCCCACCCCGACCTGGACCGCCACCTGGCCGCGGCCGGCATCGAGGCCACCCGGGTGGACGCCCTGGCCGACGACGCCGCGCTCATCGATGCGCTCCACCGCACCCGGGCCCACGTCCTGTTCAAGCGCTCCCGCGTCCCCGTCACCGCCGAGGTGGTGGCCGCCTGCCCCGACCTCCACCTGGTCCAGCTCTGCTCCATCGGCGATGACTCGGTGGACAAGCCGGCCTGCGCCGAGCACGGGGTGCTGGTCTGCAACGACCCCGTGTCCAACGGCCGTAGCGTGGTCGAGCTGGCCATCGGTCACCTCATCGCCCTGGCCCGGCGCCTGTACGAGACCGACGTGGCCACCCACCAGCACCGGTGGGAGAAGACCCATGCCGGTCGCTTCGAGATCGCCGGCAAGCGGCTGGGGATCGTGGGGTTCGGCAACATCGGGCGCGCCGTGGCGCGGGTGGCCCGGGAGCTGGGCGTGCGGGTGGCCTTTCACGACACCCGGCCCGTGGCGGTCGAGGTCGGCCAGGAGATGGGCTTCGAGGCCGTCCCCAGCCTCCACGCCCTGTTCCGGGGCAGCGATCTGGTCTCGGTGCACACCTCGGCGCGGGATGCGTGGGGCCGGGACAATGCCGGCCTGCTCGACCCGGTCCTCGGGCAGCTGGGGGCCGACCGCCCCGAGGGGAGCCCGCGGCTCTTCCTGAACCTGGCTCGCGGCAACCTCCACACCCCCGAGGCGCTCCTGCGGGCGGTCCGGGAGGGCGCCGTCCGCCGGGCGGCGGTGGACGTCTACCCGGAGGAGCCCGGGCCGGGAGCGTCGGGCTGGACCAACCCCTACGCCGAGGAGCCGCGGGTGATCTGCACCCCGCACATCGGCGCCGCCACCCAGGAGGCCCAGCCCCGGATCGCCCGGCGGGTGGCCACCACCGTGGGCGATCTCTCGCGGCTGGGCACCTTGAGGGACTGCGTCTTCGCCCCCCGCGCCCGCCTCTCGGTCGCCGATGTGGCACCCGGGCACACGGTCCTCGCCGTCGTGCACACCACGACCCGGGGCACCAAGAAGGCCATCGACGATGCCATCTTCGAGGCCGGGGCCAGCAACCTGGAGTCGGTCCACCGGGACTTCGACATCGGCGTCGCCTACGACCTCTCCGTGCTCGATGCCCCCCTCTCCGAGGAGGCGCTCCGAGCCCTGGTGGATCGGGCGGCCAGCGTCACCGGCGACGCGGACGCCATCCGGGCCATCCGGCAGGTCTCCGCCCCGGCCTCGGGGGGATGAAGCAGGGCATTCGGCGCACGGGATGTTCAGGCGAAGGAAATGCGTTAGGCGGGCTCACGAACCGGATGTTCGGAGGCTCCCATCGCCACGCTCCACACCGCCACGGCCCTCGCGCCCACCGCGGGTCTCCCGACGCGGATCCGGCCCGCCACCACCGCCGATGGCCCCGCCGTCACCGCCATCCTGCGGGCCTCGGCCGACTGGTACGCGCCGCTCGTGGATCCCGGGGATCTGGACCAGCACGATGTGGGCGACGACTGGTTCGCCGCCAACCTGGCCCGCCGCGACATGGCCGTCCTGGAGCTCGGCCGCGAGGTGGTGGGGGTGCTGACCACCGAGGACACCGGCACCGACCTGTACCTGGGCTACGTCTACCTCCACACCGACTGGGTGGGGCACGGCCTCGGGCGGGTGCTCCTGGACCACGCCCGCCGGGCGGCCCGGCGCGCCGGTCGGACGGGCCTGGTGCTCCTCTGCCATCCCGACGCCACCTGGGCCGTCCGCGCCTACGAGAAGTACGGCTTCACCTGCATCGCCCGTGCGCGCGAGGCGGTGCGGTCCTGGAACCAGGGCTGGCTCGGCGACCGCTACGAGGAGGGCTTCGCCCTGTTCCGCTACGCTCTCGACGATGACGACACCGTCTGAGCCCGTCCCCGTCTGGTTCCACCCGGACCAGCTCCAGTTCAAGCCCCGCTACGAGTGGGCCTTCGGCGAGCGCATCGACCACCCGGAGACCACGGCGCGGGCCGAGAGCATCGTCGAGGCCCTTCGCGATGCGCCGGGTTTCGCCTTCCACCGGCCCGAGCCCCCTCGGCCGGCCACCCTCCGGCGGACCCACGCGGTGGATCTGCTGACCCTGTACGAGGCCTCCGCGCACCTGGACTCGGACCTGTACCCCACGGTCTTCCCGAAGGGCGACATGGTGCGGGCCGACCCCCACAATGTGCTCCATGCCGGCTACTGGTGCTTCGACGCGGGCACGCCCCTCAATGCCCGGACCTGGAAGGCGGCCCGGTGGAGCGCCGCGGCGGCCCTGGCGGCGGCTGGCGCCATCGAGGCCGGCGCGCCCCTGGCCTACAGCCTGTCGCGCCCCCCCGGGCACCACGCCACCCGCTCCCGGTTCGGGGGGTACTGCTACCTGAACAATGCGGCGCTGGCGGCCCGACGCCTGGCCCGGCGCGGCCGGGTGGCGGTCCTCGACATCGACTACCACCATGGAAACGGCACCCAGAGCATCTTCTGGCGCTCGGACCGGGTCCTGACGGTGAGCCTGCACGGCGATCCGCGCGCCGACTTCCCGTACTTCGCCGGCTTCGCCGAGGAGCGCGGGGTGGGCCGGGGCGAGGGCTTCAACCTCAACCTGCCCCTGCCGCTGGGCTGCGATGGGCCGGGGTGGCTCGAGGTGCTGGTGGACCGGGCCCTGCCGGCCCTGCGGGCCTTCGCCCCTGCGGCGGTGGTCCTGGCCGCCGGGCTGGACGCCTACCACCGCGACCCCATCGGCAAGTTCACCCTCGAGACCGAGGACTTCCGCACCGCGGGCGAGCGGATCGGTCGGGAGGGCTGGCCCGTCGTGGCGGTGCAGGAGGGGGGCTACTACACGCCGGATCTGGGGAGGAACGCCCGCGCCCTGCTGGAGGGGCTGCGGGCGGGTCTGGCGCGGGCCCGGGGCGCGAGAATCGGCCCGGGGGGGTGACCGGGGGGCGCCTCGCCGGAGCCCCCGGCCGCGCTCAGTCCTCGGAGAGGAGGGCGTCCAGGTCGTCGTCGGAGCTGGCCTTGGGCTTGCGGCGGCGGCGCACCCGCCGCTTGCGGGGCTTGTCGTCGCCGTCGTCCTCGTCGCCGGCCTGCTCGGCCTGGGCGGCGGCCTCGGCCACCTCGGCCAGGGCTTCGGCGGCGCGCTCGTGGACGCCCGCACCGTCGTCGTCCTCCCCGTCGTCCCCGTCGTCCCCGTCGTCGTCGTCGGTCGTCAGGAGGTCGTCGTCGTCCTCGTCGCCGTCCTCGTCGTCGTCGTCGTCCTCGTCGTCCTCGACCAGCAGGCTGTCCGCGTCGTCCAGGTCCAGCTCCAGGTCCTCCTCGTCCCCCTCGTCGTCGTCGTGCTCCTCGTCATCGTCGGCGAGCTGGGCCTGGTGGTAGGCGATGGACTCCTCGACCGGGCGGGTGTGGGAGGGGTCGCCGAAGAACAGGTCCGCGAGGCGCTTGGGGTCGAGGTCGGCATCGGCGCGGATGAGCTCGTCCACGTAGATGTCGGCGAGGGTCTCGTTGAGCTCCTCGGCCGTCTTGTTCAGGGTGAACGGGGCGGAGCCGGTGCGCACCGGGGTGCCGTCGCGGTGGATGAAGACCGCGGCCCGCATGAGGGCGTTGAAGACCTGGCGGATGGCCCGCCGCGGGAGGTCCGGGTGGGTCTTCTTGATGCGGCGGCGGACGTCGTCCTGCACGAACTGGACCGTCACCCGGCGGCGCTTCTTGTCCCGGGCCTCCACGATCTCCTCGACGAGCTGGAGGATGGCGTTCCGGGTGGGGGCCGCGAGGGGGTTGAGGCTCTCGTCGGCGAGGATCCGGACGTAGTCGGCCGTGCCCTCGGGCAGGTACGGGTCGAGCCAGCCGTCCGTGTCCTCGCCGTCGTCGGACCGGGACCGGCTCCCGCCGCGGCTGCCCTTGTCCTTCCCGCCGTCGGCGTCGTCGTCGGTGGTGACGCCGTTGGGCTGATCCACGCGGTAGCCCCCGGACTTCTCGTCGCGGGAGATGGTGACGTGGCCCTCCTTGCGGGCCTTCTCGAGGAAGCGCCCGAAGGTGGAGAAGCCCAGGTCCGACTCGGAGAAGTCGGGGCTCTTGCGGAGCATGGCCGACTTGACCACGCCGGCGAGGGCCGGGTCGGGGTTCTCGCGCTGCAGGCCCTCGAGGGCGTCGGTGAGCAGCTCGAAGGCGGCCTCGAGGTTGGGCTCGCCGCCGCGGCTCTTGGACTTGCGCCGGCCCTTGGCCTTCTTCGACTCCTTCCGCTTGACCAGGTTGTCGTAGAAGATGAACTCGTCGCAGGCCTGGATGAGCAGCCGGCTCGTGCTCGAGCGGCAGCCGCAGCCGATGACGCGCTTGTCGAGCTCGCGCATCTTGAGGACCAGCGGCGTGAAGTCGCTGTCGCCCGAGACGATGACGAAGGTGTCGATGTAGGGCTTCGTGAACGCCAGCTCCATGCCCTCGACCACGAGGGCGATGTCGGCGCGGTTCTTGTCCTGCATGCCGTGGCTGGTCAGCTCCATCATGCTCACGTTGTTCGTGAGCAGGCCCTGCTTGAAGCGGGCGAAGCGGCCCCAGTCGGCGTAGCTGCGGGCGATGAGCACCCGCCCCTTGTCCGAGAGGCGCGCGAGGACGAGCTCGACATCGAAGCGGCCGAGGCCGTCCTTCTGGGTGCCGGCGGCGATGTTCTCGAAGTCGATCAGGACCGCGAGGTTGGTCTCCACGAGGGGACTCCATGTCTCTGGAGGGGTCACCCCACCCGGATGTGCGGGGGGGCTCGGCGAGGTGCCGTGGGTTCCCGGCGGGTGACGGGCCCGCGGTCGCACCAGGCGACGGCGGGCGGTCCGGGGCCGTCCGGGGGGCGCGAACCAGACGCGCCGCGCGGGGCGTAAGCTGGCCAACAGGACTCCACAAGGCCCGCGCGTCCTTTCCGGTCCGGGGAGCGCGACGAGGGCCGCGTCGACGTTACCGGGAGCCCGGCCCGCCCCGCGGCCCGCGCCACCCCCCGGAGGCCCATGACCTTTCACCGCTTCGACGGCGCCTCGCGCTACATCGCCGACGAGGGGCTCACCGCGTCCGTCAACGCGGCCATCGCCCTCGAGCGCCCGCTGCTCGTCAAGGGCGAGCCCGGCACCGGCAAGACCCTGCTGGCCCACGCCGTGGCCGAGTCCCTGCAGCTCCCCCTGCTGACCTGGCACGTCAAGTCGACCACCAAGGCGGTGGACGGCCTGTACCACTACGACGTGGTCCAGCGGCTCAACGACAGCCGCTTCGGCGACGCCGATGTGAGCGACATCCGCAACTACATCCGGCTCGGGGTCCTCGGTCGGGCCTTCACCTCGGACGAGCCCACCGTCGTGCTCATCGACGAGGTGGACAAGGCGGACCTGGAGTTCCCCAACGACCTGCTCCGCGAGCTCGACGAGATGGCCTTCCACATCCCGGAGCTCGACGAGACGGTGGTGGCCCGCCACCGCCCCATCACCATCATCACCAGCAACGCCGAGAAGGAGCTTCCCGACGCCTTCCTCCGCCGCTGCGTCTTCCACTACGTGGACTTCCCCGACCGGGAGCGGATGGCCCGCATCGTGCGGGTCCACCACCCTGATCTGGACGACGCCCTCCTCGACGCCGCCATGAACCGCTTCTTCGCCATGCGCAAGGTGACCGGGCTCCGCAAGCCCCCGTCCACCAGCGAGCTCGTGGACTGGCTGACGGTGCTGGTGCGGGCCGGCCTCGACCCGGCCGCCATCGAGGGGCAGGACCCCTTCCTGGGGGTGCTCCTCAAGCAGCACGCCGATGTCGAGGTGGTCACCGGCCGTCGGCGCTCCCGGAGCTTCTGAGTGGCCCCCACCGCGCCCGCCCCGTTCCAGGACCTGCTGGTGGCCCTCCGCGAAGAGGGCGTGCCGGTCGGCCTGTCCGAGTGGCTGGCCTTCCTCTCGGGGCTCCGCCGGGGGCTGGCCACCGACCTGGACGGCCTCTACGCGCTGGGTCGGGCGGTGCTGTGCCGCACCGAGGCCGACTACGACCCCTTCGACCTCGCCTTCGCGCGGGTCTTCGAGGGCGCCGTCCTCCCCGACGACGTGAAGGAGCAGCTCGCCGCCTGGCTCTCCCAGGCCCTCCAGGGTGAGATGGGCACCCTCGACCCCAAGCGGTACGAGAGCTTCGAGGATCTGATGCGCGACTTCCTTGAGAAGCTGCGCGAGCAGACCGAGCGCCACGACCGAGGCAACACCTGGATCGGCACCCGGGGGACCAGCGCCTTCGGCCACGGGGGTCGGGCGCCCCAGGGGATCCGGATCGGCGGGCCCGGCGGGGGGCGCAGCGCGGTGCGGGTGGCCGAGCAGCGCCGGTGGCGGAACTACCGTGCCGACCGGGTGCTCGATGTGCGCGAGCTCCAGGTGGCCCTACGGGCCTTGCGCAGCCTGGCCCGGGAGGGGCGCTTCGAGCTCGACCTGGACGACACCATCGACGCCACCGCCCGCAACGCCGGCGACATCGAGCTGGTGGAGCGCCGGGCCCGGAAGAATCGTCTCCGGGTGGTGCTGCTGATGGACGCTGGCGGCTCCATGGCCCCCCACGCCGAGCGCGTCGAGAAGCTCTTCACGGCCATGGCGCGCACCAAGACCTTTCGCAGCCTGGACACCTGGTACTTCCACAACTGCGTCTACCAGCACCTCTACCGCGACTTCGAGGAGCTGGACCGGGTGCCCGTCGAGCGCGTCCTCGCCGACCTCACCCCCACCCATCGCCTGGTCTTCGTGGGCGACGCCTCCATGGCCCCCTACGAGCTCTTCGGGGCCTGGGGCTGGGCGGGGACCGAGGCCCCCACCGGGCTGGACACCCTGAAGCGCTTCCGTCAGCGGTGCCCGGGGAGCGTGTGGCTCAACCCGGACCCACCCCGATGGTGGGATCACCCCACCGTCAGCGCCATCGGCCGGGTCTTCCCCATGTTCGAGCTCACCGTCGAGGGCCTCGAGGAGGCGGTGCGCGTCCTCCGGCGGGCGCCGGTGCTCTGAGCCGTCCCGCGGCGCCCGTCAAGGTCCGCCGCCGGGGTCTCCGGCTGGCGATGGCGCGGGCGTGGGGCCGTCGCACCCGGTCCCGTCCCAGGCGGGGTGGACCCGGAGGAGGGGCTGGGGCGCGGGCCAGTGGGCGATGGGCTCCGGCGCGTCCGGGGGGCTGCCGTCCCGGGTCGGGCGGAGGACCGCGTGACACACCTGGAAGCGCTCGCCCACCTCTCGGGCCTGGGCGGGGGGCACCGCGTCCACCAGCAGGACCCCAGGACGGCCGCAGACGGCGTCGTGGACCGGGGGATCGGCGACGAAGGCCAGCCTGCCCGCGGGGACGGCCTCCCAGGCGGCGCAGTCGGGGGGTGGGCGCTGCCAGCGGACCATGGAGACGGTCCACCAGCCGGCGAGACCCAGGCCCACGGTGAGCGCCACCCCACGGGTGAAGGCGGGGGCCAGCTCGCGTCGCTCCCGGGCCCAGCGGACCAGGGCCTCGAGGCCGGCGGCGATGAGCACGGCGTAGCCGACCAGGAAGGCGGCGCCGGTGCGCTGCAGGGTGCCCCCATCGGCGGTGGCGGGGGCCAGCAGCGCCACGGCCACGGGCAGGAGGAGGACGCCGGCGGCGAAGGCGGCCACGAAGCGCTGGCGGCGGAGCTGCCAGATGCCGGCCACCAGGAAGGGCAGCCCGACCCCGAGGGTGGCCCAGCCCCACAGGAGCAGCACCGCATCCCAGCTCCCGAGGGTTGCCTGCAGGCGCTCGAGCAGGGTGGGGGAGGCGTCGCGCCCGAGGAAGATCTCGACGTAGGAGAGGGCCTCGGTGGCGGCTCGCCGGCCCCGCCAGAAGCGCTCCCCGGCCACCAGGTGGTTTCGGAGCACCCAGACGGCGGCCGCGGCCGGCCCGGCTGCCGCCACGGCCATCGCCCGCCGGCCGCGGAATCCCAGCGCCAGGCAGGCCCCGGCGAGGAAGCCGTCGTTGCGGGTGAGGCCCAGGCCCGCGGCCATCACCGCCGCCACCGCCCACCGAGCCCGGGCGACGGCCAGCAGGCCGGTGCCACCGAGGATGGCGGTCGACACGTGGACATCGGTGGACGCCAGCACGCGACACCACGCCCCGCCCACCGCCGCCAGGACCCCGGCCACCACCGGGGCCGCGCCGGTGAGCCCGGCCCGCTGCGCGAGGGCGTGGGCGAGGGGACCCAGGAGCGCACCCAGGAGCAGGACCGTCACCAGGCCCTCGGTCGGGGCCAGCAGGTGCTCCGGGACGAGGATGCGGCTGGGCAGGGGCTGCCAGTACAGATCGGCCGGTCCCGTCGCGCCGGGCGCCGGGGCGGTCAGGTGGGTGATCCCGTCGACGACGGCCCCGCGGCCAGCAGCGATGTTGCGCGCCACCACGCGGTAGTAGGCCGGATCCCAGTCCCAGGGATCCGGCCGGGCGAGGACGATGGGCAGGCGGGCGGCCACCCCCAGGGCGGCCAGGCCCGCCACCACGGCCGACCGGGGCAGCGCGGGCATGCCGGGATGCTACCCGCGCCGGATCAGAGCTGGAGGCGGCGCGCCACCTCGCGCCGGGACTGGGGGAAGTCCAGCACGTCGAGGGCCAGGAGGTAGCGGTCCGGGTCCACCACGGCCGGGTAGAGCGCGACCAGGGCGTCCACCCGGTCATCGTCGAAGCTCAGCTCGGCGGTGAGGGTCCGGGCCTGCTGGGAGGTGAGCTGCACCCGGCCGGCCAGGCGCCGGATGATCGCCAGCTTGTCGTCGTCGAAGGACTCGTTGCGGACGAGCTGCATCATCTCGTCGAAGCTGGGGCCCACCGGGCGGGGAGGGGGGCGGTCCCAGTGGGGCGGCCGGGGCTCCCAGTGGGGCGGTCCGGGGCGCACGGGCGGG
>CAZPJM010000114.1:0-14485 GCA_964586865.1 uncultured Enterobacteriaceae bacterium
CCTGCCCGGCCTGCCCCCGCACCGCATCGTCCCCAAGGAGGAGGGCCACGGCCTCGTCAAGGGCGTGGTGACCGAGGACGGCAAGAAGGTCTTCTACACCCCCCAGAGCCGCTACTACGCCCGCACCCAGGTGATTCCCTCCGAGGGTGGGCAGTGGTTCTGCTCCGAGGGCGACGCCTGGGACGCGGGCTACAAGCGCTCCTACAAGTAGCGGGGCCCCTCCCCCGCCGCGCGGCCGTATAGGCTCGCCCTTCGGAGGTGGGCATGCTCGCCGTGCTGCAGGTGGCCGTCTTCCTGGGCGTACCGGGCCTGGTGTTGTGGGGCTGCGCCCGCAGCCGCGTCCTCGACGCCATCTCGCCCGTGGTGCTCTGCTACGTCCTCGGCATCGCCTTCGGCAACGTGGCGGGCCTGGACCGGATCGGCGTCGACGGGACCATGGCGGCCGGCGACTTCTCGCCCGCCGAGAAGACCACCAACCTCATCGGGGGCCTGGCGGTGATCCTGGCCCTCGGCCTGCTCGTGGTCTCCACGGACTTCAAGCGGTGGCTCCGGCTCGCTCCCGTGACCCTGCTGGCCTCGGTGCTGGCCATGATCTCGGCGGTGGTGGTCTCGGCCTCGGCGGCCCTGGCCCTGCGCGGCGCCTCCGACGAGCTCTGGCAGGTGGCCGGCATGCTGGTGGGCGTCTACACCGGCGGCACGGTCAACCTGGCGGCCATCGCCCGGGCCCTCGAGGTGGACCCGGTGACCTGGGGCGTGGTGCACACCTCGGACGTGGTGGTGTGCGGGGGGTGGTTCCTGGTCCTGCTGGCGGTGGGGCCCTGGCTGTTCGGCAAGTTCCTCCGCCCGTTCGAGGCCGCCCAGGGCCCCGCGGAGGCCACCGTCGAGGCGGGTCCGGTGGGGCCGCTGGACGTGGTGAAGAGCCTGGGGGTCGGCCTGCTCGTGGCGGCGGGTCCCCTGGTGGCCAGCCAGCTCGTGGCGCCCCTCGCGCCCAGCCTGGAGGAGCCGGTGGCCATCCTGGGCGTGACCACCGTGGCCATCGGCCTGTCCTTCATCGGTCCCCTGCGGCGGGTCCCGGGCCTCTTCGCCACCGGGGACTACCTGCTGCTGGTCTTCTGCGTGGCCATCGGCTCCCTGGCGACCTGGGGCCGCCTGACCCAGGCCGAGCCCTTCCTCTTCCTGTTCACCGCGGTGGTGGTGGTCGGCGCCGTGGCCGTCCACACCGCCCTCTGCGCCCTGTTCCGGGTGGACCGGGACACGACCATCATCACCTCGGTGGCGGCGCTGTTCGGTCCTCCCTTCATCCCACCGGTGGCCAAGGCGCTCGGCAACAAGGAGATCGTGGTCAGCGGCGTGACCAGCGGCCTCGTCGGCCTGGCGGCGGGCAACTACCTGGGCCTGATGGTGGCCTATGGGGTGCGGTGGGCGGGCGGCTTCCCCTGACGGCCGGCCCCGCCGTCCTGCGGAGGCGCCATCGGTAGGGGATCCCACCATCCATGTCCCCGCTTCGAAGGCCCGGGGGGGCTCGCGCGATCCAAGGGTGTCGACCCGGAAGACGCATGCGCACCCTGCTCTTCGCCGCCCTGGCCTTGCCCGCTCCAGCCCTGGCCGGAGGCCGCGCCCTCGTGGTGGGGGCCGACGACGGGGGCACCGCCCTGGCGCCCCTCCGCTACGCCACCCGGGACGCGGAGCGGGTGGGGCAGGTCCTCGAGGAGCTGGGGGGCTTTCACGTCACCCGCCTCTCCGATCCCACGCCCGAGGCGCTGATCCAGGCGCTGGCCGTCGAGGCTGCCCTGCCGCTGGACGGGCCCTTCGTGGTCTACCTCTCGGGTCACGCCGACGTGGGGGGCCTGCGGCTGGGAGAGGCCCACCTGCCCTGGGCGCGCCTGCAGGAGGCGGTACGGGCCGTGCCGGCCCCGGTCCGGATCGGCATCCTCGACACCTGCCACAGCGGGGTCGTGACCCGGGGGGCGACGATGGGAGCGCCCCTGCTGGCGGCCCCCTCGGTGACGGGCGAGGCCTGGCTCGCCGCCTCCGAGGCCACGGCGGTGGCCACCGAGACCGATCGGCTCGGCGGGGGGACCTTCACCCACCACCTCCTGGCGGCCCTCAGGGGTGCGGCGGCCGGCTCCGACGGGGTGGTGAGCCTCGGCGAGGCCTGGGCCTACAGCGCCTCGCGGACGGCGGCCGAGACCGCCCTCGGCCCCGCGGGCACCCAGCGGCCGGTGCGCGCGGTGCGGCTCCGGGGACATGGTGAGGTGCCCCTCACCCGGCTGGACGCCGCGACCGCCCGGGTGGTGGTGCCCCCGGGCTCGGCGGGGCCGGTGGCGATCCTGCAGGAAGGGCGTCTGCTGGCCGAGGTGTGGACCGATGGGGCCTCGCCCGTGACGGTGGCGGTCCCCCCGGGGCCCGTCGCGGTGCGCCGCCGGGTCGACGGCCAGCTCCGGGAGGCGCGCGTCCGCGCCGAGGATGGCCGGACGGTGCCCATCGTGGGCGGAGCGCCCGTGGATCCGGGCCCGGTGGCCCTGCGGGGGGTGGCGGATCCCCTGCTGGCCGAAGCCCGCGCCGTGGAGGAGGTGGAGGCGGCCCTGGCCGACCTGGAGGCGCGCACCGCGCGTCAACAGGCCCAGCTCGACGTGCTCGACGCCCTCACCCGCCCGGCCGTGCTCCGGGTGGGGATCGCGGAGGAGCTCGGCGCGGGCTGGCGGATCGAGGAGGCCCATCTGATGGTGGGCGAGGAGGTGGTCTGGTCGCGCACCGGCGGCGACATCGACCTGTCCGCCGTCCACGTGGACAGCCTCCCCGCCGGGAGCCATCGCGTCACCCTCACCGTGCGCCTGAGGCCCCGGGGGCCGGAGCAGGCGGTGCCCACCCTGAGCCTCACCCACCGGGAGCGGGTCGAGCTGGAGGCCGGCGCCCGGGCGGGCCTGGACCTCTCGGTGCTGACGCGCGCTCCGTGGAAGCCCTGGTCGGAGCGGGTGAGCGTGCGGGCGAGCCACACCACGGCCCGGTGAGATAGACGCCGGCCATGCCGCCCGACCTGCTCGCCCTGCCCCTCGATCGCCTGGCCGACCACCTGGAACGGCTCGGGGTCGGCGCCCACCACGCCCCGCGGGTCTTCCGGGGCCTGCACCGGGACCGGCTCGCGCTGCACGCCATCCCCGACCTGGGGCGTCACGCCGACACCCTCGCCGCCCACACCATCACCACCCGTCCCGTCGTCGAGGCGGTCCACGACAACCCCGACCAGACCCGCAAGCTGGTGCTGCGCTTCGCCGACGGCGCCCGGGTCGAGGCGGTGCTGGTGCCCATGCGCGCCGATCGGGCCACCCTGTGCGTCTCGAGCCAGGTGGGCTGCGCCATGGGCTGCACCTTCTGCGCCACCGGCACCCTGGGACTGACCCGGAGCCTGACTGCCGGCGAGATCGTGGCCCAGGTCCACGCCGCACGGGACCACCTGAAGGGCGGCCCCCGGCGCCTCACCCGGCTGGTCTTCATGGGCATGGGCGAGCCCCTCCACGCCTACGAGAGCGTGGTGGACGCGGTGCGGATCCTCCTCGACGACCACGGGCTCTGCCTGGGCGCCAAGCAGATCACCGTGAGCACGGTGGGGCTCGTGCCCCGCCTGCGGCAGCTCGCCCGCGACACCGGCGGCCGCATCCAGCTCGCCATCAGCCTGCACGCCGGCACCGACGCCACCCGCGCCCGCATCGTCCCCATCGCCCGGCGCACCTCCCTGGCCGACCTGCGCGAGGCGGTCCACGCCTGGCCCCTGCCCGGCAGCCGCGCGGTGATGGTCGAGTACGTGCTCCTGCCCGGGGTCAACACCGCCGACGCCGAGCTCGACGGGGTGGCCTGGTTCATGGACGGGCTGCGCGGCATCGTGAACCTGATCCCCTTCAACCCCTTCCCGGGCGCGGGGTTCCGCTCCCCCACCCCCGCCGAGGCCCGCGACGTGCAGCAGCGGCTGCAGGCGCGGGGGGTCGCGGCCAGCATCCGGTGGCCCCGCGGGCGCGAGGTGAGCGGGGCGTGCGGGCAGCTCATGCTGGCCACGGACGGGGGACGGGCGTGAGGGCGATCGGGGTGGCCCTGGTGGCCCTCGCTGCCTGTGGCGACGCCGACGACACCCTCACCGACCGCCAGGCCTTCGACCAGCTCATGGTCCGGGGAGGCCCCCCCGAGATGTGCGCCAGCGATGGCCGCGTCCTGTTCGCCTTCGACGACGGGACCTCCCGGCTGCTGATCCACCTGGAGGCGCGCCTGACCACCGCGGTGGTGCACGATCTCCCCACCGACCTGGCCCTGCTGGACCGGACGGGTCCCCCCTGGGCCGGGGGGTGCACGACCCCGGATGCGGCCTTCGACCTGCCCTCGGACCCCACCGGCGAGGCGGTGGCCCCGGTGGAGCTGGGTCAGCTCCGGTGGCAGCCGGTGGACGACGGCGCCCTCGAGACGGTCACCCTCGCCGTGGAGCTCTTCGGGCTCGCGGTCTCGCCGGGGGATCCGCTGCGGGCCCGCGCCTGGAGCGCGGTGGAGGCCCGGCGCAGCCTGTGAGGGAGGCCCCCCGACGGCCTCAGAGCCGGCAGAACTCCTCGGTGCCCGCCGCGCTGATGCACACGTTGGTCGCCTGGGTCTGGTCGAGACCGGCCTCGGCCGCGTAGGCCAGCCACTCGCGGGCCAGGTTCTTGGCCTCGTTGCGCGCCTGCTCCTTGTCCTTCGAGAGCTCGTCGGAGGGCTCGTCCTTGTACTCCTCCTCGAGCCACTCCCACTTCTTGAAGGCCGCCAGCGCCTTGACCTTGTACAGGTTCGACACGCGGCTCACGTACTGGTCGCCGCTCCACTGCTGCTTGTTCTCGAGGGCCACGTCGGCCCACTTCATGACCTCGTCCGCCGCGTCGGGACCCTTCTCGCCCACCTTGCGGAACATGAAGGTGCTGAACTTGTAGCAGAGGTCCGGGTCGGACCGGTCGATCTCGTTGAGGTGGCGACGCACGATGGTCTCCCACCGGTCGTCGTTCTTCTTGGCGTAGGCGTCGGCCATGAGGACGCGGCTGACCTTGTCCTTGTAGGTCTGCTTGTCGGCCTCGCGGAGCGAGCGGTCGAGGCAGCGGATCTCCGGATCGGCCAGCTTGCCCATCATGGCCTTGGGCTCGAGCTTGCGCAGGTTGCCGCAGTCATCGGCTTCCTGCACCATGAGCTCCGAGCCCATCATCTCGTCCTCGAGGCTCTCGTCGTCGAGGCCCAGGTCGACGAACTGTGGCGCGTCGCTGGCGGCATCGGCGGCCCCATCGCTCGCTTCCTGGGCGACGGCCTCGGGCGGGTTCTTCTTACAGGCGGTGGCGCCGAGCGCGAGCGCCAGGGCCAAGGCGAGGGAGAGGGGGCGCATCCGGATCCTCCATGGACGGGGCACGGTGCCGTCGGGCCCGGAAACTAGCAGGTTCCCGGTCGCCCGGAAAGGGGCAGGATCAGCCGGAGGGGCCGCCGGACAGCCCCAGCAGATGGCCGCCCTGGTAGACGATGAACGCCCCGATCCAGGCGAGGGCGGTCATCCAGACGAAGGCCAGGGCCGGCCAGCCCCAGCTCCCGGACTCGCGCTTGAGCACCGCGAGGGTACTCGTGCACTGGAGGGCCAGGGCGAAGAAGACCATGAGGGCGGCCCCGACGAGCGGCGTGTACAGAGGCTCGCCGCTCGGGCGCTCGGCCTGACGCATGCGGTCGCGCAGGGCGTCGGAGGTCTCGTCGGCCTCCCCCACCGCGTGGACCACGCCCATGGTGGACACGAAGACCTCGCGGGCGGCGAAGGAGCCCACCAGCCCCACGCCGATCCGCCAGTCGAAGCCCAGCGGGGCGATGGCGGGCTCGATGAGCTTGCCGAGCTGGCCCCCGGCCGAGGCCTCGAGGGCGCGGGAGGCCAGGATGCGGTCCACGTCGCGGCCCTCGGTGGCGAGCTCGGCCCGCTCGGCGGGGGGCAGGAGGACGTCGGGCTCGTAGCGGGGGAAGGAGAGGAGCGCCCACAACACCAGCGTGGCGAGGAGGATGATCCCGCCGGCCTCGCGGAGGAAGTCCGAGGTCCGCCGCCACGTGACCCGCAGCACCTGGGACGGGGTCGGCCAGCGCCAGGGCGGCAGCTCGATGACGGTGGGCGTCGCCACGTCGCGCACCACGGTGCGACCCAGCACGATGGCGGCCAGGACGGTGACCACCGTGCTGAACAGGTACATCCCGAACAGGGCGGCCGGCCGGAGCGGGACCCAGCCGCCCAGCACGGTGGCCGGGAAGAGGGTGGCGATGAGCAGGGTGTAGACCGGCAGGCGCGCCGAGCAGGAGGTCAGCGGGATGACCAGCATGGTGAGGAGCCGGTCCCGGAACCGGGGGAGGGTCCGGGTGGCGTGGATGGCGGGGACGGCGCAGGCGAAGCCGGAGAGGAGCGGGACGAAGGCCTGGCCCGGCAGGCCCGCCAGACGCAGGATCCGGTCCATCAGGTAGGCGGCCCGCGCCAGGTACCCTGAGTCCTCCAGGATGGCGATGAACAGGGAGAGGAGGGCGATCTGGGGCACGAAGACCACCACCGCCCCCACCCCGCCGAGCAGCCCCTCGACCACCAGATCCCCGAGGATGCCGAGCCAGCCCTCCCCCGCCACGCCCACCGCAGCCAGGGCCGTGCGGACCCCGTCCCCCAGCTGCGCGAAGACCCACTCGATGGCCCCGATCATCGGGTCGGCCCAGGAGAAGAGGGCGGTGAAGACCAGCGCCATGACCAGGAGGAAGGTGGGCACCCCCACCAGCGGGTCCAGGAGCCACCGGTCGATGCGATCGCTCGGATCGGGTGGTGGCGGGCCGACCTCGCCGAGGAAGCCGGGCTCCCGGGCGTCGATCCAGCGATACCGGGTGGCCACCACCTCGGACTGGACATCCCGGCCCGCCTCTCGGGCCGCCCGCAGCCGGTCCAGGACGGCCTGACGAGGGAGACCGGGATCGTCGGAGAGGGCCTCGTCATCCTGATCCAGGGAGAGGAGCAGCCAGCGGGCCACCGCCCGCGCCCGGGCGGGGTGCCCCTCGACCCGGGCAGCGAGATCGGGTGGGAGGGCCTCGATGATGGCGTCCTCGTCGGCGCGGAGGGCCGCCGGCCAGTCGGTCACCGGGCTCTCGGGGAGGTGGGACCCGGCGAGGGTGGCCTCGATGGCGTCCGAAAGGGCGTCCATCCCCTCGCCCGAGCGCGCCACCACCGGGATGCACGGCACCCCGAGGGCCTGGGAGAGGGCGTCGGCGTCGGGGGCGCGGTCCTGCCGGCGGGCCTCGTCCATCAGGTTGAGGGCCACCACCACCGGGACCTGGAGCTCCAGGAGCTGGAGCACCAGGTACAGGCTCCGGGAGAGGCGGGGGGTGTCCACCACCGCCACCACCACGTCGGGGGGCACCTGGCCGCGACCGAGCACGTGGTCGATGGCGATCCGCTCCTCGGGGGAGCGGGCCGACAGCGAGAAGGTGCCGGGCAGATCGACCGCGGTGGCGCCGGCCCGACCGGGCAGGGGGAGCGCGGCGGCGTACTGCTCGACGGTGATCCCGGGGTAGTTGCCCACGTGGGCGGCGGCGCCGGTGAGGCGGTTGAAGAGGGTGGACTTGCCGGCGTTGGGGGTGCCCACGAAGAGCACCCGCCCGCCCTCGGGCGCGGCGTTCACCGGCGCTCCACGAGGACCCGGGCGGCATCCCGGCGGCGGAGGGACAGGACGGCGCCGCGGATCCGGAAGGCCAGCGGATCGCCCAGGGGCGCCCGGCCGGCGCGCGCCACCGTCGTGCCAGGGAGGAAGCCCAGCTCCAGCAGGCGGCGACGGAAGGGCCCATCGCCCCCCACCGAGACGATGGTGGCCTGCTCGCCGTGCTCGAGCTGGGACAGGTCCATGGGCTCCCTCGCAGCGGGCCGCCCTAACGCGCCCCCCCGGCGATGAAAATCGTATTCACCCGTGGCTGTCAGGCCCGGTGGCACGCCGCACCCCGGCCACCCAGGCCTCCACGTCCATCTTGCCCTGCCCATCCGGCGGATCGAGGACGTACCGGGGCAGCGCCAGCCCGCTCACCCGCTCGCGCAGGGCCCGGTACAGGGCCAGCCCCCGCTCCGTCGAGATCGTGAAGTGCCCGGCCCCGCGCACCCGATCGGGGTGGTGCAGGTAGTAGGGCCGCACCCCGCGCCGCACCAGCGCCCGGCCCAGGGCGGCGAGGGTGTCGACGTCGTCGTTGACGCCCCGGAGGAGCACGGACTGGTTGAGGACGCCCACCCCGGCCCCCCTCAGCCGGGCGAGGGCCCGGTCCACCTCGGGGGTGAGCTCGCGCGGGTGGTTGGCGTGGACCACCATCCAGACGGGCTGGCGGGCGCCCAGGGCCCCGGCCAGCGCCTCGGTGACCCGGTCGGGGCGGGTGATGGGCGCGCGGCTGTGGATGCGGATGACGGGCACCGCGTCGCGAAGGCGGTCGATGACCCCCACGAGCGTGGCGTCGCGGGTGGCCAGCGGATCGCCGCCGGACAGGATCACCTCCTCGACCCCGGCCTGGCGGACGTAGGCGACGGCGCGATCCAGGGCCTCGGGGGTGGGGTCCTCCGCCTCGGCGGGGTCGAAGGTGCGCCGAAAGCAGTAGCGGCAGTACAGGTGGCAGCGCTTGGTCAGCAGGAGCAGGACCCGATCGGGGTACTTGTGCACCACCCAGGGCACCGGGCTGCGGGCCGAGTCGCCCACCGGGTCGTCCAGACCCGCCGGGTCCCGGGCCTCGGCCCGGTCCGGCAGCACCTGCCGAGCCAGGGGATCATCAGGATCCTCGGGATCGATGCGGGACCAGAACGAGCGGGTCACCCGCACCGGGAAGAGCGGGTCGGCCAGGCGCCAGTCCTCCGCCAGGTCAGGTCGGGCATGAAGGATCTCGCGGCGGCCCACAACCGGTCCCTTCCGGCCGCTCGCGGCTCTCCGGCCGGCGTGATACGCGCCGCCGTCCCCGTCGTATCCCCCTCCCTCTCCCCGAGACGCGCCCATGTACGAGACCTCCGACATCCGCAACGGCCTCAAGATCGAGGTCGACGGCCAGCCCTATACCGTCACCTACTTCCAGTTCGTCAAGCCCGGGAAGGGCACGGCCTTCACCCGGACCAAGCTCAAGAGCCTGCTGTCGGGCAACGTCCTGGATCGGACCTTCCGCACGGGCGAGAAGCTCCAGCCGGCCGACATCGAGGAGCGGGAGATGCAGTACGTCTTCGACGACGGCATCGGTCGGGTCTTCATGGACACCGAGACCTTCGACCAGATCTCCATCCAGAACAAGGTCATCGGGGACGACGCCAAGTGGCTCCAGGACGAGATGATGGTGAAGGTCCTGTTCTGGCAGGGCCGGCCCATCAACGTGGATCTCCCCTACTTCGTCGAGATGGAGATCACCTACTGCGAGCCCGGCGTGAAGGGGAACACGGCCCAGGGCGCCACCAAGCCGGCCGAGCTGGCCACCGGCGCCACCGTCAACGTGCCGCTCTTCGTGGACCAGGGCGAGGTCATCAAGATCGACACCCGTACCGGTGAGTACGTGGAGCGGGTGCGCTGATCGCCGGCGCCGCCGCGGCGGAAGCCCTCCAGGCCTCGGCGGTGCGTCAGCGGGCCACGGCCCTGGCCGCCATCCGGGCCTGGCTCTCCGCCCACGCCTACCTCGAGGTGCCCACCCCCTGCGTGGTCCCCTCCCCCGCCCTCGAAGAGACCCTCTTCTCGTGGGAGGTGGCCGGGGGCGCCCTTCGCACCTCGCCCGAGATGGCCCTCAAGCGGGTCCTGGCCGCCGGCCTGCCTCGGATCTACGAGCTCGGCCCCTGCTTCCGGGCGCGGGAGGATGGGCCGATGCACCGGGGCGAGTTCCTGATGCTCGAGTGGTACCGCGCTGGCGCGACCCTGCCCGACCTCATGGACGAGGTGGTGGACCTTGTGGCCGCGGTGGCCCGGGCGCTCCGGCGGCCCGCGCCCGGCCCCTGGCGACGGGTGACGGTCCGGGAGCTGCTCCAGCATCACGCGGGGGTCGATCCCGCCACCGCCGGCGCCGCCGAGCTCTCCCCGCGGGACGGGGACGACTGGGACGCGGCCTTCTTCCGCCGGTGGGTCGAGGATGTGGAGCCGACCCTCGAGGGGCCTGTCTTCGTGACGGACTGGCCCGCCGGGCAGGCCGCCCTGGCGACGGTGCGCACGGACGGGGCCTGGCCGGTGGCCGAGCGCTTCGAGGCCTTCCTGGGCGGCGTGGAGCTGGCCAACGCCTTCCAGGAGTGCGGGGAGCCGGGGCGCCTGCGCCGGCGATGGGAGGCGGCCAATGCGCGGCGGGTGGCGAGGGGGGAGTCCCCCCACCCCGTCGACGAGGCCTTCCTCGAGGCGGCGGGCCGCATCCCCCGCTCGGCCGGGATCGCCCTGGGCGTGGACCGCCTGGTGGCCGCCCTCACGGGGGTCCCGCACATCCACGCGGCCTGGGCCGGGCCCGGCGCCCGCTGAGGGCGGCTCAGCCCCCGGGACGGGTCGGCCTGGGAGGCTCGGGGGGCAGCACCAGCTCGGTGATGTCGAAGACGTAGACGCGGGCCGGAGGGCTGTCCTCGGTCGCCGGGGTGCCGCGGGCCGGGATCGGCGTGGCGACCACGGCGAGGCGGATCCGCTGCTGCCAGGTGGCGACGGCCGGGGCGGTGGGCCGGGTGGCCCCCACCAGATCGCGCAGGTCCAGGAAGCCCACGTCGTGGCCCTGGGGGTCCTGGACCACCACCAGGCCCTGCTCGACCTCGGCCACGGCAGGCGTGGGGGCCCGCGGCCCGCGCACCCACTCCGGCTCGGGATCGGTGAGGCTCACCGGGCCGAAGTCCTCGCCCACCGGGAGGGTGCGGACCACCCGACGACCGAGGGCCGGGTCCAGGATGGCCCAGCCCAGGGTGCCGCCGTCGGGGGACCAGCGCATGGCGGAGGGGGTGGGGCCGTCGAGGGCGGCCCCTTCGATGAGCGGGCCGGGACTCGGGCGCCAGCTGGGAGGTGCGGGGACCACCGCCACCTGGGCCGGCTCGCTCTCGGGCCACCAGAAGGGCGTGGACAGGGCGGCGCCGAGCCCGATGACGAAGAGGATGACCACCACCAGGACCGCAGCCAGCAGGCCGGGCCGACGGCGCACTGGCGGGCTCTCCGGCTCGAGCCCCGGGACCGGGGCATCGATGTTCCAGGTGTCCGCATCGTCCACCGGAAACCCCGCATCGGTGGGGATGCGGGGCATGCGGGGTGGCGGCGCGTCACGCCGCGACAGGGGCGGTGGCGTCGGTGTCTTGGGCAAAAGCGACCCCGGGCTCCGGGACGTGTAACGTCCGACCCGGGCCCGGGGAAGCGGCGGCCGGAGCCGGCCGCCGGGAGACCTCCGACGCGGGCCTACAGGTCGTTCATCAGCTCAACCACGGCCCACGGCGACTGGGAGGTGTCCACCACCAGCAGCCGGAACGGCGTGGTGCCCGCGATCTCGCCGGCCGCCACCGCGATGAGCTCCTGGTCCGCCGCGAGGGCCACCCCGTTGAAGAGGGCCACGGGCTGGGTGGAGCCGGCGACGGCGACCCCCAGGTCCACCGTGCCCGGCGCGAGCTCCACGCCCTCGGCCGCGCTCACCGCGGGGAAGGGCACGTTGGTGAAGTCGGGGATGGCGGTCACCGACCCACCGCTCACGGTGCCGATGTCCACCGCCGGGGCGTCGGGGCTGGCGTGCATGGCGCGGAGGCCCACCTGGCCCTCGGCGATGTCGAAGGCCTCCTCGATCGCCACGACCCGGAACTCGTCCGCCGGGTCGGTGCTGCCCAGGTAGCCGGTGGCGACGGCCAGGTAGTTCCCCCCCGGCTGGAGGGCCGGCGTGGTGAAGCTGAAGGCGGGGGCGCTGTTGCCATCCCAGGGGCTGGCGTGGAGGTCCAGGTCGTAGGTCGCCGGCGGCACCTGCACCTGGGTCAGGCCCGCGAAGGGCAGGCCGCTCGCCAGGACCGCGTCCCCGGCCGCAAGGTCGACGGCGGGGGCGTCGGGGCTCGCGTGGAGCACGTACACCCGCGGGTTCTGCTGGATGAAGCCGACGGTGCCGTCGGGGCCCACCGCGAGCAGGTTGAAGGCGTCGGGCTCGTCCCCGTCCGGCCCGAGCACGCCGGTGGCGATGACGAACAGGTTGGCGCTGGCCGGCAGCTCCGGCGTGGTGAAGGCGGTGACCTTGGTGCCCGAGGCCAGCACGCCCACCTGCAGGGCCTCGCCGGAGGGCAGCGGGACGCCGTCGGCGCCGCTGTCGGAGAAGCGCTCGAAGCCGGTGATCTCGGAGCTGCCGTCGTCGCCCACGTCCAGGTCGACGGTGGGGGCGTTGGGCGAGGCGTGCACCAGGCGGACCACCGCGTCGTCGGTGGCCACCTCGGCGAAGCCCTCCTCGAGCGGCAGGACCCGGAAGGCTTCGTCCGGATCGCCGCCCACCAGGCCGGCCGCGACGACGGTGTACTGGCTGCCGCCGTCCACGGTCAGCTCACCGGTCCAGGCGGCGTCCTCGGTGCCGGCGACGCGGACCTCGACCGTGTAGGTGCCCGCGGGGACCGAGCTGTAGTCGGAGGTGTCGCCGTAGGCGAGGCCGGTGAAGAGGTTGTCGCCGACCTCGTCGACGAACACGTCGACGGCGGGGGCGTTGGGGCTGGCGTGGACCACGCGGAGGGTGGCATCGGCCACCACGTCGGTGTCGTCCGTGTCGCCATTGCCCTCGTCGGTGTCGGTGGGATCGTCTCCGTTGCAGGCGCCGAGCGCGAGCACGGGCAGGGCGAGCCACAGGGTGCGGGTCGGGGTCATACGGTTCCTCCATCCTGAGCCGGCCGGGGCCGGCTGGTTCTGCAGACCGTCGCGGTCTGCGCTTGCACCGTGGGCCCCAGGGACGGCACCCGAAAGAGCCGGCCCGGGCAAGGCGTCGGTTTCGCTACAAGACCGCGCGATGAAGTGATCCGGCAAGACGGAGACCCCATCCGGGGTGGACCTGTTCTGTCACGAAGCAGGCCGGTACGGGAGGGGACCGGCCCGGGCCGGCCGGGGCTGCAGATCGGGAGGCATGTCACCGGACCAGGACCGGGCGGTGAACCGCGAGGGATCGTCAGGGCGGCAGCCGCCAGGGCGCGGCGGCGGCGGGGCCTCAGTCCTCGGAGGCGAACAGCCCGAGCTGGTCGCCCCCCACCTCGGCCGGATCGAGGAGCTCTCCGCTCCAGGGGGCGTCACACCAGCCCTGCTCCCACGACAGCACGGCGTGGCGCAGGCCCGCGAGGGAGAGGGAGGCCACCGTGTCGGCCTCGAGGGCCCCGGCGAGGGCCTCGGGGGTGGCGTGCTGCACCGCGACGAGGGACTCGGGGGGCGGCAGGGCCAGGCCGAAGGGCTCGGGGTGCCGCACGGGCGGGGCGGCGCCGCGGACGTGGACCCGGCGGGCACCGGCGGCACGGAGGGCCCGCGCCCCCTCGCGGGCACGGGCGCCGCTGATGAGCGTAGGCACCACGAGCACGACCTCCTGGCCGTGGACGCCGGCCGCGCGCAGCGGGGCGGTGAGGCGAGTGGCGTCGAGGCCCGCGGGGAGGCCTGGGGCTCCGGCGCCCACCGGACCGCGGCGGAGGGCCGGGCGCAGCGGCAGGCCACAGGTCTCGGCGAAGCCGGCGGCGGCGGCCTCGGCCTCGGGGAGGCCCGTGACCAGTTCGGCGGAGGGGACGGCGCGCTCGGCGGCCAGGGCCCGCCCCAGGGCGGCGCGGGCCTCGAGGACGCTCACCCCCTCGACCCGGGCATCGTCCCGGGCCAGGGCCACCAGGTCCATCAGGCTGGCCTGGCGCGGACGGGGGAGGAAGGGGCGGAGGGACTGGGCGCCCGAGCCGTCCACCACCACCACCTCGCCGGGGGCCACCGCGGTGATGCCCGTGCAGCCCAGGTCGTGCAGGGCCGTGTCCTCGGTGGCGAACAGGGTGGCCCCGCCGCGCCGGCCCCGGACCAGCGGCCGGTAGCCGCGAGGATCCCGGGCCACCACCAGGAGCCGCTCGGTGGCCACCGCCACCACGAAGCTGCCCCGGAGCTCGTGGAGTGCGGCCACCAGGCGGTTGACGACGGTCCGCCCGCCCTGCTGGGCCAGGATCGCCGCCACGAGCTCGGCATCGCTGGCGCCGGCGAGGACCCGACCGCGCTCGATGAGGGCCTGCCGCAGGGCGGCCCCGTTGGTGAGCCGGCCGGCGGTGGCCACCGCCACGCGACCCAGGCCCCAGCTCCGCACCACCGGCTCGGCGATGGCGGTCCGCCCCACCGCATCCACCGCCACCTCGGGGCGTCCGGTCAGCCGCCCGACGGCGACGCCGCCGGTGAGGCTGTCGACCAGCTCGTCGGGGAGGGCTTCGTCTACGAGGCCGGCCCCGCGCACCCCCCGAACGCCCGCGCCGTCCGAGGCGGCCAGCCCGGCGCCGGCCCCGCCCCGGTGCTGCAGCGCAGCC
>CAZPJM010000115.1:0-14478 GCA_964586865.1 uncultured Enterobacteriaceae bacterium
GCCCCGCCCGGCCCGAACCGGCCCCCCCCGGCCCGGACCTCGCCATGGCGCCCGATGGGGACGGACTGGCCACCGCCACCGCGCGGGCCCAGCGGGCCGTCGCCGAGGCCCATCGCCGCTTCCTCGACGTTCAGCAGGCCCACCTGGACATGGTGGCGCGCCTCCACACCCGCCTCGCCGCCCTGATCGCCGACTGACGCCCCCCGGGGCGGGCCCCGGGATGGTCGATGGCCGGCCGAGACACGGAACGACACCTTCCTCCTTGTGACTCGGCGGGCCCCCGAGCACGTTGGAGATCCGATCCCCGCCATCGATCTCCCTGGAGGCCCCCGTGGTCGAGCTGCTCGGCGTCGCCCTCGTCCTCACCGTCGTGGTGGTCCTCCCCGTCTTCATCGTGACCGCCGGGATCCTGATCGCCAGCCTGGCCCGCCAGTGGTTCCGCCTGCAGCGGGCCCGCCTCGCGGTCGAGAAGGACGCCCTCGCCCACCGGCTCGCGGCCCGGGAGCGCCGCCGGGGCCTGCCGGCCTGGCTCGACCCGGACGATCCGGTCGAGGTGGCGGCGTGGCGGGCCGCCCTGAAGGAGACCTGGATCGAGGCAGCCCGGCAGCGGACCAGCCCAGCCGCCCTCGGCGCCCTGCCGGTCGCCGAGCCGGAGCCCGGGGTGAACTGAACCCCGCGATCCCCGACGACGCTCAGATGCCGAGGGGATCCTGGATGATCTCCACCAGGGCCGGGCCGCGGTGGGCCATGGCCTCGGCGAGGGCGGGCTCGAGCGCCTCGGGCCGGTCCACGTGCCAGGCCCGGACCCCGAAGGCCTCGGCCACCGCCGCGAAGTGACCGTCCACCATGGCGGTCTGCCACACGGCCAGCTCGGCGCCGCGCTGCTCCTTGCTGATCTTGCCCAGCTCGCGGTTGTTGAGGACCACGTGCGTGACGTCCAGGTCATGCCGGACGAGTGTGGTCAGCTCGGCCAGGTACTGGGCCAGGCCCGCATCCCCGCTGATCGACACCACCTTCCGGCCGCGGAAGGGGCCCTCCTCGCGGGTGGCCACCGCAGCACCCAGGGCGGCGGGCAGCGCGAAGCCAATGCTGCCCAGGTAGCCGCTCATGAGCACCGGCTGGCCCCGGGACTCGAAGTAGCGCCCGAAGCTGTAGGTGTTGTTGCCCACGTCCACGCACAGGATGGCGTCCTCCGGGCACCGCTCCGAGAGCACGTGGAAGACGTTGGCCGCGGGCAGCGGTTGTCCAGGGCGGCATGGCGCCCCTCGAAGCGGGTCATGCAGACGGTCTTGAGTCCGCAGGTGACCGGCTTGACCCGGCCCTCGGCGAGCTCCTCGGGCTCGAGCACCTTCATCCAACGCAGCGCCATGACGCCTCCGGCGAGGCTCCAGACTAGGCCAGGCACAGGCGCCCGGCCGAGAACCCATGATGAAGGCTCCCTCTGGTGGCGTCCCGGGCAGCGGGGGTGGGGCGGAGCCCACCCGTGTGGGAGACACCTGTTGACATCTCCGTCCGGAGGGGCACGTTGGGAACGTGGAGGGTCCCGTCCCGCGATCGTTCATCATCCTGGGCCTCGCCGCGCTCCTGTCAGGTGCGTGCACGGATGGCCGTGGCGTGGAGCCGGGGCCGGCCTCCGACCTCTTCGGCGAGGCGCCCGCATCGGGGGATGCGACCCGCAGCCAGGGCGGGGCCTCCGGGGGCACCATGGCCCCCACCCCCAGGGCCACCGGGGGTCGGCCGGCGGGCGACCGAGCGACCGTGGGCCCCGGGTCCGACGCAGGGGTGGGTCGGGGCGCCAGCGCGACGGATGCCCCGGGAGCCCCGAGCCTGCGGAGCGGCGCCGGCGCCGGACACCTCTCGGGCTCCGCCTCCCAGCTCCCCCGCGGCACCGCCCCCGCCCACGGCGGGCGCTGCACCGCCCCCGACCTGGATCCCGACGTCCACCTCTCCGAGCGCCAGCCCGGCGCCCCGCTCGAGGACCGGCTGTTCGGGCGCCGCACCGCCGACGTGACGGTCGACACCGACTGCCGCTGATCGCCGTCCAGGCCGACCGGGACCGGGCCGAGCCGGACCGGGCCGAGCTGGACCGGGCCGAGCCGGGCCCGGGTCGAGCCGGACCGGGCCGAGCGGGACCGGGCCGCACCCGGCCGACTCCGTGGTCGTGTTTCGATGAAACGCAGCCTGAAATGACCCCCAGGTTCAGCGAAACGGGGTCCGCCCGATGTGGCCCGGTCGCTGGGCCCGGCAGGGTGGCACGGCCCTTGCTTCAACGGAGGGCGTCTCCGTCGCCGAGGCGCGCCCGGCGGGCCTTGGCGGCGACCCCACCCGCCTGGAGTCCCCGTGTTGATCCTCGCCCTGGTGCTCGCCCTGGCCATCGGCCTCTCCCTCGGCCTGATGGGGGGCGGCGGCTCCATCCTCACCGTCCCCATCCTGGTCTACGCCCTCGGCGTGGGCACCAAGGAGGCCATCGCCACCAGCCTGCTCGTGGTGGGCGTGACGTCCGGCTTCTCGGTCATCCAGCACGCCCGCAAGGGCACCGTCCGGTGGGTGACCGCCCTGCAGTTCGGGGCCTCCAGCGTGGTCGGCGCCTACCTGGGCGGCCTGGCTGCCGACTTCTTCTCCGGGGCGGTCCTCCTGCTCCTGTTCGCCGCCATGATGATCGCCACCAGCGTGGCCATGCTGCTCCCGAAGAAGGCGCCCGCCGACGGCGCGGCGCCCCCCGAGAAGAAGCACCACCCGTGGTGGTTCATCGCCATCGAGGGGCTCCTGGTGGGCGCGGTGACGGGCCTGGTGGGGGCCGGCGGCGGCTTCCTCGTGGTGCCCGCCCTGGTCCTGCTCGGCGGTCTCTCCATGCGCGAGGCCATCGGGACCTCGCTCGTGGTCATCGCCGTCAAGTCCTTCGCCGGCTACGCCGGCCACGCCACCCATGTCGAGATCGACTGGACCCTGGCGGGCGTGGTCACGGCGGCGGCGGTGGTGGGCAGCGTGGCCGGGGGCTTCCTCGCCCATCAGGTGCCCCAGCAGCTCCTCCGCAAGGGCTTCGGCGTCTTCGTTCTCGCCATGGCCGCCTTCCTGGTCTGGAAGGAGGCCCCCAGCATCATCGAGGACTGGAACGGGGAGAGCTCGGTGGAGGGGGTCCAGGCCGAGGTCGAGGCCCACTGAGGGGCCGCCGCCCGGCGGGTCAGTCGCTCCGGGAGGGGGCGACGACCCGCGCCTTCAGGTCCTCGACGGTGGGGGCCAGCGCATCGGCCATGGAGACCCGGACCTGGTAGCCCAGGTCGTCCTTGGCGGGCTGCAGGTCGAACCAGTGGCTCGTGGCCAGGGCATCGGCCAGGAAGGCGGTGACGGTGGGCTCGCCGAGGGGCAGCAGCTTGTGGGCCCCCTCGATGAGCCCGAAGAGGGTGCGGGCGGTCCCGTGCCCCAGGCGCTTCTCGACCCGCGGCACGTCCAGCTCGTCCAGCAGGTCGTTGAACCAGCCCCACAGGG
Source organism: uncultured Enterobacteriaceae bacterium (assembly GCA_964586865.1). Classification (GTDB taxonomy): domain Bacteria; phylum Myxococcota_A; class UBA796; order UBA796; genus REDI01. The sequence goes on from CAZPJM010000115.1 coordinate 3,487, forward strand.
GCACCGGCTCGTCGTTGCTGATGAAGTAGGCCTGGCCGGCGCAGGCGGCCTCGTGGTCGCCGAGGGCCTGCTCGGCGTCCAGGTGCGCCCAGGCCGCGTTGTCCACGAAGGTGAAGTCCACCTCGTTGCGGCCCTCGCCGATGACCCGGAGCCGGCCCGCCAGCGCCGCGTTCACGAAGCGGGGCAGCAGGTGCGGGTCGCCCGGCCCGAAGATCAGGTGCGGGCGCAGGGCCACGGTGGCGATGTGTCGGCTGTTGGCCTTGAGGACCATGCGCTCGGCCTCGGCCTTGGACTCGGGGTAGAACGTCTTGTAGGACGAGGCATACGGCAGGTCCTGCGGGCCATTGACGATGTCGGCCTCGTAGGAGACCACCGAGGGGGTCGAGGTGTAGATGAACTTCTGGACCCCGGCCGCCTCGGCGGCGTCCAGCAGGTTGCGGGTGCCGTCCACGTTGATGGAGAAGTACTCCTCGCGGGGCCCCCACACGCCGGCCTTGGCGGCCACGTGGAAGATGACGTCGATCCCGTCGACGGCCTTCTTCACCGCCTCGCGGTCGCGCAGATCCACCTGCAGGCCCTCGGCGCCGAGGGCCTCGACCTCGGGGTAGCGGCCGCGGGCCAGGAAGCGGACCTCCCGGTCCCGGTCGCGGAGCAGCTCGACGATGCGGCGGCCGAGGAAGCCGCCTCCTCCGGTGACGAGGGCCTTCATGCGGCCTCCTTCGCGGGGCGCAGCTCGGGGTGGTCCGCCCGGATGGCGTCCCGGATGTCGCCGCGCTTGATCTTGCTGTTGTGGCGGGGGTCGGTGGGGAAGTCGGGCCGGTGGACGGCGGTGCGGACCACCCCCTCCCACCGGGTGCCCTCGGCGAGGGCCAGGATCTCGTCGCGCAGGGTGTCGGACCAGGCCTCGCCGCGCTCGAGCTCCACGGCCAGCACCGGCACCTGATGACCCCGCTCGCCCAGCCCCACGAGGGCGGTGCGCAGGACCTTGGGGTGCTCGTTGAAGACGCCCTCGACCGGCACGGCCGGAAGCAGACCGTCCTCCCGGCCCACGGCGGGCACCACCTGGGGGTCGACCCACAAGGCGTGGCTCTTGCGGCCGCAGAACCAGATCCGGCCGGCCTCGTCGCGGTAGCCCAGATCCCCCATGCGGTGACCGATGCGGCCGTCGCGGAGGACCTTGGACACGGCGTTGGCGTCGGGCCGGTCCTTGTACTCGGGGCTCACGATGGGGGCGAAGACGGTGATCTCGCCGATCTCGCCGTCGGGGACGCGCAGATCGTCGGACCAGTCCGGGAGCGCGTCATCCGTGACGCGCACGATCTCGACCGTGACGCCGTCGAAGGGGGCGCCCACGCAGGTCGCGTGGCCCTGGGCGGTGCGGGACCAGGTCTCGCCCAGCACCGCGTCGCTCCCGATGGTGCTGACGGGGAGGGACTCGGTGGCGCCGTAGGGGGTGTGGAGCTGCACCCCGTCGGCGAGGATCTCGCGGAAGCGCCGGTGCAGATCGGCCTGGATGGGCGCCCCGGCGGTGAGCACCGTCTCGAGGGTGTCCAGGGTGCGGCCCTGCTGCTGACACCAGCGGGTGACGTTCTGCCAGACCACCGGGCTCGCGAAGGCGGAGCGGGCGGCGTGGGCGTCGATGGCCGCGACCACCTTGGCCGGGTCGGCGGTGGCCGGCTTGGAGAGGTCCATGTCGGGGATGACCACGGTCATGCCGAGGGCCAGGTCGAAGATGACGAAGGCCGCGAAGCACTCGACGGTGGTGAAGGAGGGGTCGAGGCCGTAGGCGCGCCCGATGAGCTCGGCCTGGTGGAGGAACATGCGCTGCAGGAAGGACACGCCCTTGGGCGGCCCGGTGGAGCCCGAGGTGAAGGCGATGAAGCCCTCCTCTGCCGGGTCGCGGGCCACCTCGGTCGCGTACGGGGCGTCGCCCTCGGCCAGGCACTGCTCGAGGGTCGAGCCGCCCCAGAACCAACGGGTGCCGGCGGTGATGAAGAGATCGGCGCTCCGGAAGGCCCGGCGCCGCAGCAGGCGGATGACGTGGACCACGGGCAGGGCCAGCACGGCGCGAGGCCGGGCCTGCTCGATGCAGCCCAGGAGATTCTTCAAGCCCATGCCCGGGTCCATGAGGACCGGGATGGCCCCCATGCGGAAGAGCCCGAAGAGGGCGCTGTAGAAGTCGATACCGGGCTTGACCAGGAAGAGCACGCGATCCCCGTGGCGCAGGCCACGCGCCTCGAAGCCGCGGGCGAAGCGGTCCACCCGGGCGTTCAGGTCCCGGTAGGAGATGGAGGTCCAGCCCTGGCCGTCCGGCACGATGAGGGCGGGCTTCTCCGGACGCTCGCGGGCGTGGGTGCGGAGATGGTCGGCCACGTTGGCGAGGGGGGCCATGGGACCTCCGGCGGCGCTTCGGACCCCCGAGGGGGACCCGGGCGGGGCGGAGGGCTGCTAGCGCGAAAGCGGGGATGCGTCATCCCGAAGCCGCGAGCCGAGGCCGGATTCTCCTCGAACCGGATCGTCCCGGGGTGGGAAGCCCGGCCCGGGTCCTGCGTGCTACGTCTCCCACGCCCCCTTCCCGGAGCCCCCATGGACCGCCGCCGCTCGCCCAACCCCTGGCTCGTCGCCGCCATCGTCGTCGCCAGCGCCGCCGCCGTCGGCGTCGGCATCTGGGCCTTCCTGCGCTGGCTGCGCAAGCCCCTCGCCCCGGTGCCTCGGCTCGACCTGGACCGCTTCTCGGGCTCCTGGCACACCATCGCCGCCCTGCCCGCGGCCGGTCGTCGCTTCGAGCCGGGCTCGGCCCTTCGCATCCGCCACGACGGCGGTGGCGACCTGCAGATCGCCCACCTCACGCGCGGCGCCACCAGCCCGCGGAGCGCCGTGGCCACCGCCGCCGACGCCGGGGCCCGCCTCAAGGTCCGGGGGGGCGGCCCCCTCGGCCGCGAGCTCGTCGTCCTGGCCGTCACCCCGACCTACGACGCCTGCGTGGTCGGCAGCCCCGACCGTCGCCGAGCCTGGATCCTCTCCCGCAAGACCGAGATCGAGCGCCCCGTCTGGCGTCACTTCCGCGACGAGCTGGTGCGCCAGGGCTTCTCGGCCGAGCGGCTCCGGCAGGCCCCCGGCACCCGCGTCCGCACCGACGCCTTCGGCTCCCACCGCGTCGCCGACCGGGTCGACGAGGCCCTGGACGAGACCTTCCCCGCTTCCGACCCGCCGGCGAGCTGGGCCGGCCCGCCCGAGGGCGGCGTCGAGACCCCGCCCGACGCCCCCACCAACGGGGTCCCGGGCTCCTCGGGCGAGGCCTGACCCCCCGGGCGGGCCCGGCCCCTCACCGCCCGGCCTGCTCCCGGTACCAGCCCACCGTGTCCGCCAGCCCGTCCTCCACCGAGACCAGCGGGCGGTAGCCCAGCACGGACCGGGCCCGGCCGATGTCGGCGAGGCTGTGCCGCACGTCGCCGGCCCGGGGGGGCCCGTGGGTGGCCGCGACCCCCTCCCGCCCCGTCAGCTCGGCGATCCGGTCGAACAGGGCGTTCACCGTCACCCGGCCCCCGCAGGCCACGTTGAAGGCCCGACCCTGCAGGGCCTCGGCGTGGCGCGCGGCGAGCAGGTTGGCGTGGACCGCATTCGCCACGTGGGCGAAGTCCCGGCTCTGCTCGCCGTCGCCGAAGATGGTCGGCGTCTCGCCCGCCAGGAAGCGATGGGCGAAGGCCGCGATGACCGCCGCGTAGGCCGAGGTGGGGTCCTGGCGCGGGCCGAAGATGTTGAAGTAGCGGAGGACGGCGGCATCGACCGGGTAGCAGGCCGCCCAGGCCCGGCAGGCGTGCTCGCCCGAGAGCTTGGCGGCCGCGTAGGGCGAGACGGGAGCCGCGGGCTGATCCTCGTCCATGGGTCCAGACAGGCCGGGATCGCCGTAGCAGCTCGAGGAGCCGGCGTAGACCACCCGGCGCACCCCGGCCTCGCGGGCGGCCTGGAGCACGGCCACGGTGCCGTCGGCATCGACGCGCCAGTAGGCGTGGGGATCCTCCACCGAGCCGGGCACGCTGGCCAGGGCGGCCTGGTGGAAGATCACCTCGCAGCCCCTCACGGCACCGGCCAGGGCGTCCGCGTCCAGGATGGAGGCGGTGATGGTGCGGACCCCGTCGCCGAAGCCGTCCAGGTTGTCCCAGGTGCCCGAGGACAGGTCGTCCAGCGCCACCACGTCGGCGCCCAGGGCCACGAGCGCCTCGATGAGGTGGGAGCCGATGAAGCCGGCCCCGCCGGTCACCAGCACCCGCCGACCGGCGAAGGTGCCGCCGTGGTGCGCGGTCCAGTCGATCCTCATGCGTCCTCCATGGCCGGGCTCCCGGGCGACTCGTGACGGGCCTCGAGCACGCCGGCGCCGCCCTCGTACCAGACGGCGACCAGCCCGCCCAGGAACTGCACGGCCACGAACAGGGCGTGACTCACCAGGGCCATGGCCATGGCCGCCTCGGCGGACACGCCGAAGGGCTGCAGGGCGAGGACCCCGAGTCCGTGGTAGACGCCGACGGCCGCCGGGGCCGAGGGCAGGGCGCTGCCCAGGTTGGTGGCCACGAGGAAGAGCCCCGAGGCCGCCAGGGGCAGGGTGGGGTCGAAGGCCACCAGCACGGCCCACACCGAGAGGGCGGCCAGGCCCCACTGGACCGCCGAGAGCCCGAGCAGCGCGGCGAGGGTCCGCAGATCGGTCACCACCGAGACGCCCGTGGCCACCTGACCGACCAGGCCGCGCACCCGAGGTCGCAGCGGCCCGAGGGGCAGGCGCGAGACCAGGCGCTCGGCGGTCGGGCCCCCGACCGCCAGGCCGACGATGCCCGCCACGGCCACGCCGAGCAGGGCCGCCACCACCCCGAGCCCCGCCCGCCAGCCGGCGGGGAGATCCACCAGGAGGGCCACCAGCCCGCTGATGGCCACGAGGGCCGCCACGTCCAGGATCCGGTCGAGCCCGACGCTGGCCAGGGCATGGCCGGCCTGGCCGCCGAGGGCCCGCCGGAGCAGCACCACCCGCAGCACGTCGCCCGCCCGCAGCGGCAGGACCAGGTTGCCGAAATAGCCGATGAGCACCAGGCCCAGCAGGCGCCCCAGGGGCACCCGGGGTCGGGCGGGAAGGAGCACCCGCCACCGCACTGCCTGGACGCCCCAGGCCGAGACCAGCGCCCCGGCCGACAGCGCGAGCCACCCCGGCGAGAGGGTGGTGAAGGCCTGGGCCATGGCCGCCAGATCGACCCGCCAGAGCAGGATCCCCACGGCCACCGCCGACAGACCGAGCCCGACCCAGCGGCGCCAACGCGGGGCGCCCGACGGGGTGGACGTCGGCCCGGCCGGCCCGGTCGGGTCCTGGCGGGAGGCCGGGCTCACCCCTTCCGCCGCCACCGCGCGACGAAGTACGGGTACAGCCGCCGGCCCGGCAGCCGGTTCCACGCCCGCTCGGCGGCGAAGAGGGGGCGCCGCATGGCCCACTTGGCCCCGCGGGGCACCCGGAAGATGAGCGAGTTGTAGATGAGGAAGTAGGCCGGTCCCCCCAGGTAGCGCAGCGCCTCGGGCGCGAAGGCATCCTCGGCCAGCCCCGCGATGTGATCGTGATCCAGCGCGGCCTCGGTCTCGGCGTCGAAGTAGCCGTCGAGGCGGTACCACAGGTCCCGCACCCCCTCGAGGACATAGTCCCGGTTGGGCTCGGTGAGGATCAGGATCCCCCCGGGCTCCACCAGGTGGGCCAGGGTGCGGAAGGTGCCCTCGAGATCGGCCACGCAGTGGTGGATCCCCCCGAAGATCATGGCCGCGTCGACCCGGATCCCCGGGTCGGTGCCCCGGGTCAGGTCCAGCTCGTGGGCGGGCGCGCCGGTGTTGCGGGTGTAGGCCTCGCAGGCCTTGCTCGAGATGTCGAACCCGACGGGCTTCGCATCGGGAAACCGCGCCAGCAGCGCCTGGGTGTTCACACCGCTGCCGCACGCCAGGTCGGCCACCCGCTTGCCGGACAGATCGACGCCGGCGAAGACGGGCTCCCAGACGAAGCGATCCCGGAAGGCCCGGCTGGCAGCATCGTAGTAGTGCGCCTCGTAGTCATCGTGGATGGCCTCGTAGAGTTCCTTCTGCCGCGCGCTGTCGGCGGCGGGGGCAGCGGTCATGGGGCGCCTCCAGGGCGGGGTTCGGTTCGGATGGCGGGCCCTCGGCGGGCCACGGCGGCCTGCACCAGGCCGACGCCGGCGACGAGGCCGACCAGGGTGAGCCCCACCAGGGTCGGGGCCACGTAGACCTCGAGGAGGGGGACGATGAGGGCATGGGCCAGCAGGGGCGCCAGGACGACCAGCAGGACGGCCAGCACCTCTCGGTGCTCCCGGCCCCGGGCCGCGACCCACCAGGTGGCGAAGCCCAGGACCCCGAGCAGCTTGACGCCCCACATGAGCCCGATCCAGACCAGGCTCTCCTTGCCCGGGCGGTAGGCCGCCAGGAAGGTCCCCAGCCGCCACGCGGTGACCTCGAGGGGCAGGGTGGGTCGCTCGGCGAGCACCGCCAGCAGCTCCGTGCGGGCGGCCTCCGAGAAGCCGGGGTCGCCGAGCACCACGGCGTGACGCTCCTGCATGTAGGCATCGAAGACCGCGTCGTTCCAAGCGAGGCCCGGGAGGTGGCCGAACTCGGCGAGGCCCCCGAGCAGGGTGTGCCAGAAGGCCGAGCGCCCGACCGCCGGGACATCGAGGGGGACCAGGGCGGGCAGCACGAAGCCCAGGACCAGCCCGAGCCCGACCCATCCGGCCCGGGCCAGGCCGGCGCGCCCACCGGCCAGGACCAGGCCCACCAGGGTGGTGGCCGCCATGGCGGCGGTGGGGGCCCGCAGCACCACCGCGACCCCGATCCCCGCGCCGCAGCCCACCAGGGCGGCCGCACCGGCCGGGCGGCCCGGCGTCAGGGGCAGGAGCACGGCGAGCACCCCCAGCACGACCGCCCACACGGCGAACACCGGCAGGTCGGGCATGGCGGTCAGCACCAGCTCGAGGGGATGGAGGGCGAAGAGGGCGCCGGCGGAGAGCGCGAGCAGGCCGGGCCGGACGGCGCGGGCAGCGGTGGCGACCCCGGCCGCGGCCAGGGCCGAGAGCACGGCGTGGACCGAGAGGACATCGGCGTAGGCCACCCGGCCGGTGACGGCGGCGATGGCCGTGGTGAACAGCAGGTAGCCGCGCTCGTCGTAGAAGGGGACCACCGGGTCGCCGGGCGGGATGGGCACCGTGTCGGCGTCGGGGGGCAGGCGGTGTCCCGAGGCCTTCCAGGCGGCGCTGATGGCCCGGCGATGCCCCTCCCGGAAGCCCGCCGGCTCCCCCTCGAGGAGCAGCGCCGCGGCCTGCTGGTAGTGGACCGCGCGGGTGTAGGGGCGGAAGCCCAGCGCATCCGAGGCGGCCGGGACATGGACGAAGACCAGCCGGACGCCGAGGGCCAGGACCACCACCGCCGTCAGCCACGCGGCCCAGCGTCGGTCGATCCAGGCATCCAGGCCCGTCACCGCAGCTCCCGCAGACGCCCCGCCGGCTCGGGTTCCCCGCCCCGCTCCGCGAGGGCCTCCTCGGTGGTGGTCTCGACCAGGAACTGAGGCGTGCGCTGGACACGCTGGAAGACGTGGCCCAGGTAGATGCCGATGAAGCCGATGAGGGCGAAGGCCACCGCGAAGAGGAGCGAGGTGATGGCGGCCAGGCTGGCCCAGCCCGGGACCGGCTCGCCGAAGGCCCACACCCCGACCACGTAGGCGAACTCCGCGAAGGCCAGGACGCTCGTGAGGAAGCCGAGGGTGACCCCGATGCGGAGGGGCACCGTCGAGAAGGCGGTGAGGCCCTGGACGGCGAAGCGGAGCATCTTGCGGAAGCTGTACTTGGACTCGCCCCAGTGCCGCTCGCCGACCTGGTAGGCCAGGGTCGTGTGGGTGTAGCCCACCCAGTGGACCAGCCCGCGGAAGAAGAGCTCGGCCTGATCGAGCTGGACGAGGACGTCCACCACGCGCCGATCCAGGAGTCGGAAGTCGCTCTGGCCCTCCTCGAGGGGCAGGTCGGAGAGGGCCGAGAAGACCTTGTAGTAGAGGTCCGAGGTGACCCGCTTGAAGACCGAGAGGGTCTGGCCGGCGTGGCGCTTGGTGTGGACGATGTTGAAGCCGGCCCGCCACCGCTCGACCATGGTGGGCAGCAGCTCGGGGGGGTGCTGGAGATCCGCGTCCATCGAGATGACCACCTCGCCCCCGGCCGCCTTCAGGCCCGCGAGCAGGGCGTACTGGTGCCCGAAGTTGCGCGAGAAGGACAGGCCGCGGATCCGCGGGTCCTCGGCGGCCCGGGCCAGCACCCGCCGGAAGGTGTGGTCGGCCGAGCCGTCGTCCACGATGACCAGCTCCCAGGTCAGGCCCTCGAGGGCCGCCGAGACCCGGTCGATCAAGAGGTCGACGTTGCCCTCCTCGTTGTAGGCGGGCACCACCACCGACACGAGCCGCGGGTCACGGTCGCGCCGGAGCACGGGTTCCTCGGTGGTGTTCATGATGCGGCCTCCCGGCTCGTCGTCTCTCGCGGTTCAGAACCCATCCCAGTCCCCGCCCTGGATCCGCCAGGGCACCTGCAGGACCGCCCAGGACGAGGGGTCGGTGCCCACGCCCATCATCACCTGGCGCTTGGGCTGGAGGGGGCCAGGGAGCGGAACGAAGCCGAGGGCGGCGGCGACGGTCCAGGACAGATCGCTATGGGGCAGCACCAGGCTCGGAGCCCCCCGGCGCAGGGCCCGCCGAGCCAGTCGACGGAGCAGGCGGATCCGCACCGGCCGATCGCGGCCCCACACCTCGCAGACCACCGTGACCGGCGCGCCCTGGAAGGTCATGCGCCGGCTCACGGCCCACCCAATGACCTGGCCGCCCTCGACGGCCTCGAACCGGTCGTAGTCGGTCACGGGATGGTCGGTGTAGCGCCAGTCCAGGAGCCGCGCGCTGCGCGCGATCATGGGGGGCCCCTCGGCCGCGATGCGATCGGCCATGGCATCGAGGGAGGGGTCGAAGCGCTCCACCTCGCGGATCCCGGGGCTGAAGAGGGCCGCATGGGGCAGCGGGGCGACCCACTGGCCCAGGTCCACGTTCTCGATGGCGCCGAACCGGGTGAAGCCGCGCAGGCTGTTCTCGTTGGGGAAGGCCACCATCACCTCCCCCGGCGCGAGATCGTCCCGGAGCGCACTCAGGCAGGCCCCGTACGCGCCCTTCCCCCGCGCCTCGGTCCGGGTGATGGAGTCCCCGTTGTGCCAGGCCGGGACCCGCCGCACGCCGAGGCGGACGGTGATGGGGAACATGGCGCTCGAGGCCAGGTACCGGCCGTCCCCGTCCTCGATGACCGCGAAGCGGCCCTCGCCGCACGGGGTGTCGAACTTCCAGCGGAAGTAGGCCTCGTCCATGAAGTCGGCGGTGAGGCCGTGCTGGGCGAGGAGCTCGCCGAAGACGGTCCGCTGGAGGTCGCCGAGGGCATCCAGATCCACCTCGGAGAACCGGTAGACGCGGGGGGCCGGCAGCTGCGCGTTCATCCGGCCGCCCGCTCGGCGGTACCGTAGAAGCGGTCGGCGATGGTGGTGAAGGCGAACCGGTCGAGCAGCCGCTCCAGGGTGCGCCCGCAGGGGCGCAGGTAGGGCAGGCACAGGGGGTTCCTCCGCGCCACCTCGGCCCGGAAGCGCCAGGACCGCAGCCGCGGATGGGAGGCCACCTGCCAGGGGTGGAGGAAGACGATGGCCGGCTCGCCGCGGCGGTTCATGGCCTCGATGAGGGGCACCTGCCCGGGCCCGAGGGTGGCCGCGAACAGGCCGCTGCCGAACGGCAGCATGCGGGCGAGACGACCCGGGGTCAGGTTGCGGGGCCACGGGTCGCGGTCGGCGTCGGGGGCCGCCCAGGCCAGCGTGGCCACGGGCAGCTCGTCGATGCCGTGGTGCGCCTCGATGGCCCAGGGTCGGTAGGTGGAGCTGGAGTAGCGGAAGCCCAGCTCGGCCAGGACCGGGTAGGCGTCGGGGGTGAGCTGGCACTGGGGCGCGCGGAAGCCCACGGGCCGGTGCGCCTCGAGGAAGGCCCTCGAGGCCTCGGCCTCGCGGGCGAGCTGGGCCGCACCCTGGAGGAGGTCGTGGCCGTGGGTGTGCCAGCCGATCTCATGACCGGCCGCCGCCACCGCGTCGATGGCGTCGGGGTACCACTCGTAGAGCTCGCCCACGATGAAGAAGGTCGCCCGCTGCCCAGTGCGGTCCAGCAAGGTCACGAGCTGCTCCAGGACGGCGGGGATCCAGCCGTCGTCCAGCCGACGGATGGCCTCGCCGCGGGGCGCGGGCCGGGCGGTCGCGTCCCGGAGGAAGTGCGCCCACGACTCGACGTCGAAGGACAGGGCGTTCAGCACGGACACCTCGGGCAGAGCGTACGCCCCATCGGAAGGGCGCGGCCGGACTTGGGGACATCCGGACCCTCTGACCCCGCTTGTACCCGGCCGGCAGGGACCTTCACACCGACCGGCCCGCGCCCGGAGCCCTCAGCCGAGGGGGTGGCGGCCCAGCCAGTCCTCCATCCAGGGCACGATGCGCTCGTGGGCATCCTCGACGACGAAGTGGTTGGCGTCGTCGAGCTCGTGGAACTCGGCGTCGGGGACGGTCTCCTTCCAGCCATCCAGGAAGTAGCGGTGGAAGACGAAGTCCTGGGTGCCCCACACCACCAGGTGGGGGTGCTCGGCGAAGCTGGCGATGCCCTCGCGCAGCTCGTCGCGGGCCCACCAGGTGGGGTGGCCGGGCTCGATGGGGATGTCGTCCACGAAGCGCTGGATGGCCACCCGATCGGCCCAGGAGCGGTAGGGCGCCAGGTAGCCCTCGCCGATGGGGCCGTCGTACTGGGCGGGCCGGGCGGAGCCCTTCTTGAGGGCGAAGATGAGGAAGGCGTTGAAGCCCCGCACCGCCAGCGGCCCCAGCACCGGCCAGCGCATGGCGCGAATGGAAAGGGGGAAGTCGCCGAAG
>CAZPJM010000116.1:0-14293 GCA_964586865.1 uncultured Enterobacteriaceae bacterium
ATACGAGATCGTTTCACGTGACTGGAGTTCAGACGTGTGCTCTTCCGACCTCCGCGCCGGTGCACGCCGCCAGGGCGAGGGGCAGGACGAGGAATCGCATGGGGACCTCCTGGCCGGGCGGAGTAATCGACGGTGCAGGGCTTCGCACGGCTGGTGACGTCGCGCCCGTCGAGGGATACGTGGGGCGGGTCACGGACCATGAGCCACGCGTGGAGAGGCCGCAGCATGGAGACCTTCCGGATCGATGGTACGGCCGGCCGCAGCTTCACGCTGGAGATCGAGGACGTCCACACGATCACCGAAGAGCTCGTCCGCACGCTCATCGAGATCGATCTCCAGACCTTCTCCGAGTCGACCTTCTCCCACTACACGGCCCGGGCCTTCCTGCGGAACGGGCGGGTCTTCCTGCTCCGCGCCGACGGGCGGATCATCGGCACCTGCGTGTGCATGCGCACCTGGGAGCGCCCCTCAGAGGCCATGATCCTCTCGATGGGCATCCGCCCCGGCTGGCGGGGGCGCGGTCTCGGTCTGCGCTTCGTCCGGGGGATCCTGGCCCGCCTGCGTCGGAGCGGGCTGCGCTCCTGCTCGCTGCTGGTCGGTGTCGACAACCGCCGCGCCCTTCGCGTCTACGAGGAGAACGGCTTCCACATCGCCGAGGAGCTGGAGCCCGACAGCCGCACGGGCGAGGCCTTCGTCCTCATGCGCTGCCCCCTCGAGGGCCCCAGCCTGGCCGTGGTCGAGCCCTCCGCCGGGGAGTGAGCGCCGGGCGACCGAGAGGACCGCCTTCCCCCCCGTGCATGCGCTCCGAAGGTCGGGCGCGGGTTTGCCGATGGGCCCCGTGGGTTACGGGCGCCGGCCCTGCGTCCGACCCTCGGAGGATCGATGCCCCAGTACCCGACCAAGGCGTACAAGAACCTGGACTTCCTGAACTCCGCACCCGCCCGGCACATCCGGATCCTGTGCGAGTACGAGGAGACACGCCAGCGCTTCCTGCGCCACGGGGTGCACAACACCATCGTCATGTTCGGCTCGGCCCGGACCCTCCCCGGCGACGTGGCCCGCGAGAAGCTGGAGGAGGCCCGTGACGCCGCCGCGGTGGCGCCGGACGACCCCAAGCTGGCCACCGCTGTGGAAGCCGCCGAGCATGCGGTCCGCATGTCCCGCTACTACGACGAGGCTCGCGAGCTGGCCGAGCGGATCACCCGCTGGAGCCAGTCCCGACCCTCGGGTCGGCGGTACCTGATGTGCACCGGCGGCGGGCCTGGCATCATGGAGGCCGGGAACCGTGGCGCCCACGACGCCGGCGGCGAGTCGGTCGCCCTCGGCATCTCGCTGCCGTTCGAGCCCGGCGTCAACGACTACGCCACCGAGGACCTGGCCTTCGAGTTCCACTACTTCTTCACGCGGAAGCTCTGGTTCCTGTACCCGGCCAAGGCGGTGATCTTCTTCCCGGGCGGCTTCGGGACCATGGACGAGCTCTTCGAGACCCTCACCCTGGTCCAGACGGGCAAGATCAAGCGCCCGCTGCCCCTGCTGCTCTTCGGCAGCGAGTACTGGGACAAGGTGCTGGACCTCCACGCCATGGTCGAGGCCGGCACCATCTCGCAGCGCGACCCGGGGCTCCTCCACCGCACCGACGACGTGGAGGAGGCCTTCACCTGGCTCCGCGACCAGCTCCTGGCCCACGAGCGCGGCTGATCGCCCGGACGTGCCTCGCGGGAGCGCCGGGCAGCGACCTCACCGCTCGGCCGGCGGGGCGGGGTCGCCGGCGGGGAGCCGCTGGCGGACCTCGGCCAGTAGTGCGGACTCGACGGCGGCCAGATCCGCCTCGACGAAGGCGCCGGCGGCCTTGCGGTGGCCCCCGCCGGTGGGGGCGAGGGCCCCGGCCACCGCGCACACGTCCACCGGACCCCGGGAGCGCAGGCTCACCTTGACGGCCGCGGGCCCGCGCTCGAGGAGGAGGACCGCCACCTCGCAGCCCCCCGTGTCGGCCAGGAGGTCCACCACGCCCTCGAGGTCGTCGTCGACCAGGTCCAGGGCGTCCCGGAGGCTCAGGGGGGCCCGGCCCACCAGGAGCCGGCCGCCCAGGTGGGGGGTGGTGTCGACCAGGATGCGCCCGAGGGCCTGCACCGCGCGCCAGCGACGCCGGGCCAGGACCCGGGTGGCCAGGCCGGTGTGGTCCACGCCGGCCTCGAGGAGCTCGGCGGCGTCGCGCAGGACCTGGGGGGTGGTGTTGGAGAAGCGCAGCCCGCCCGTGTCGAAGAGGGTGCCGACGTGGAGCAGGGTGGCCAGCTCGGCGTCGAGGGGGACGCCGCGCCGCCGGAAGGCGCGGTGGAGCATGGCGCAGGTGCTGGTGGCGCCGCCGTCGATCCAGGCCAGGTCGTAGCCGTCCAGGCTGGTGGAGGCGTGGTGATCGATGACCCCGCGGGTGCGGGCGGACTCCCAGGCGCGCTGGACCCCGGGCATGAGCCGATGCCGGTCGCCGTCGAGCACCACCACCGTGGGCCAGGGGCCGCCGAGGGCGTCGTCCGGGAGCATGGCATTGGCGCCTGGGAGCACGCCCAGACGGGGCCCGGGATCGCCGGCCACCGCCACGTGCCCCCCGCGCGCGGAGAGCACCCGGGCCAGGGCCAGGCAGGCGCCCACGCTGTCGCCATCGGGGCGGACCGGACCGGTGAGCAGCACCCGGTCCCGGGCCTCGAGGGCGTCCAGGACCGCATCGGCACCGGTGAGGGGGGACGGCGCCAGGGGTCAGTCCACCGTCAGCAGGGCGTCCAGGTCGTCCTCGTCCCCGTCGTCGTCCCCGTCGTCGTTCCCGTCGTCGTCCTCGACCAGGAGGGCGTCGTCCGGGGTGTCGTCCTCGACCAGGAGGGCGTCGTCCGCCGGGGTGTCGCCCCCGCCGTCGGCCAGGAGCAGGTCGTCCAGGTCGTCGGCCTCGGTGGCCTCGAGGAGGGCGTCGAGGGCGTCCTCGTCGCGCTTCTTCCGGCCCTTGCCGCCCTTCTTCTTCTTGCGGTCCCGGTCGTCCCGCCCGTCGTCCTTCCGGCGACCGCCCCGGGCCTCGTCCCGGTCGCGGCGGCCCTTCTTCCCGCCCGACCGCGTCTTCTTCGGGCGGCTCGAGCCTTCCTCGTCGTCGGTGCGCTTGCCGGAGTCGGCGGGGCTCGGGGCCTCCACGTCGACCAGCTCGGCCCGGCGGCGCCGGTCCCAGGCGAAGAAGCCCCGGAGGGCCACGGCCAGGAGCAGGTCGCCGTCGTCGCGCTCCTTCAGGGCCCGCACCGTGGGCAGGTAGGACTCGAACACGAGCTTGCCCATGGCCTCGCGGATCCGGCGAGCCTGCCGGTCGACCCGATGCCGCACGGCCTCGATCTCTTCCGGGAAGGGGCGCTCCTCGAAGGCGATGCCGTGCTGGCCCTCGAGCACCCGGCGGGTGCTGATGTCGGTGCCGCCCACCAGGCTGATGGCGGTGCCCTTCTTGCCGATCCGGCCGGTCCGGCCGATGCGGTGCAGGTACACCTTGGGGTCGGGGGGCAGCGAGTAGTTGAAGACGTGGGTCAGGTCGCTGATGTCGATGCCGCGGGCGGCCACGTCGGTGGCCACCAGGAAGCGGACCTCGCCCGCCTTGACCCGGCGCATGACCTCGCTGCGGCGGGACTGGGGCAGCTCGCCCGACAGGAGCTGGACATCGAGGCCCTGGCGGTCGAGGTAGCGAGCGACGGTGTTGGTGTCCTCGCGGGTGTTGCAGAAGACGATGGCCGCGTCCGGATCCTCGATGTCGATGACGTACATGAGGGCGCGGGCCTTGTGGGTGGTCAGGGGCGCCTCGTAGAGCACGTGGTCGATGCCCTCGACCCGGTCCTCGTCGGTGGAGAGGATGACGTGCTCGGGGTCCTTCAGGTAGCGCCGCACCAGGCGCTCCGTGTCCTTGCTGATGGTGGCCGAGAACAGCAGGACCTGGCGGCCGTCGGGGGTCTTGTCGAGGATGCTGGTGACGTCCTCGTAGAAGCCCATGCTGACCATCTCGTCGGCCTCGTCGAGGCAGGCGATCCGCACGTCCGACAGGTCCAGGTTGCGCCGACGGTGGTGGTCGAGGACCCGGCCGGGGGTACCGACGACGATGGTGGCGCCGGCGGCGAGGGCCTTCTCCTGGGGGCCCAGGGGCAGGCCGCCCACCAGGGTGGCGGTGCGGACGGGCTTGTGGACGGCCAGGGCGTCGATCTCGCCGGCGATCTGCTGGGCGAGCTCGCGGGTGGGCGCCAGGAGCAGGGCCTGGGGACGGCCGGCCTCGCCGTCGATGAGGTCGATGATGGGGATGGAGAAGGCGGCGGTCTTGCCGGTGCCGGTCTTGGCGCGGGCGACCAGGTCGCGGCCGGCCAGGGCGGGCTCGATGGTGGCGGCCTGGACCGGGGTGGCCGCCACGTAGCCGTGGTCGAGGATGCCCTGGAGCAGCTCGCGGCTGATGGGGAAGTCGACGAACTGGCGATCGGAGAGGTGGTCGGTGTTGGCCGGCGAGGTCCCGTCGGCGCCAGCGGCTGGATCGGTGCTCATGGGGCTCCTTCGATGGTCGCTCGGGGTAACGGGCCTCACGAGACCCGTCACCTCGGCCCCGTCGAGGGGTCCGGAGGGCGCCCCGGGAAGGGGCCCCACGAGCCGTCGCCCGGGCTCACTCGGCCAGGGCGTCCTGGTAGGCCTGCTCGATCTCGTCGACCTCGTCCGAGGTCACCTTGCCGTCGCCCATGGCGGTCTGGAAGGCGGCCTGGATGGTGGCCAGCTCGACCACGCCGAACGCCTCGGGGTTCTGCTGCATGCCGTCGAAGATGGCCATCAGGCGCTGCTTCTCGGGGCTGTCGGGCAGGCTCACCGCCTCGCCGCGCATCTCGTTGGCGCCCTTGATGGTGGTGTCGCGCAGGGCCTCGTTCCAGGCGCCGCCGCAGGCCAGGACGGCGGCGAGGGTGAGGGCAGCGAGGGGGGCGAGCAGCAGACCACGCATGGGACCTCCAGGGGTGGGGCGGTGCTATCCCGTACCGGGTCCGGGGTCAGCCCGACTGCCAGGAAGCGAGGGCCACGCCCGCCACCGCCAGGGCCGCGCCACCGAAGCGCAGGGCGGTGACGGGCTGACCTTCCATCACCGCATCCCAGGCCAGTCCCACCACCATCTGGGCCGCCACGATGCCCACCAGCACGGCCAGCGCGCCCAGGCGGGAGATGGCCCAGGGGATGCCGCCCACGATGACGAGCCCCGCCAGCGCCGGGATGATCCACCACCACCGGATGTCCCCCCACCCCCCGCGGTCGGCGAAGAAGGCCGGGAAGAGGCCTGGCGCCCCCGCCACCACGGCCCAGACCCCGATGGAGATCACCAGCAGCACCGCGTTGTTGAACAGGATGGTGGCGGCCAGCCCCCACTTGTCCGAGACGAGGCGGTTGAGCCCCCCCTGCACGACGGTGGCGGCCCCGACCAGCAGGGGGACGATGAGCATCCAGCGCACGATGACCTCTCGGCGACGGGTCCGTTGCGGGCCGGGGAACCCCCCAGGGGCGGGGGGTGGCTCCTTGACCCCGGGCGCGCCGTCTCGTACTACCTCAACCGCCCCACGCTGCGAACCGGGGGAGAGGTGCGGGTCGTCCTCATCGGCGGAACCGGCATGATCGGCACCTGGCTCGGCAACACGCTGCGGGATCGGGGCGACGAGGTCGTGGTCGTGTCGCGGGCCGGGCCCGACGACGAGGCCGACGACCGGCTGGTCTGGACCATGAGCCGCGGGATCCACGACGTGCGGCGGCTCGAGGGCTTCGACGCGGTGGTGAACCTGACCGGCGCGCCCATCGCGGATCGGCCCTGGACGAAGATGCGCCGCCGGACCCTGCACGACAGCCGGGTCGCGGCCACGGGGGTCATCCTCGAGTCCCTGGCGCGGCTGGAGGCCCGGCCGCGGATCTACCTGGGCGCCGGTCACCTGGGGATCTACGGCGATCGGGGCGAGACCATCCTCGACGAGGAGGCGGAGCGGGGCGAGGGCTTCCTGGCCGACCTCTCGGAGGACTGGGAGCGGGCCCACTTCTCGGCCGATGCGGTGCTGGGGGCTCGGGTGGCCGTGCTGCGGATGGCCGTGTCCCTCGCGCCCACCGGCGGGGTCTTCCCCCTGATGATCCAGCCCTTCCGCGTGGGCCTGGGCGGCTGGCTGGGCGATGGCCGGCAGTACCTGCCGTGGATCGGCATCCGCGACACGGTGGCCGCCTTCCGCTTCCTGCTGGATCACGACCGCTGCACGGGGGTCTTCAACGGCTGCGTGCCCGAGCCCACCCGGCAGAAGGAGTGGGCGCGGGCCCTGGGGCGCGCCCTCGACAAGCCGGTGATGCGCAACGCGCCGCGGTGGGCCCTGCGCGGGGCCCTGGGGGAGCTGGCCGACGACCTCTTCCTGGCGAGCATCCGGGCCGTGCCGCGCAAGCTCCAGCAGGCGGGCTTCCGCTTCGAGGAGGCCAACGCCGAGGCCCACTTCCGCTGGCTGGTGGCCACCCTGGACGACCCGGGGGAGCTGGCCCGTCACAAGCCCCCCCGCCGACGGCGCCGCAACCGCCGGATCCGGTGAGGCGCCCTCCCTCGGCGACCCCGAGCCGCACAGGGTAGGGGGGGCCATGCGCACCCTGCTGCTGACGCCGCCACTGACCCAGCTCAACACGCCCTACCCGGCAACCCAGTACCTCACTGGCTTCCTGCGGTCCCGGGGCCATGAGGCCGTGCGGGAGGATCTGGCCCTCGCGCTGGTCCTGCGCCTCCTCTCCCGGGAGGGGCTCGAGGCGGTGGGGCGGGTGGCGGCCGGGAGCCCGGCCCGGGCGGTCCACCCGGCGGTGGGCTTCTTCGTCGAGGCCCTCGACGACTACCGGCGCGCGGTGGGCCCGGTGGTCCGCTTCCTCCAGGGCCGCGATCCGGGCGTGGCCTACCGCATCGTGGCGGGTACCCTGGTCCCCGAGGGGCCCCGCTTCGCCACCCTCGACCGGTTCGCCGACGATGATCCGCTCGGCTGGGCCTTCGGCGCCCTCGGGCTCACCGACCGCGCCCGCCACCTGGCGACCCTCTTCATCGAGGACATCGCCGACGTGGTGCGGATCGCCGTGGATCCCCGCTTCGGCCTGGTGCGGTACGCCGAGCGCCTCGCCCACAGCCAGCCCACCTTCGATCCACTCCGCGATGCCCTCGAGGGCCCGCCCACCCTGCTCGACACCTGGCTCGACGCGCTGGCCCGAGAGGCGGTGGATCGCCACGACCCCGACGTGGTGGCCCTGACCGCGCCCTTCGCGGGCAATGCCTACGCCGCCCTGCGGATCGGCCGGGCGGTGAAGGCCCACCGCCCCCGGGTCCGGGTGGTGCTCGGCGGGGGGTGGGTGAACACCGATCTCCGGGGTCTGCGGGACCCGCGGGTGTTCGACTATGTCGACCGGATCACCCTCGACGCCGGCGAGCGGCCGCTGCTGAACCTGCTCGAGGAGGGGCCGCCGGTGCGGACCTTCCGCCGGACCGAGGGTCCGGAGGGACCCCGGGTGGTCTTCGAGAACGATCCGCTGCAGGCCGACATCCCCTTCGACGAGACCGGCACGCCCACCACCGATGGCCTCGAGCTCGACGCCTACCTGCAGATCCTGGACACCCTCAACCCCATGCACCGCTTGTGGGCCGACACCCGCTGGAACAAGCTCACCGTGGCCCACGGCTGCTACTGGCGGAAGTGCTCCTTCTGCGACACGAGCCTCGACTACATCCAGCGCTACGAGCCGGCCGGCGCCGCGGTGCTGGCGGATCGCATCGAGGCCCTCGCGGCCGAGACCGGGCAGACGGGCTTTCACTTCGTGGACGAGGCGGCCCCGCCCCGGGCGCTGGCCGCGCTCTCCGACGAGCTCCTGTCCCGGGACCTGGCCATCACGTGGTGGGGGAACATCCGCTTCGAGCGCACCTTCACTCCCGAGCTGTGCGAGAAGCTCGCCGACGCGGGCTGCGTGGCCATCACCGGTGGGCTCGAGGTGGCCTCCGATCGCCTGCTCCGGCGGATGCGCAAGGGGGTGAGCATTCCCCAGGTGGCCCGGGTGACCCGCGCCTTCGCCGACGCCGGGATCCTGGTGCACGCCTACCTCATGTACGGCTTCCCCACCCAGACCCTCCAGGAGACGGTGGACAGCCTCGAGGTGGTCCGGCAGCTCTTCGCGGCCGGCTGCCTCCACTCGGCCTTCTGGCACCGCTTCGCCGCCACCGCCCACGCCCCGGTCGCCATGGACCCGGAGGCCTACGGCATCGAGCTCCTCCCCGAGCCCGACGCGCCCTTCGGACGCAACGACATCCCCTTCGCCGATCCCACCGGCGCCGATCACGACGCCCTCGGGCCGGCCCTGGATCGCGCGCTCTACAACTACCTGCACGGCGTCGGGCTCGAGGAGGATGTGCGGTCCTGGTTCGACGGCCCGGTCCCGGCCACCACGGTGCCGCCCGACCGGATCCTCCAGGCCCTCGCGGGGTGATGGCGCTGCGGGGGCGGGGTCCGGACGACCCGCTCAGCCCCGGGCCGCCTCCGAGAGGCCGGCTTCGTCGGCGTGGGCCTTCTCGGGGCTGGAGCGTCGCCGGGCGGAAGGCCAGAGCCAGAGGCCGACCAGCGCCCCCACCACACCCACACCCAGCAGCACCTTGAGCCACCAGAAGGGCGCGAACCACACGGCCACCGGGATGGCCAGGCCGTACATGGCGGTGAGGGTCCACTTGGTCTTCACGCTGATGGTGCGGTCGTGCCGCCAGCGCCGCAGGGGGGCGCCCAGCCAGCGGTGCTCCATCAGCCAGGTGTGGAGGCGCCGGCTGCCGCGGGCGAAGCAGAAGGCGGCCAGCAGGACGAACGGGGTGGTGGGCAGCAGGGGCAGGAAGGCCCCCAGGATGCCCAGGCCCAGGCTGGTCCAGCCGGCGGCGATCCACAGGCGGCGGACCAGTGGGTGACGGGATGGGGCCATGCGCGCCTCCGAGGAGGGCCCATCGGGCGAGGGGGGCCCGGCTTCAGGGCGGCTCCGGGCCATCGGCTGGCCAGGGTCGCTCACGCGGCGCCGGCGCGGCCCGCCGACAGGGCGGCCTCGAGCCTGGCGCGCTGGGCCTTGCGGCGCTCGGCCTGCAAGGCCTCGATGTGCGCGATGTCGTCGCTGGGGATGGCGGCGATGAGGCGCTGGGTGTAGGCCTGCTGCGGGTCGGCGTAGATGGATTCCGCGGGTCCGGCCTCGACGATCTCGCCGTCCTTCATGACGCACATGGTGTCGCTCATGAACTTGACCACCGAGAGGTCGTGGCTGATGAAGATGTAGGTCAGGCCGCGGCGGATCTGGAGCTCCTTGAGCAGGTTGAGCACCTGGGCCTGCACCGAGACATCGAGGGCGCTCACCGATTCGTCGCAGATGATGAGCTTGGGCTCGAGGGCCAGGGTCCGGGCGATGCAGATCCGCTGGCGCTGGCCGCCCGAGAACTCGTGGGGGAAGCGGCGCAGGTAGGTGCGGTCGAGGCCGACCTCCTCGAGCAGATCCCCCGCCACCTTGCGCCGCTCCTCGTCGTTGGCGCCGATGCCGTGGACCCGCATGGGCTCGACGATGGTGTCCCCGATGGTCATCCGGGGATTGAGGGAGGAGTAGGGGTCCTGGAAGATGATCTGCAGGCGCCGGCGGATGTCCTGTGCGGTGGGGTCGTTCATGGACATGCCCCACGCCACGAGCAGGATGCCGAGGGGCAGGGGGGCCGCCGCTCCGCCCCACAGCCACAAGCCCAGGCTGTCCACCCAGCCGAAGGGATCGGCGGCCGAGAGCCCGACCAGGATGGCGGCCACGGCCATGGAGGCGGCACCCGCCCAGTAGAGCACCTTGCGCAGGGCCCCCACATTGCCCTCGAGGACCGAGAGATCCTGGCCATCGAACACGACGGTGCCGTCCCGGATGGGCACGAGCCGCAGGATGGCCCGACCGGTGGTGGTCTTGCCGCAGCCCGACTCGCCCACGAGCCCCAGGGTCTGGCCGGGCCAGACGTCGAAGGAGATGCCGTCCACGGCCTTGACCCATCGGGTGGGCCGGCCGAAGAAGTCCTTCTTGAGGGGGAACCAGACCTTCAGGTCCTTCACCGACAGGACGGGCTCGCCCTCGCCCTCGGGCATCTTCGGGCGGGCCCCCGTGCGCAGCCGCTCCTCGAAGCCGGGATCGAGCGCCTTCTCACGGATGACCACCTCGCCGTCCTCGACCGTGGTGTCGAGGAAGTCGCCCACGGTGGGCAGGAGCCGGTACGGCGAGTCCAGGCGCGGGCGACAGGCCAGCAGGCCGCGGGTGTAGGGGTGGGCGGGCTCCCGGAAGACCTGAAGGACCTCGCCGTACTCCACGAGCTTGCCGCGGTACATGACCGCCACCTTGTCGGCGATCTCGGCGATGACGCCCAGGTCGTGGGTGATGAAGAGGATTCCCATCCCGCGGGTGTCCCGGAGGTTCCGGAGCAGGTCCAGGATCTGCTTCTGGATGGTGACGTCGAGGGCCGTGGTGGGCTCGTCGGCCACCAGCAGGCGCGGATTGCAGGACAGGGCCATGGCGATCATCACCCGCTGCTTCTGGCCGCCGGACATCTCGTGGGGGTAGCTGTGGACCCGGGTCTTCGGGTCGGGGATCCCCACCTCGTCGAAGAGGGCGATGGTCCGGTCCATGGCCTCCTTCCGGGAGCAGCCCGTGTGCAGGACGATGGCCTCGGCCACCTGGTCGCCCACGGTGTAGACCGGGTTGAGCGAGGTCATGGGCTCCTGGAAGATCATGGCCATGTCGTCGCCGCGCAGGCGGGCCAGGTCGGTCCGCCGGAGCGAGAGCAGGTCGCGGCCCAGGAAGGCCACGTGCCCGGTGGGGATGCGGGCGGTGAACTCGGGGAGGAGGCCCATGATGGTCAGGCTCGTGACCGACTTGCCCGAGCCCGACTCGCCCACGAGCCCGAGGGTCCGGCCGGGCTCGATGGCCACGTCCAGGCCGTCCACCGCCTTCACGATGGCGTCCTCGGTGTGGAACCAGGTCCGCAGGTCGTCCACGTGGAGCACCCGCGGGGGCTCCAGGACCCCCAGATCGAGCACCTCGCGCACCACGTCGTAGAGCAGCCGGCCCTCGGCGTCGTACCACTGCGCCACGTCGTCGGCCCAGCGGAAGGCGACCGGGTCGCCCTCGGAGGGCGTGAGGGTGAGCAGGCCGTCCTCGCCCTCACCGGCGGTGGTGAGGCGTGCGGTGCGCGTGCCGTGGGTGAGGGTGGCGGAGAGGCCCTCGGTGACCAGGGTGGCGCCATCGTGCTCGCCGAGCTGATTCTCGAGGTCGTCGAGCACCCACCGGACCCGCTCGCGGAAGCGGCCGGCCGGGGTGGTGATCTTCCGGCGCCGGGCCGGCAGCAGCAGCAGGACCACGCCCGTGATGGGGAGAGCCACGGCCAGGAGGGCCAGGACGACGGCGGTGATGGTGAACACGGTACCCACGCGGACACGCTCCTCGGAGTCGGGGGAGGGTAGCAGCGCCGGGGGGCGCTGTCATGGCGGGGGATGGCGTGAGGGGGCTCACGCCGTGGTGGGTGCGGCCGGCCTTCACCCCGCCCGGAGCCTAGGGATCCGGCATGATCCCGCGCCGCCGTCGCCTCGCCGCCATGGCCCCCCTGCTCGCCCTCTCGGTGGGCGCGGGCGCGCTGCTGGTGGCCCCCCGGACCGTCGCCGGGCCCGCCAGCCCCGCCCCCTCCGCCCCCGAGGCTCCCGTGTCCCAGCCCGAGATCCGCGTCCTCGACGACCTCGGACGCCCCGACGGCACCTCGGCCCTGGGCACCCGCTGGAAGGCCACCAGCGACCGGGTCATGGGCGGGGTCTCCGACGTGGAGGCCGCGCGCAGGGAAGGGGAGCGCCCCCACCTGCACCTGGGTGGGCGGGTCGAGGAGGTGCCCGGCTATGGCAGCCCGGGCTTCGTGAGCCTCATGCTCGACCTGGGCGAGCTGGACGCCAGCGACTGGGAGGGCCTGCGCCTCGTCGTGCGCGGCGATGGCGAGACCTACGGGGCCCACCTCCGGACCCCCCAGGTGCGCCGGCCCTGGCAGTCCTTCCGCGGTCGCTTCACCGCCCCCGAGGACTGGACCGAGGTGCGCATCCCCTTCGAGGACTTCGCGCCCCATCGGCTCGACGCCACCCTGGACCGGACCGCCCTCCTCAGGCTCTCCCTCATCGCGGTGGAGCGCACCGGACCCGTCCACCTCGACGTGGCCGAGGTCGGCCTGTACCGCTGAGGGCCTCCCGACGGCCCCGCTCCTGACGACGGCCCCACATGGGAGCGCGCCGCGCGTGCTATCCGTGGACGGCCGCGCCCACGGCGGGGCGGCACCGGAGTCCCCCATGTCGATCCCCCCCCGCGTCGTGCTGCCCGTCGTGACCGCCCTCGCGGCGCTGCTCGGCGGGTGCGAGCCCAACTACGTCGAGACCTCCGCCGAGGTGGACATGTACATCTCCCAGGGGCGGTGGTCGGCGGTGTGCGTGGCCCTCGAGCGGGATCGGGACGACAACCTGCGCCGCTACACCGCCGAGAAGCTGGCCGGCGCCCCGGCCGAGGCCCCCGAGGCGAAGGCCTGCGCCTGCGAGGCGGTGATGGACTACCCCCACGGCGCTTACGACGCGGCGGTGGTGGACGGCTTCGCCGGCACCGAGCGGGACGACCTCACCGACTGCGTCCTGCCGGCCCTCGAGGCGACCACCGGCGAGGACCGGGTCCGGCTCGTCAACCAGCTCGCCGAGATCCGCTCTCCCAAGGCGCTGGCCCGGGTGGCCGCCGTCGCCGCCGACACCTCCGAGCCCCCGGAGGTCCGGGCCGCCGCGGTCCGAGGCCTCACCGCGGTCCGCGAAGAGCACCAGGACCTGCTGCTGGGCCGGCTCACCGGCGATCCCGACCCGATGGTGCGCGCCACGGCCGCCGAGGTCTTCGAGAACAGCACCGCCGAGCCCGTGGTGGACGCCCTCGTCAAGGCCGCCACCGACGACGCCGACGGCGGGGTGCGGGCCGCGGCCCTGAAGGCCGTGGTCAAGCTGAAGCTCGAGAAGACGGACGACATGGTGTGCCGCCTCATGATGGAGGATCCCGACGAGCGCGTCCGCGACCGGGCGGTCCGCTCCTTCAAGGGCTCCAAGCGCCGCCGTGCCCTGGACTGCCTCGAGAAGCGGCTCCTCACCGAGGAGACCAGCCCCAAGGTCCGGGACAGCACCATGAAGGCCATCTACGCCTCGCCCGACGAGCACGCCCCCAAGGTGCTGTGCCGGGCCATCGGGCCGGTGGTCCGCACCTACGTCAAGGACGTGCCCGCCCACAAGCTCTCGGGGGTGGACATCGTGAAGCACCAGAACAACCGGGACTTCGACAACAGCTACGACTGCGTCCAGGCCGCCCTCCGGCAGGGCGGCTACTCCTGCTGGGGTCGGTACTACCTGGCCGACTGGTTCGAGCGGCTCGGGGGCAAGGCCTTCAAGCCGAAGTGCGCCGCCGACGGCGGCACCGTGGTGAGCTTCGAGTGATGGACCCTGGCCCGCGGGCCCTTCCGGAGGCGGCATGACCCTGGTCGAGATCCTGCAGGACGAGTCCCGGCGGCGGGCGGTGGCACGCGACGGCGCCGTCATCGTGGACGAGGAGGTCGCCCGCAAGCGCGGCCTCCGCGCCGCGGCGCTGAAGACCGGGTACAAGACGGTGAAGAAGCTGAAGCCCGGCATGATCGAGGAGGCGATGGCCAGCCTCCTGCCCCGCTTCGCCCCCCAGATCGATCCCCACTGGGAGAAGGCCGTGGCCACGGGGGATCCCCACCGCTACTTCCGCGACCGCGCCGACGCGATCGCCGAGGATCTCCTCTCGGTCACCGACGCCGCCGCCGAGCGTGCGCGCAACCGGGTCATGCTGCGGGTCTACAAGACGCTGCGGCCCACGGCGAAGCAGTACACGGCCGAGAGCGTGCCTCGGCTGCCCGAGCTCATCGAGAAGCACACCGGGGGCTGAACCCGGATCAGCCGCGCTGCTGCCACCGGGCGAGGACCTCGATGAGGTCGCGCTCCCGGGCGCGGCTCTCGTCCAGGTCGGCGCGCAGGGCCTCGAGGGAGCGGGAGAGCGCGGCGTTGGTCTGCATGGCCTCGAGGAGCCGGGCGCGGAGCTCGTCGGTGGAGAGGCGCCGGACCGCGGCCTCCCCGAGGCTCTTCTCGACTGCGATGGTGTGGGGGGCGGGGGCCGGGGTGGCGGCACGTGGCGGGGCGGCCCCGGCGCCGGGGGCGGC
>CAZPJM010000117.1:0-13772 GCA_964586865.1 uncultured Enterobacteriaceae bacterium
CTATCGCGAAACGAGGCGGGCGTGTTGCGTTTTCTGGTGATCGATCCGGGCTAGGAGGGAGCTTGGCTGGCCAAGTGACCGACGACGGGACAACGCTGAGAAGCCGGCGGGCGGGCCGGGCGACGGGAGTCTGCGTCACAGACTGCTAGCAGGACCGCGCCTCGGTGAGGGCCCGGCGGGCCGGGAGGGGAGGGCGCCAGAGGCGGACCGGGTGGTCGAAGGCCAGGGCCTCGAGGGGGCCCCAGGTGAGGGTCTCGGCCTTGGCGGCGTCGGAGAGGTCGCCCGCCCGTTCGGCCAGGGCGGCGCGGGCCTGCCCCGCCTGGGGTGCTGGGAGGGCTTCGAGCAGGGTCTCGAGCTGCCGGAGGAACTGTCGTCGCTGCAGGTCCACGCTCACCTCGATCCTTCATCATCCCGGGCGGACGCACCCGGAGGGTCCCGCGGCTGGGGGCTCCCCGTGGGCGGGTTATCCCACGCGGCATGCCGGCCGCCGATCCCTTGTCGCCCTTCGCCCTGGTGCTCCTCGCCGAGCGCGCCCTGCCCGACCCGGCCGGCCTGGTGCAGGCCCTCCACGCCCGCGGCATCCCGGTCTCGGGGACCCGTCCGGGCGAGGGGGATCTGCGCCTCACGTGGGTGACGGACGACGGCCCCCAGGTCGCCGCCCTCGAGGTGCGCGCCGGCCGGCCCGCGCTGCCGTCCCTGCCTGCGTACACCTCGCCCGATCCCGAGGCGGTGGATGCCGCCGTGGCCCACCTGGTCATCACCCTCGAGGGGCGCGCTCCCGAGCGCCTGGACGTGGACGCGGAGCTGGCCCGGGTGGTCGACGCGGTCCTCCCGGCGGTGCCGGCCATCGGGGCTCACCTGGGCCACCTCCGGACCTGGCACACGCCGGCGGCCTGGGCCGATCTTCTCGCCGCCACCCCCGAGGGCGAGTGGCCCAGCGCCGTGATGGTCGACCTGTCCATCGGCCGGGTCTCCCTCGAGGCGGTGGGCGTGCTCTCGGTGGGGCTGGAGCGCTACGACCATGACGAGGTCTTCCTGGTGGGCGACGAGGAGCGGCTGGCGGATCTGTGGGACCTGGCGCGGAGGGTGGTCCACGCCACCCTCATGATGGAGGACACCCCGGTGGACCTCCACGCCGGCCCCCACCCCTCCAGGCCCGGTGAGACGGTCGACGTGGGCTTTCTGGACGAGTGAACGGCGGCGCTGCGACCCGCCGGATCAGCGCCGCTCCCGCAGGGTCCGATCCCCGTGGCGGGTGCGCAGGACCAGCCGCCACGAGGAGGGGCCCGGCAGGTGGCGGAGCGGGGGCGGCTCCTTGCGGCGGCCCCCGATCTGCTCGAGGATGAGGGTCCGGCGCCGGGGACGCCAGTGCAGGTGGTAGGTGGCGTCCCCCAGATCGAGGGTGCGCGGCCAGTCGCGGTCGAGCCGCTCGCGGTCGAGGGGGGGCAGGGGGGCGGGCAGCAGGTCCTCGGGCTCCAGGAGCGCCAGATCCTCGCCGGACTCGAGACCCACCTCGCCGATGCGGGTACGAACGTGCTCCTCGAGGGAGGGCGGCAGGGCACCGCCCTCGAGGCGGGCGAGCAGTCCCCGGCGCTCGAGCCGAATCCGGGCCTCCTCCAGGGCGTCGGACCCCCAGCGCCCCTCCAGGAAGACGCGGGCGAGCGCCTCGCGGGCCAGCACGCCCCGCGGCACCTCGTCGCGGGTGGCCAGCACCCGGCCGGCCAGGGTGAGCTCGGTCCGGGTGAGGAGCACGCCGTCCTCGACGCGGGCCGCGCCGACGCGCGGGGTGGTGAGGCCGGCCTCGACGACGTCGGCGGGGCGCACCGGCATGGCGGCGGTGATGATCCGGTCCTGGTCGCGGCCGTGGCCCAGCGTCCGCTCGTCCAGCACCACCACCAGGTCCACCTCGTCCTCGCGGACGGCGCTGTCCCGGCCCAGCCGCTGCTCGGTGCCGCCGGCGCTCCACCCGACAGCGCGCTTGCGGCGCCGGGCCACGTGGGCGGCGCCGGGCCAGGCGGCCAGCACGGTGCGAAGCAGGCGGTCCCGGTCCACCGGGCCCCCGCCCTCGGGCAGCTCCAGCAGGCGACGGAGGCGGGCGGCGCCGGCCCGGGCCTCGCGGAGGGCGAAGCGGTCGAGGCGATGGCGGCGGGGCTCGCCCTCCCGGACGGCCCGGACCAGGGCCACCCCGTCGCAGCCCGGCTCCCGGAGGTCGTCCGCGGGGTCGTCTGGGCGGTCGCGCCGGAAGAGGCTCCGGGGCACCTGGAGGGCGGCCACCAGGTCGACGGCATCCTGAAGGGCGCCGGTGCGGCGGGCCTCCTGGAGCAGGCGGCCCAGGTGGGCGTCCACCGGGAGCTGGAAGAGGGCCCGTCCGCGGTCCGTGAGCCCGTCCTCCGACCAGGCCCCCAGCCCCTCGAGCACCTCTCGGGCGTCCGCGATGGCGTGGTCCCGCGGAGGGTCGAGGAAGGGCAGATCCAGGCCCGGGTGGCCGCAGGCGGCGGCGGCCAGGAGCAGGGGGACCAGGGACTCGCGGTGGATCTCGGGCGGGGTGCGCGGCGCCAGGGGCGCGCGCTCGGCCCACAGGCGCAGGCAGAGCCCGGGGCGCACCCGACCGGCCCGGCCCCGCCGCTGCTCGGCGCTGTCCCGGGCGATGGGCAGGAGGGTGAGGGAGGCCCGTCCTTTCCGGTACCGGGTGCGACGCACCAGGCCGCCGTCGACTACCACCTCGATGTCGGGCAGGGTCACCGAGGTCTCGGCCACGTTGGTGGCGAGCAGGATCCGTCGGCGACTCCCCGGGCGGAACACCCGGGCCTGCTGGTCCAGGGTGAGGCCGCCGTGGAGGGGCAGGACCTCCTCGGGGCGGTCGCCGAGGGCATCGAGGAGGCGGGCGATCTCGCCCTTCCCGGGGAGGAAGACCAGGACGTCGCCGGGGCGGTCGACGGCCCGCTCCAGGGCGGCGCGGACCCGATCCTCGAGTCCGCGGGGGTCGGGGAGGACGGTCTGACCGGGGATGTAGGCCACGTCGACGGGAAAGGCGCGGCCCTCGCCCACCAGATGGGTACCCCCCAGGTGGGCGGCGACCCGGTCGCCGTCCAGGGTGGCCGAGAGCAGGCCCAGGCGGGGCCGGCCGCGGCGGTGGAGCAGGGCCAGGAGCAGGTCCAGGTCCAGGCTCCGCTCGTGGAACTCGTCGAGGAGGACGGTGGCGGCCCGGTCGAGCCGGCCGTCGGCGAGCCAGCGCAGCGCCACGCCGGGGGTGACGAAGACCAGGGGGGTGTCGCGCCGGGCCCGGATGTCGTCGCGCACGACGTAGCCGACGCCTTCGCCGAGGGGGGTGCCCTCGAGCTCGGCCACCCGCGCCGCCACGCCCCGGCACGCCACCCGGCGCGGCTCCACCACCACCGCCGGGCCGCGGGCCCGCACCCACCGGGGGACGGCGGTGGACTTGCCCGAGCCGGTAGGGGCCGTGATGACGGCCGGTCCGGCGTCGAAGGCCGCCATCACGGCGTCGTGGAGCGGGTCGATGGGGAGGCTCACCGGGGGGACCTACCCGGTCGGCGGGGGCGGCTCCAGGGGCGGGTCGGGCCCGCCGCGGTAGGGGGAGGGCATGGCTTCCTCGCGCCGGTCCCTCGGGCTGCTGGTGGTGCTGGCCCTGCTCCTGACGGCGGGGGTGGGGCTGCTGGTCCGCGAGCTCACCCGGCCGGCGGTGCTGGTGGTGGAGGCCCGGCCCCTCGAGGCCACCATCGCCGTGGAGGATGCCGTCGGCGTCGGGCAGCTCACGGTGCACCGGGAGCCCGGGCCGGTGGAGGTGCGGGTGACGGCCCCCGGTCATCGTCCGGTGGTCCTGACGGTGCCCCTCACCCGCGGCGCCGAGGTGCGGCTGACGCCCGAGCTCCAGCCCCTGTCGGGCGGGGGAGCGCCGTGAGCCTCGGGGTGTGGATCCCCCACTGGCGGGGCACGCCGCGGGGCACGCCGGCGGACTGGCCGCTGGGGCGGGCCGCCCTGGCCCTGGAGGGCGAGGGGACGCCCGTGATCCTGGGCCAGCCTTCCCCGGACGGGACGTTCGTGGGCCATCGCGCGGTGCCCGGCAAGTGGGAGGTGGCACGCGGGCCGGTGGCGGCGGTGTTCGATCGCTATCCGGGGGTTAGTCGGGCCGAGGCCTGGCAGGCGGGTCTCCGGGCGCTCCGGGGGGTGCCCGTGGGCAACGACCCGGCCCTCACCCGACTCTGCCGGGACAAGGTGGCCACCCAGCGCCGCCTGGAGGCGGCCGGGCTGGCCCTGCCCCCCGTCGAGGCCGACCCCGCGCGATTCCCGGAGCGCCTGGAGGCGTGGGGCGCGGCCTTCCTCAAGCCCCGTCACGGGGCCCTCGGCGAGGGCGTCCGGCGGGTGGTGCCCGGTGCTCCGCTGCCGAGGTCGGGCCCGTGGATCCTCCAGCGGGCGGTGCCGCCGCCGGCGGGGCTGGCCGGGGTGAGCGCGCGGGTGCTGGCCCAGCGGGACCCGGACGGTCGGTGGGTGGCCTGCCCGCCGGCGGTGCGTCGCTCCCGGGAGGATCCGGTGGTGAACGCGGCACGCGGGGCCGAGGTGGTGACGGCCGAGATCGCCGGGCTCGACGGGGAGGCCCTGCAGGCGGCGGCGGTGGGGGCGGCGGCGGCCCTCGGATCGGTCGTCGACGGGCCGGCGGTGGAGCTGGGGGTCGACCTGGTGGTGGATCCGGAAGGGGCGCCCTGGATCATCGAGGTGAACGGCCGTCCCCGGGGTCGGCTGGCGGCCCTGGCCGCGCGGGATCCGGCCCGGTTCGGCCCGGTCCAGGATCAAGCGGCCCGCCGTCCCCTCCAGCGCCTCCGGGCCCTGGCCGCCGGGTGAGGTCCCGCCGACGCGGGGTCCAGGTGGACAGCCCCACCCCCACCACGCAGGCCAGCCCGGCCGCGGCCCCCACCGCGGTGATGGCTTGGCCCAGGAAGGCCCACGCCAGCAGGGCCGCCCCCACCGGCTCCAGGAGCGTGGCGGCGCTGACCACGGAGGCCGGCAGGAAGCGGAGGGCGTAGTTGAACCCGTTGTGGCCCAGGAGCTGGGGACCCAGCGCCAGGGCGGCGATCCCGGCCCAGGTGGGCAGCGTGAAGCCCCACAGATCCACCCCCACCGCGAGGGCGGCGGGAGCCAGGACGACGGCGGCGGCCACGCAGACCAGGCTGCCGTAGGTGCCGATGCCCACCGCGGCCCGCACGCGGCGGCCCAGGAGGAAGTACGCGGCGCCCAGCAGGCCGCCGAGCACCGCCAGCCCGTCTCCCCACAGGCTGCCCCCCGGCGCGGGGTCGGCCGAGAGGAGGGCGGCGCCGGGCAGGGCCAGGGCGAGCCCCAGCCACCAGCGTGCTGGCGGGCGTCGACCCTCGAGGGCCCACTCGGCCAGCCCCGTCCAGACCGGCGCCAGGCACACGAGGACGGTGGAACGGAGGATGGTGGTGGTCTGCAGGCTGGTGAACCAGGCGACGAAGTGGCCGGCCAGACAGAGCCCGGCGAGGCCGATCCTGAACAGGTCGCCGCCGGAGGGCCACCGGATCCACGGCGAGAGGAGGAGCCCCACGATGGCGGTGCGCCACAGGGCCAGCGCCAGGGGATGGGTGCCCTCGAGCGCCCCGACGAGGACCGCCGCGGCGCTGATCGCCACCACCGCCACCGCCAGCACCGCCGGCACGTGGGCCGGCACCGCCGGTGGGCTCACCGGGTGGTGATGCCGGTGGTGGCCGTGTTGGGGGGCGCCTTGTCGTAGGTGACCGTGAGGGTCGCCGGGGTGGTGGAGGGCAGGGTGCCGGCGAAGGGCAGCACCTGCTCCACCGCGCCACCGGGGGGAACCCGATGGTCGGTCTCGGCATCGCCGCACAAGGGGGCCTCGGTGAGGGCGGTGCCGCCGTCGGGCGCCAGCCGCATCTCGGTCAACAGGCAGGTGCTGGGCGTCCGCAGGACGATCTCCACGTCGCACGGGTTCTCGACCAGGCCCACCCCCGAGAGGCCGGAGGGGTCGCAGGTGGTGCAGGGGCCGCTGGCGTCGCGCACCTCGGCCCGGAGGATCAGGTCTTCGACCCCGGCCATGGCCCCGCAGGGGTCGGTGTCCGTGTCGCCGGTGTCCGTGTCGCCGGTGTCCGTGTCGCCCGTGTCCGTGTCGCCGGTGTCCGTGTCGCCCGTGTCGGTGTCCACGATGTCGGTGTCGGTATCGGGGTCGGTGTCCGGCGCGCCCGTGTCCTCGGGGACGGGGGGCGGGCAGGCGGTCAGCCCGAGGGCGAGCAGCAGGAGGAGGCGACGCATGGGGGCTCCAGCGGGTCCGTACCCGCCGCAGCCTACGATGGCGCCGCGTCCCTCGCCAGCCGGAAGCCCAGGTCCATGGCTCGCGTCTCGGGGGGCTCCCAGTCCCGCGCCGCCACGCGGGCCGCCCGCCCATCCCGGGTGAAGCTGCCTCCGCGGACCGATCGGGCTGCCGCCTCGGCCGGGTCGCTGCGGATCGCACGCCCGTCCACGACGGGCGGCCCGGCCGGGTCATGGGCGTCCAGGCACCAGTCCCGGCTGTTGCCCGCCAGCCCCAGCACGCCGTACGGGCTCCGGTCGACGGGCCAGTCGTCCACCGGGTCCGGGGTCCGGGCGTGGCGGTGCACGGTCCGGGTCCGGCAGAACGCGGGGTCCAGGAAGTCCCCCCAGGGATGGACCCGCCCGTCGACGCCGCGGGCCGCCTTCTCCCACTCGAGCTCGGTGGGCAGGCGCCACGGCCGACCGGTCCGGGAGGCCTCCCAGGCCGCGAAGGCCCGCGCCGAGCCGTGGTCCACGAAGGTCACCGGGGCATCGGCGGCGATACCGGGGAGCAGGGTGAAGCCTCCACCATCCAGGCGCACCCGCAGCCCCTCTCGGCCGCGCGCCGCCACCCCGCCGACCCGGGGGGCATGGCGCAGGGCCACCTCGAGCCCCTCGGCCTCGACCAGGTGGTGGAGGAAGGCCAGGTAGTCGCGCCAGGTGACGGGCCGGCGCCGCAGCACCACCCCGTCCACCCACACCCGCTGGCGGGGGCCGGCGCCGGGCGCCAGGGCATCGCCCCCGATCCAGGCCCAGCCCGGCGCGACCCAGGCCTCGTCCTCGGCCAGGTCCTCGGGCAGATCCAGGGCCAGGGGGGTCTCCGCGTCGGGGGGGATCAGGGCCCAGGCCTCCCCGCGGGCCAGGTGGATGGGGACGTGGACCGCCGGGCCGTCGCGGGGCACGAGCTCGAGGGTGTAGCTGCCGTGGCCCACCGGGATGTCCAGCAGGGGCGTCGCCCCGAGGGCGCGCGGCTCTCCGTCCACGAGGCGGCGATCCCGCTCCACCACCGGTCGCAGATGGGCCTGGGCCGGGGGGACGGTGGCCAGGCGGAGGCTCGCCCGTCCGGCCAGGTAGGCGGCGTGCTCGCCCGTGTCGTGGGCCCGGAGGAGGGCCTCGAGGGCGGCCTGGCCTCGGCGGTCCCGTCGGGCCTCCGCCCGGGCATGCCGCTCGCGGTAGTGGGCGGCCAGGGTCCGGTGGGCCTCGGCCGTGTCGGGCGCCTCCGAGAGGGCGGCGCGCAGGTGCTGCATCACCTCCACATTGGCGAGCTCGGCCTGGAGCTCCAGCTTCTCCGCCTGGTCCTGGAGCTGCCAGGCTTGCCGCTTCTCGGCGGGACCGGCGCCGGGAGGAAGGGCGGTCAGCAGGTCGGTGGCGCGGCGGTGCAGATCCCCGGCCCGCCGCTCCAGGTCGCGGACCGCGGGCATGCGCGTCTCGGCCCGGCGCACGTGCTCCAGGGCCTGCTCGCGCTTGCGGGCGCCGTCCAGCCAGTCCGCGAGGGCATCCCCGAGGGCGCCGGCGTCGGGGAAGCGATCGTCGGGAAGCCGGGCCATGGCGCGCTGGCAGATCTGCCGCAGGGGCCTCGGGATGGGCGGACCGGGCTCGTGCCGGCGCCCCGCGGCCCGGCCCCCGAGGGGACGGGGAGGGCCGGCCAGCACCTGGTCCAGGGCGTCCTTGCCGGTGAAGGGCGGGGCTCCGTCGAGGATCTCGTAGAGCAGGGCGCCCAGGGCGTAGACATCGGCCCGGGCGTCCAGGCGGTCCAGCTCCCCGCGGGCCTGCTCGGGGGCCATGTAGGCCGGTGTGCCCGCCACCGTGCCCACCCGGGTGTGCCCGAGGCCATCGTCGGCCACGTCCACCGGGTCCAGGATGCTGTCGGGCTCGTCGCGGAGCTTGGCCAGGCCCCAGTCCATGACCAGCACCTCGCCGAAGGAGCCGAGCATGATGTTGTCGGGCTTCAGGTCCCGGTGCAGGACACCCCGGGCGTGGGCGTAGGCCACCGCATCGCAGACCCGGCGGAAGGCCTCCACCAGGCGGCGCAGCGTCCAGCCGGTGGGGCTCGGGGCCCACCGCTCTCCCGCGGAGGCCCGGTGCAGCGCCTGGATGATCTCGCCGAGGGTGTGGCCGCGGACCTCCTGCATGGTGAAGTAGACCCGCCCGTCGGGGAGGCGCCCGAGGTCGTGCACCGGCACGATGGCCGGGTGCTCGAGCTGGGCGCTCACCTGGGCCTCCTCCAGGAAGCGCGAGAGCGCCCGCTCCGCGCGCTTGTACTCGGCGCGGATGATCTTCATGGCGACCACCCGCCCCAGCCGGCGGTCCCGGACCCGGCGCACCTCGCCCATGCCACCGAGTCCGATGAGGCCGAGATCCTCGTAGCGGTTGCCCCGGTCGTCCACCGGCAGGGCCCCCGGGCGGGCCGCCGGGCCGTCCTCGGCGAAGACGGTGGAGCGGGCGGAGGGACTCGGTGCCGCCTCGGCCCAGGTCTCGGTGGAGGCGGGGGGCAGTCCCAGCAGCGAGGCCAGCTCGGCCCGGAGCCCACGCGGGGCATGCCAGCGATCCAGCGCGGCGTCGAAGGCCACCCGGACCTCCAGCCGCGACGGTCGGTACTCGGTCGCGGCGACAGAGGGGGCGGCAGGCAGACGGTGGGCGGGCTCGGCCATCTCTCCTCGGGGGCGGGGTGGGGATCGGCCAGGGCGGCCGCGGGCTGGAGCCCCGCAGGTGAGGGTGGAGAAAGACCGCGGCGATCCGATGGGAGAGGGCATCCGCGGATGGTCGGTGACAAAACCTACCGACGCGTCGGTATGCGGACGTCGACCTGGTGGGCAGGTTGATGGTGAACCCTGGAGCTCCCGTGCCCGACGCCCCCCGTCCCCTTCGCATCGCCTTCGCCCGCCTGGCACAGGAGACCCACGCCCTCTCGCCGGTCCGCACCACCCTCGAGGACTTCCGTCAGTGCCACCTCCGGGAGGGCGCCGATCTCTTGGCGGCGTGCGAGTCGGACGGGGACGAGGTGCCGGGCTTCCTCAAGCAGGCCGAGCTGTCCGGGTTCGTGCGGGCGGTCCGCCAGTGGGACGGGCCGGTCGAGCTGGTGCCTCTGTTCAGCGCCTGGACCATCCCGAGCGGGCCCATGGACCCCGAGGCCTTCCTCCATTTCCGGACCCGGCTCATCGAGGGGCTGCGCGAGGCCGGTGAGCTGGACGGGGTCTTCCTCTCGGTGCACGGGGCCCTGTCGGTCCCGGGGGTCGTGGATCCCGAGGCCGAGCTCTTCCGGGCGGTGCGGGATGTGTGCGGCCCCATCCCGCTGGCGGTGACCTTCGACCTCCACGGCAACCTGACCCGCAGGAAGTTCGAGGGGGCCGACATCCTGTGCGCCTACCGGACCAACCCCCACCGCGACCATGCCCGGACCGGCCAGCGCGCGGGCGAGCTGCTGCTCCGGACCCTCGACGGGCAGATCCGGCCCACCCGGGCCTGGCGGGCCCTGCCCATGGTGCTCGGCGGGGGTCGGACGGTGGACTTCCTGCCGCCCATGCGGCCCCTGTACCGCTGGATGCGCAAGGCGGAGCGCGATCCCCGGGTCCTCTATGTGAGCCTCTTCCAGTGCCAGCTCTGGCTGGACCACGAGGAGGTGGGCTGGGCGAGCTGCATCCTCACCGACGACGATCCCGAGCTGGCCGAGCAGCTCGCCGATGAGCTGGCCGAGCTGGCCTGGGAGGTCCGCCACCAGCAGCCGCCCGAGTTCCCCGGTGCTCTCGAGGCCATCGCCCGGGCCCGCGAGGCGCGGTGGGCGCGACGGCTGGGGACGGTGTGCATGTGCGACGCCAGCGACGTGGTGGGCGCCGGTGGCACGGGGGACAACACCCGCCTCTTGAGGGCGTTCCTGGAGCACGGCACCGACCTGCGCACCCTGTTCGGGCTCCGCGATCCGGTGGCGGTGGACGCCCTGTGGGAGGAGCCCGAGGGGCGTCGGGTCCAGCTGGCCATCGGCGGCCGGATCGACCCCGATCGCAACGCCCCGCTGCCGGTGGTGGGTCGGGTGGGCCGACGGATCCGCGCCGAGGGCTTCGGCCGCATGCGGGTGCTCCACGTGGACAACGTGGACGTGGTCCTCACCGAGGGGCCCAGCCTGGTGGTCAAGCCCAGCTTCTACACCCGGCTGGGCCTGAAGGTCTGGAAGGCCGACGTGGTGGTGGTCAAGACCCTCTTCCCCTTCCGGCTCTTCTTCGCCCACGTCAACCGACAGACCATCTACGCCCGTACCGAGGGCATCACCGACTTCGACGCGGCCATCCGCGAGATCGCCTGGGATGCCCCCCTCCACCCCCGCGACGAGGTCGCCGACTGGCGGCCCAACGACCGGCGGCGCCGCGGCGTGGTCGAGGTGGCATAGGCGCGGCGAGGGCGGAGCGCCGAGCGCCGGTCCTCCGACCGGTGAACCTCCGACCGGCGATCCTCAGGATCGTCGGCCGCGCCGGGGGGTGCCGCGCAGGGGCCTGGCGGTGGCGCCGTCCTCGGGCCAGGCGTGCTTGGGGTAGCGGGCCCGGAGATCCTTGCGGACCTCGGGCCAGGTGCGCACCCAGAAGCCGCCCAGGTCGTCGGTGATCTGGGCCGGTCGGCCGTTGGGGGCCAGCAGGTGCAGGCGCACCGGCACCCGGCCGCCCAGGACCCGCGGGGTGTCGGTGCAGCCGAACATCTCCTGCATGCGCACCGCCAGCACCGGTGGCCCGTCGGCGGTCCACTCCAGGCGGCGGCGGCTGCCGGAGGGGACCACCAGGTGGGTGGGAGCGACATCGTCGAGCTCCCGGGCCAGGTGGAAGCCCAGGTGGGTCCGGACAGCTCGGGCCAGGGCCGCGGCATCGAGGGTGTCGAGGCCTCGGTGGCCGATGACGGCCAGCGGGATGACCCCGCGCCGGAAGGCCGGGCCGGGCCTCGGGAAGCCCCGCTCGGGCAGGTGCTCCGCCGCCGCCGCGAGCCGGGCCAGCAGGCCCGCCACCTCGGGAGCCTCCCACGGCAGCCGGTCCGGATGGGCCTCCAGCGCCTCCTGCAGGCAGGCGGCCACCGCCGTGTCCTCGGGCAGGGGAGCCGGGTGGCTCTCGAGGATCAGATCCTCCAGCCGGCGCTCCCGCCGCGCCACCACCTGGCCCCGGTCCGGGTCGAAGCGCAGCACCGTCTCGGTGGTGGTGGGGAGCCAGGCCGGGTCCACGGCGCTGGCCAGGTGGACGCGCGCCTCGGTGCGCGCTCCGTCGTGCACCGCGAGGCAGGCCACCAGCTCGGCTTCGCGGACGGCGCTCCGGGAGAGGTCGACCCCCCGCCCGCCCACCAGCACCCCGGTGGAGCGACCGGGACCGTGCCGGCGGGCGATCCGGTCCGACCAGGCCCGGGCCAGGGCCCGCCGCACCGCCACCTCGGGATCCGGGACCGGGTCCGGGTCGAGCGAGAGGCTCCGCACGGTGCGCAGCAGTCGCCTCGCCACCCGCTCCACCGCCTTCCGGGCGCCGGGGCGGAGGCGGGGGTCGCCGTGCTCCAGGGCGTGCAGTCGGTCCAGCAGATCCGAGTTCGAGGTGGGCGGGGGCGGATCTCCCGGCGCGGCTCGCCGGAACGGGTCGCGCTCCGACAGGATGGCGGCGGCGCGGGCTCCCAGGCCCGGGTGGCCGGCCCGGGCGGCCTCGACCAGGAGGATCGCGAGCCGGGGGTGGACCGGCAGCTCGGCGGCGGCCCGCCCGAGGGCGGTGAGGCCGCTCCCATCCACCAGCCCCAGGTGGCGGAGCAGGGCCTCGCCGGCGGCGAGGGCCTCGCTCGGGGGCGCGGCGATCCAGGGGAAGGCCACCGGGTCTGGCTCGCCCCACGCCCGGAGCTGCAGCAGGGGAGCCGAGAGATCGGTGCGCTGCAGGGCCGGGGTGTCGTGCCCGGGCCGGGTGCGGTCCTCGGCGCGGGTCCACCACCGCAGCGCCACCCCGGGCCCCTGCCGCCCGGCGCGACCGGCCCGCTGGTCGGCGGCGGCCCGGCTGATGGGCTCCAGGGCGAGCCGGTCCAGCCCGGTCCCCGGGTCGTGGCGGAGGATGCGGGCCACCCCTGTGTCCACCACGGCGGCGATGCCGTCCAGGGTCAGGGAGGTCTCGGCCACGTTGGTCGCCAGCACCACCCGGCGGCGCGGCCCCACCCGGAGCGCCCGGTCCTGCTCGGCGGCGGGGAGATCGCCGTACAGCGGCAGCACATCGGCCGCGATTCCCTCCAGGCGGCGTGCGGTGGCCCGGATCTCCCCCACGCCGGGCAGGAAGGCCAGGATGTCGCTCTCCACCGCGTCCAGGGCCTGCCGCACCCCCCGCGCGGCCCGCACCTCCAGCCGGTCGGTGTCGGGCCGGTCCAGGTAGCGGATGTCCACGGGGTGGCTCCGGCCTTCGCTGCGCAGGACGGGGGCCCCGCCCAGGGCCTCGGCCACCCGGGTGGCGTCGAGGGTGGCCGACATGACCACGATGCGCAGGTCGTCGCGGATCTCGCGCTGCACCCGGCGGACCATGGCCAGGGCCAGGTCGGTGCCCAGGCTCCGCTCGTGGAACTCGTCGAAGACCACGACGCCCACGCCCTCCAGGAAGGGATCGGCCTGGAGGCGGCGCACGGCGACCCCGTCGGTCAGGAAGAGGAGGCGGGTCCGCTCGCCGAAGCGGGGCTCGAAGCGCACGTGCCACCCGATCTCGTCGCCGGGCCGGCCGCCGCGCTGCCCCGAGACGAAGCGGGCCGCGGCCCGGGCGGCGATCCGCCGGGGCTCCAGGCACCACACGGCGCCGTCCACCACGGGGTGGTCGAGGAGGAACGGGGGCAGGCGGGTGGTCTTGCCGGCGCCGGTGGGGGCGTGGAGGACCACCACCGGGTGCTGGCGGAGGGTGTCGACCACCTGGGGCAGGAGCGGATCGATGGGCGCCATGGGGCCCAGGTAGCGCGCCGCCCCGAGCCGTCAGGCCTCGTCGTCCGCCCGGGAGCGGGAGGAGCGTCGGCTGCGGGAGGAGCGGCTGGACCGGGAGGAGCGAGTGCTGCGGGAGGAGCGGCTCGACCGGGAAGAGCGGCTGCTGCGGCTCGGGGTGTCGTCCGCCCCGTCGTCACCGTCGTCGTCACCGCCGGAGTCGGAGGCGTCGACCTCCTCGTCGTCCCCGGCGTCGGGGTCCTCGTCATCGCTGGCGGACCGGGAGGAGCGGCTGCTGCGGGAGGAGCGGCTGCTGCGGGAGGAGCGGCTGCTGCGGGAGGAGCGGCTGCTGCGGGAGCTGCGGGTGGCGGCGGCCTCCTCCTCGTCGTCGGATCCCGGGTCCGAGGTCTCGTCCTCGGAGGCGGTGGCCTCGTCCTCGTCCTCGTCCGCGGCGCTGTCATCGCCGGGACCCCGCGCGCTGCGGCTGGACCGGGAGGAGCGGCTGGACCGGGAGGAGCGGCTGGACCGGGAGGAGCGGCTGGACCGGGAGGAG
>CAZPJM010000117.1:13872-14210 GCA_964586865.1 uncultured Enterobacteriaceae bacterium
CGGCGGCTC
The DNA here is from genome assembly GCA_964586865.1 of uncultured Enterobacteriaceae bacterium. Classification (GTDB taxonomy): domain Bacteria; phylum Myxococcota_A; class UBA796; order UBA796; genus REDI01. Next base: position 13,882 of record CAZPJM010000117.1, read on the forward strand.
GAGGGGGTCTCGTCCGCGGCGTCGTCGTCCGTGCTGTCGTCGTCCGCGGTCTCCGTGGCGTCGTCGTCGGAGGCGTCCTCGTCCGGGGAGCCGTCGCGGCTCCGGGCCGAGCGCCGGGTGCGCGAGGAACGCCGACGGGTGCTGCGGGAGGAGGTGGTCTCGGGGGCCTCCTCCTCGTCCTCGGTGTCGCTGGCGGTGGCGGCCTCCTCGGCCTCCTCGGGGGCGTCCTCGTCCTCGGCCCGGCGCGCCCGGGCGCCGCGGCTGCTGCGACGGAGGCGGCTGCTGCGGCCGTCCTCGTCGGCGGCGCTGGTCCGAGGACGAGGACGCCC
>CAZPJM010000118.1:0-14074 GCA_964586865.1 uncultured Enterobacteriaceae bacterium
ATCCGGGCTAGCCGTCGCGACCGGCGAGCGGGCGGCCGGCGGGTGCCGAGATCGTTAGGCTTGAGGGCGGGACCGTGACGATTGGCCGGCATTTCACGGGCAGGCGGAGACCGCACCGGCCCCGAATCGAGCGCGCCCGGCCGGCAGGACCGACCGGGCGCGGGCTGTCGCCGGGGGGCGATCAGTTCTCGTCGAGCACGACCCAGCCGCCGGTCCAGTCGGAGCCGGGGGCCACGCCACCGCGGTGGGAGCCCTGGTCGAAGAAGGAGTCGCTCGGGGCCTGACCACCGCTGGTGGCATCGCCCTTCGAGGCCCAGTTGGGGGCCAGGGGGTTGATGTCCTCGACGTAGTCGGTGGCCGCACCGTCAATATCGGCGATGTTGCCGGTGTTGAGCTGCTCGTACCACACGTCGAGGGACCAGCTCGGCTCGAAGCCGTCATCGGCGAGGGTGTCCTCGTCGTAGAGGTCGCCGTCGCAGTCGGCGATGATGCTGTAGTCCATGGTCAGCTCGTCGGTCAGCGCACCGTCGAAGGCGTTGTCGTAGGTGGCCTCGTCGTCGACGTCGATGCAGTCGCCGGCGAAGTTCACGACCACGAAGCTGTAGAAGTTGCCGCCGGTGCCGCGCCGGATCTTCAGGCCGTCGTCCGCGTCGGTGGCGGTCTTGGAGCCGATGAAGGTCGCGTGGGAGATCATGGGCTTGGAGCGCGGGGTGGCGTCGTTGTTGTCCTCGTTGTTGTCGGCCTCGATGCCGCGGTCGGCCTGGTCGTCCCACTGCTGCACGACCACATGCTGCATCTTGCCGACCCAGCCGCTGGTCCAGTCGATGCTGTCATCGTGGATGCCGGTGACCACGGCGTACTTCACGTTGACGGCGCCGCCGAAGAACTCGATGCCGTCGTCGCGGTTCCGGTGGACCTGGATGTGGTCGACCTCGGTGCCGCTGCCGACAGCCTGGAAGGCGATGCCGTTGAGCTGGTCGGTGTCGGTGACCTGGTCGCCGGCGTGGGTCACCACCAGGTAGCTGATGGAGCCGCTGCTGTCGGAGTTGTCGTTGCCGCCGTAGAAGCCGGCGTTGCCCTCGGACTCGATGTTGCAGTCGTTGGGATCGGCGCAGGCGTTGTTGATGCCGCGGCCGTTGATGATGAGGCCGCCCCAGTCGCCGGGCTCGCGGGAGTCGGCGCCGGAGGTGAAGATGACCGGGTCGTCGGCGGTACCGTTGACCACGAGCTCCGAGCCGCGGGCGACGGCCAGGAAGGAGCGGTTGCCGGTCCGGCCGAAGGCGGTGACGCCGGCCTCGATGGTGAGGGTGACCTCGACCGAGTCCTCGTCGTCGCCACCCTGGCGGTAGCCGTCGTCGCCGACGAAGACGGCGCCGTCGAAGACGTACTCGGGGCCGGCGACCACCGTGAAGTCCTCGGTGAAGGTCCCGGTGATGGTGCAGATGGACCCGTCGTTCAGGCCGTCGGTGCAGTCCACGTTGTCCGGGGTGCCGTCGTCGACGGTGTCCGTGTCGTCGTCGGTGTCCGTGGGGTCGTCGCCGTTGCACGCTGCGAGGGACAGCATCAGGGCGGGAAGCGTCAGGGCGAGATGACGAAGCGTCATGGGTTCCTCCATCCAAGGGCCTGGGGCCGGTGGCATGAGGGTTTCACGGTGCCAAGGTGACGGACCCGGTCTGCAGTCGTGAAGACTCGCGCCATTCGGACGACGAGGGCCGGTTCCGCGCCGTCCCGCCCACCATGAGGCACATCTCGGGCAAGCCTCGGGCAGCGGGGTCGCCACCTCGGGTCGGCTGTGTGACATCGCGGCACCGTCCTGCCACCGACGCCGGGCGCCGGCGATCCAAGCCGTCACGGCTCCGCCGCCACCGGGTTGCAGGGGGAGGGTACAACCGAGCCATGACCGCTCGCATCCTCATCGTGGAAGACGAGCCGGACATGGCGCGGGTGCTCCAGTACAACCTGCGCCAGGCCGGCTACCAGACCGCCGTCTCGGAGACCGGCTCCGAGGCGCTCGAGGCCGTCCGCCAGGCGCCGCCGGATCTGATCCTCCTCGACTGGATGCTCCCCGACCTCCCGGGCACCGAGGTCTGCCGGCAGCTCCGGAGGGGCTCGGACGCGCCGGGCACCCCCATCATCATGGTCTCGGCCCGCGGCGAGGAGATCGACCGGGTGGTGGGCTTCGAGATCGGCGTCGACGACTACGTGGTGAAGCCCTTCAGCGTCCGCGAGCTGCTCCTGCGCGTCGGGGCCATCCTCGCCCGCCGCACCGCGCCCGAGCCCACCGAGGCCCTGGCCGAGCTGGGCCCCCTCCGGCTGGACCTGGAGGGCTACCGCATCTTCGTCTCGGGCGAGGAGGTCGGGCTCACCGACCTGGAGACCCAGCTCCTCCGCGTGCTGGCCGCCGCCCGGGATCGGGTGGTGCGGCGGGAGGACCTGCTCCGCGAGGTGTGGGGTCCCGACAATGCGGTGACCACGGCCGCCGTGGACAGCCACGTCAAGCGGCTCCGCACCAAGCTCGGCGATGCCGGCCGCTACCTGCAGACCGTGCGCGGGGTCGGCTACACCCTCTCCACGGCCGAGCGCGCCGGCAGCCGGTGAATCTGGGCGTCCGGGCCCGGGTCTTCCTGACCACGGTGGGGCTCGCGGTGCTGGTGGGCCTCCCGGCCGGCCTCCTTCTCGAGGCCCTGCTCCGCGAGCAGCTCGTGGACAGCGTGGAGGAGCGCCTCACCCAGGCGGTGGCCGCCCTGGAGGGGAGCCTGGAGCGGGCGGGGCCCGGCCGGGAGATGGAGGCCATCGATCCGGTTGTCGACGGACTGGCCAAGGCGCTCCAGGTCCGGCTCACCGTCATCCGCCCTGACGGACGGGTCCTCGGCGACTCCGAGCGGGACGGACCGGCGCTCCTGGCCATGGACCTCCATCACACCCGTCCCGAGGTGATGGAGGCCCGAGAGGCGGGTCGGGGGCGCGCGGTTCGCTACTCCGACACCGTCGACCGCGAGATGATGTACGTGGCCCTGCGCCGCGACGACCCGGACGGCCGGCCCGTCGGCTACGTGCGCGCCGCGGCCTACCTCTCTCGGGTCGACGCCAGCATCTGGCAGCTCCGGCTCACCCTGCTGCTCGGCGGCGCGCTGGCCCTGGTGCTCGCCACCGTCTCGGGAGGTCTGGTCAGCGGCTGGTGGCAGCGCACCATGGAGCGACTCGTGACCCAGGCCCAGTCCCTCCAGGGCCAGGAGCGACCGCTGGTGCCACGCACCTCGATGGACGCCCTCACCGCCCAGCTCGAGGAGGTCCTCACCGAGCTGGCGGCGGAGCGGGACCAGCGCGAGGCCGTGCTCGACGGGGTCGCGGACGGGGTGGTGGCAGTGGATCCGGAGGGCCGCATCCGCTTGCTGAACCCGGCAGCCCGAAGGCGCCTCGGCGAGGAGGCCCTGGAGCGAACGCTGGCGGAGGTGGCCCCGGAGACCGGGCTGGATGCCCTGGCCGAGCGGGCGCTGATGGACCGCCGGCCCCACTTCGCCGAGGTGGCCTGGCCCGGACCCCCGCCCCTCGAGCTGGAGGTCATGGCCACCCCGCTGCCCGCCCGGGAGGGCTGCGTGCTCGTGCTCCACGACCGCACCGAGATCCGCAAGCTGGAGCGGGTCCGCCGCGACTTCGTGGCCAACGTCTCCCACGAGCTGCGCACGCCGGTGAGCATCATCGCGGCCACCACCGAGACGCTCCTGGACGGCGCCCTCGACGACCCCGACATGCGGCGGGACTTCGTGGACGCCGTGCGGCGGCATGCGGTTCGGCTGGGCGAGCTGCTGGGCGACCTGCTCTCCCTGTCGCGCATCGAGTCCGGCCGGCTGCCCCTCCATCCCGAGCCCCTCCGGGCCGATCTGGCCGCCTGGCGGGCCATCCGCCAGCAGGCCGGGGGGCAACAGGACCGGTTCCGGGTCGAGGCGCCCCCGGACCTCTGGATCCGGGCCGACCGCTCGGCGCTGGACCACGCCCTGGGCAACCTGGTGGAGAACGCGGCCAAGTATGCGCCCGACGACTCGGCCATCTCGGTCCGGGCCCGGGCCGCGGGCGACCGGGTGATCCTCGAGGTGGCGGATCGGGGCCCCGGTATCGCGCCGAGCCATCGCGATCGCATCTTCGAGCGCTTCTATCGGGTGGACGAGGGGCGCAGCCGCGAGGTGGGCGGCACGGGACTGGGCCTCGCCATCGTCCGCCACCTCGCCGCGGTCCAGGGGGGCCAGGTCAGCATGGTGCCCAACGAGCCCCGGGGGAGCATCTTCCGGCTCGAGCTGCCCCGCGCCGCGGACCCCGGGCCCGACGGGACGCACGAGGGGGACGCGCCCGCGGCGGACGCCCGATAGGTGGAGGGGCCGACGAGGAGCGCCATGTCCGACCGCGAACGCCTGGACCGCCTCTGCGACCGGATCGATGGGCGCTCCTACGGCGCCTACAAGGCGCTGAAGGGGACCTGGGAGCTGGGATCCCACACCCTGCACGTCGACCACGTCCAGGGCGACCCCTTCGCCGCGCCAAGCCGGGTCCGCCTGCTCACGCCCACCCGGGTGCCGCGGGGCGATCTGGCCGATCCGGACCGCCGCGAGGCCGCCGAGGACTGGCTCCTGCGTCGCTTCGCCCGGCACCTCTCCCCCACCCGTCGGGGGTCGGGCCGCAGCGGTGACATCCGGGTCTACCAGCCGGGGCCCGAGATCCTGGAGCGATCGGCCCTGCGCCTGCATCGTGACGGCACCGCCGAGGTCCGGATCCGGATCGGCCTGCCGGCCCGGGGGCGGCGGGTGCTGGGTCGCCAGGCCCGGGCCCTGCTCGTGGACGACCTGGCGGCGGCCGCACGGGGTCTGGCGGTGGACGAGGGCCTGGACGCCCAGGTCCACAGCGTGGTCGTCCAGCGGCACCTCCGCCGACAGCTCGCCGCGCGGGGGCTGGTGGCCTTCCTGGCCGACGGGAGCATCCTGCCGCGGGCGAGCGGCGTCGACCCGGCACCCCTGCCCGGCGCCGTCCCGCTCACGGCGCCCGACGGCCTGGCCATCACCCTCGACAGCCCGGACGGGCCCGTGCGTGGTCTCGGCATCCCGGAGGGCGTCACCGTGCTGGTGGGCGGCGGCTTCCACGGCAAGTCCACCGTGCTCCAGGCCCTCGCCCGCGGCCACCTGGACCACGTCCCGGGCGATGGGCGGGAGCGGGTCGTCACGCGGCCGGACGCGGTGAAGATCCGGGCCGAGGACGGCCGGCGGGTGGCCGACGTGGACATCTCGGCCTTCCTGGGCGAGCTGCCCGGCGGGCGCCGCACGGACCCGTTCCGCACCGAGGACGCCAGCGGCTCCACCTCCCAGGCCGCCGCCATCATGGAGGCCCTCGAGGTCGGGGCCCGGGTGCTGCTGCTCGACGAGGACACCTCGGCCACGAACCTGCTGGTCCGCGACGCGCGCATGCGGGCGCTCATCCCGGCCGAGCGCGAGCCCATCATCCCCCTCGTGGAGCGGGTCCGGCAGCTCCACGCCGAGCGCGGCATCAGCACGGTGATGGTGGTGGGTGGGGTGGGCGACTACCTGGCCGCCGCCGACACGGTGATCCTCATGGACCGGTGGCGGGCCCGCGACGCCACCGCCCGGGCCCGGGAGCTCCTGCCGGATCGAACGGTCCCGCCCGGCCCGCTCCCCGAGCCGTCCCCGCGCATCCCCCTGCCCGACGGGCTCGAGCCCGGCAAGGTCAAGACCTTCGACGAGCGCCGCCTCCGCTACGGGACGACCGAGCTCGAGCTGAGCGGGGTCGAGCAGATCCTGGATCGCGCCCAGGCCGCGACGGTGGGCGCTGCCCTCCGCTTCCTCCACGCCCACGTGGTCGATGGCCGCCGCAGCCTCGACCGATGCCTGGACGCCCTCGAGGCCATCCTCGACGACGAGGGGGTCGAGGCCCTCTCCCGCTTCGACACCCCCGATGGCGAGCTGGTCCGGCCCCGTCGCTACGAGATCGCCGCCGCCCTCGACCGGCTTCGCACCCTGCGCGTGCGGTAGGTCGCGCCACCCCGGGCTGGGGGACCGCCGTCAGTCGAGGGCCCCCTCGGCCAACAGGACCTCGAGGGCGGCCTCGAGGCGGGACGGGTCCAGGCCCTCGGGGGGGAGGTGGACGAAGACCGCGGGCACCGAGAGGGCGCGCGGAACGTGCCAGGCCCAGGCGTTGCACACGTAGCCGCCGGCGTCCTCGCTGATCGTCGCCCCGAGTAGGGTGGCCAGCCGCCGTGGATCCAGGGTGGCGGGCACCCGTTCGGGGCCCGGCCCCAGGTCGGAGCGGACCTCGCCGTCCACGTCGGGCATCGCGCGGCAGGCCCGCTTGCCCACCGCCTCGACGCTCACGCCCTCCCGCGCCTGCGCGACCCCGAGCCCCACCACGGCCCGGGCGTCGAGGGAGCGCGCCAGGGTGATGGCCCGCTCCGGACCGCGCTCCCAGGCCACCGGCAGGACCCGACCGACCACCGGGACCCCGGCGATGCGGCGCCCGTCGACCGCCGTGGCCAGACGACCGCTGGGGTTGTCCTCGACCCCGGGGAACGAGCCGAAGCCCGTGATGAGGATGGGGCGTTCCATGTGTCCCTCCCGACCCTCGCAGCCTAGCATTCCGCGGGCAGCGGGACCGCCCCCCGAGCGGCGTCGTCATCGGCCGGATGCGGGCCTCCGCCGCCCCTCCACGGATCCTTGACGCCCCCGTCAGTGGGGGCTAAAGGCGCGGGCTCCCACCCTCTGGTGGGTCGGTTCTCGGAGGTCTCATGCATCGCTCTGTCCTGCTCTCCGCCCTGCTCCTGGGCTGGATGGGTACCGCCTGCAGCAACGACCTGGAGGGCGCGGATCGGCGTCCCGGCAACGCGGAAGACCCGGACCGCGACGGGGACGACCACCCCGCCAGCTCGGACTGCGACGACGACGACCCCGACGTCTACCCGGGCGCCCCCGAGATCTGCGACGGCAAGGACAACGACTGCGACGGCGTGATCCCCGAGGACGAGTTCGACCAGGACGGCGACGGCGTCCGCGAGTGCGACGAGACCTGCCCGCCCGTCCCCACCGACGGCACCGTGCCCACCGACGCCGGCTGCGAGTACATCCCCGAGCCCTCGGGCCGGCGGATCACCCCGCGGATCGAGTGGAGCATGGGCCAGGCCATGACCGACCCCACCACGGGCACCCGGCTGCCCGCGTGGCGCTACACGGTCGAGCCCGACGCCACCAACGTCATGCAGGCCCCGGCCGTCGGACAGCTCACCGACGATGACGGCGATGGCCGCGTCACCGAGTCGGACATCCCCGACATCGCCGTGGTCATGGGCGATGGCGAGGACGACATGGCCGGCGTCCTCCGCATCCTCAGCGGGGACGGCACCGCGGTCCACGCCAGCATCCACGCCGCCAGCCACACCAACCCCCGCGGCACCCTCGAGTACGCGCCCTACCACCATGCCGGCGTGGCCATCGGCAACATCGACGGCGATGATGCCATCGAGATCGCCACCATGGTCACCACCACCAGCGAGGTCCGGTGCTGGCCCGCGGTCTACGAGGTCCGCGACAGCGGCGGGGCGGTCACGGTGGAGCTGGAGCACGTCTACGAGGGCGGCTCCTACTACTGCGCGGCCCACGGGCCGGCCCTGGCCGACATCGACGACGACGGACAGATCGAGGTCATCCTTGGCTTCAACGTCCTGTCCGGCGACGGCCTGACCCTCGAGTGGAGCCGCTCCACCACTTCCTCGTCCAATGGGCGGGGATGGTGGTCGGCCTTCCGCGAGGGCGCTGTCGGCTACTGGAACAGCGGTTACCACAGCTTCCCGTACGACATGGACGCCGACGGCCGCTTCATGGAGGTGGTGGCCGGCAAGCACGTCTACACCCACGACGGCGACATCTGGTGCGAGCTGGGCCGGTACGAGGGCGGCACCTGGGTGACGGCGCGCGACGGCTACCCGGCGGTGGCCGACCTCCTGGGCACCGACGGCCGGCCCGAGATCGTGCTGACCGGCAACGAGGACGTCGCTGTCTTCGACGGGACGCCGGTGGGCGGCCGGTGCGAGGAGATCGCGCGGCTTCCCAATGACCCGACCCTCGACCCCACCGTCCCCGCCGGCCTGCCCGCCCACCCCAACTGCGACCCCACCCGCCGCAGCTTCGGCGGCCAGCCCACGGTGGCCGACTTCGACGGCGATGGCGACAAGGAGATCGCGGTGGCCGGCGCCTGCTGGTACAGCGTCTTCCACTTCGACGAGTCCGACGGGGACCGCTTCGCCCGGTATGCCCTCGCCCAGACCAAGGACTGGTCCAGCGCCTCCACCGGCTCGACGGTCTTCGACTTCAACGGCGACGACCGCGCCGAGGTGGTGTTCTCGGACGAGGAGGCCCTCTACGTGTGGGGCGTGAACCGGGCTGCCGGCCTCGCGCCGTGGGAACGGCTCGACCCCTACCTGATCGACGACCAGAACCACAAGTCGTGGACCATCCACGAGTACCCCCTCGTCGCCGATGTGGACGGCGACGGCAAGGCCGAGATCCTGGTCAGCAACTCCTTCCTCCCCGAGTCCCCGGGAGCCTACGGGCTCTACGCCCTCGGCGCCGCCGACGACGACTGGGTGAGCGCCCGCCAGGTCTGGAACCAGCACGCCTACCACGTCACCAACGTCGGGGACGACGGCAGCCTCGGCTATGCCGCCCCCAACTTCGGGCGGCTGGCCACCAGCCCGCTGAACAACTTCCGGAACCAGGCCCCCGGCCGGTTCGGCGCCCTCAAGGCCCCGAACCTGTACGTCACCGCCGAGCCCCCCTGCCAGGAGGGCTGCGGCGACATCGAGGTCCGGGTCCAGGTCGCCAACGAGGGGGCCTTCATCACCGTCGACCCGGCCACCGAGGTCAGCCTGTACGGCGTCTCCGGCGGCAGCCGCACCTGGATCGACAGCCAGGAGCTGGGGCTCTCCCTCGGTCCGGGCGAGCTCTCGCCCGGGATCGTCTTCGACGTCTCCGGCTGGGATGCCTACGACCACCTGATCGCGGTCGTCGACGACCCCGAGCGGAGCGCCAGCGGCTGGGGCACGGCCAAGGAGTGCGACGAGACGGACAACGAGGTCCGCATCGAGCTCACCGACATCTGCCCCTGACCACCATGTTCGAGCGCGGCGGCCCCACCTTCCTCGAGCTGGCGCAGCAGGCGCTGTCCTCCACCGATCGCGGCTATGAGCTGCTCGCCGAGAAGTTCGACAAGACCCCCTTCCGGACGCCGGATGCCCTGCTCGACCAGGTCGCGGCCCACGTGGGACCCTTCGACCGCGGGGTCGACCTGTGCTGCGGCACCGGGGCCGGGCTGCTGGCCTTCCGCCCGAAGGCCCGGGTGGGCCTCACCGGGGTCGACCGGGTGCCGGCCATGCTCGACGTGGCCCGCGAGCACCTGGCCGATGCCCCAGAGGGGGTCCCGGTCGAGCTGGTGCCCCACGACGTGCTGACCTGGGAGGGGGGCGAGCGCTACGACCTGGCGTTCAGCTTCGGCGCCTTCGGGCACATCCTCCCCCACGAGGAGGCCCCGTTCCGCCGCACCGTGTGGCGGGCCCTCCGACCGGGGGGCCGCTTCGTCTTCGTGACCGCCCGCAACCCGGGGGCCCTGCACCCGGCGTGGTGGGCGGCCCGGGCCTTCAACGGCGCCATGCGGGTGCGCAACCTGCTCGTCCGGCCGCCCTTCCACATGTACTACCTCCGCTTCCTCTGGCCCGAGGTCGGGGAGGCGCTGCGGGGCGACGGCTTCGAGGTCGTGGCCCACGAAGGGCTCCTCGACCCGCCCTTCCACCGCGCCCTGCTCGTCGAGGCCCGCCGCCCGGGTCCGGAGCCCGCCCCCGAAGCGTCCCCCAGGCTAGAATAGACGGCGTCCACGCCGACTCCGACGACACCCGTGAGCGAGGGCGCATGTCGGACCCCGCCCCCAACGCTGCCTGGCTGCGAGGCCTGCCCTGGCCGACCGCCATCGTCGATGCCGATGGCGTGGTCCTGCTCGCGGGACCGCACTGGCCTGCCGACACCGTGGCCGGGGAGGGCGAGCGGCTCGCCGGCCTGGGCCAGCCCCCGGATCTGGCGCGGCCCTGGACCGTCGGGACCCACACCCTGCACGCCGCCCGCCGCCCGGACGGCTCGTGGGCGGTCATCGCCTTCCAGACCGCGGAGGCTCCCGTCGGCTGGCGCGACGCCGCCCTCGTCCGGCTGGCCGCCGGGCTCTCCCACGAGTTCAACAACCTGCTCACCGTGGTGCTGACCGAGGCCGACCGCCTGGCCGAGGACGTGCCCCGAGACCGGGTGGACGGCCTGCGCGACCTGCGCGCCGCCGCGAGCCACGGCCAGGCCCTGGCGCGTCAGCTCGCCGCCTTCGCCGAACCCGCGCCCGCGGGCACACGACCCGTGCCGCTGGCCGACCTGATCGACGAGGCCTCCCGCCGCACCGCCCCCCGCTGTCCCCGGGGCGTGCACGTCGAGACGGCCCTGGAGCCGGGCCTGCCACGCCTCACGGGCGATCCGCAGCGGCTGGCGGAGGTCCTGGACCAGCTCCTGTCCAACGCCTTCGGCGCGCTGGCCGACCGTAGCGGTGGGACGGTGCGGATCTCCGCCAGCGCCACCCCCGGGGCCCACGGGGATCGGTCGGTGGTGGTCCTCGTGGAGGACGACGGACCCGGGCTGCCCGACGGGCCGCCCGAGCGCGTCTTCGAGCCCTTCTTCACCACCCGGCGTCTGGGCCGGGGCACCGGGCTGGGGCTCACCACGGCGCGGGCCATCGTCGAGGGGCACGGCGGACACCTCACCGCCGAGCGAGGCGCCACCGGGGGTGCCCGCTTCGTCCTGACCCTGCCCGCCGCGGCCGACCCGGACCCGGTGGAAGCCACCGAGGAGCCCCCACCGCCCCGGGCGGCGGCCCGCCAGGTCTGGGTGGTGGACGACGACCACGTGGTCGGGCGCTCCATCGCCCGGACCCTCCGGAAGCTGGGCATCCACACCGAGGTCTTCGTGGACCCCCGCGAGGCCCGCCGGGCCCTCGCCCAGCTCGGGCGCCCCGTGGATCTGGTGCTCATCGACGTGGACATGCCGCACATCGACGGGATCACCCTCGCCTCCGAGTTCCGCCGGGTTCGCCCGGAGCTGGAGCTGGTGCTCATGAGCGGCAACCCCGAGGTGCTGGCGACCCTCCTCGGGAGCGCCGAGACGGACTCGGTCCTGGCGAAGCCGCTCACCGTCGACCGACTCCGGGGCCTGGTCCACGCCTGAGCCTCGGGCGGGACGGGGTACCCTCGCGGCGACGGGCCCTCGCGGCCCGACGGAGCAGCCGTGCCCGCGACCCCGCCGCCGCCCACCCGCACCACCGCCCTCGCCCGGCTCGCCCCGCCCGACCGGACCGGCCGCCTCGCCCTGTCCATCTCCTGCGGCCTGCTGACCGCGCTGCTCGGCATCGTCGCGGCCGTCTGCGCGGGCCTCTCCCTGCTCGCCCCGCTCATCCTCCACCCGGGCTGGGCCCTCGTCTCGGCGGTCCTCGCGGTGGGGCTCGGCCTCCCCTACATCGCCACCATCCTCTGGGTGGACCGGAACGAGCAGGAGCCCTGGTGGCTCCTCCTCACCGCATGGGCCTGGGGCGCCGTCATGGCCACCGGCCTCTCCATGCTGGTGAACACCACCTTCGGGGCCGTCGCCCTCGGTGTGGTGGGCGATGCCGCCCTGGCCGGCCAGCTCACCGCCTCCCTCTCGGCCCCCGTCATCGAGGAGATCACCAAGGGTGCGGCCCTGGCGGTGCTCTACCTCTTCTTCCGGCACCACTTCGACAACGTGCTGGACGGGCTCGTCTACGGGGCCATGGTGGGCATGGGCTTCGCCATGGTCGAGAACTTCGTCTACTATATGTCGCCGTTCATGTCGACGAGCCCGACCGCGACGCAGGACTGGGTCCAGCTCGTCCTGCTCCGGGGGGTCATCACCGCCTTCGGCACCCACTGGTGCTTCACCGCGCTCACCGGCGCCGGCTTCGGGCTCTTCCGGGTGCTGCGCCACGGTGCGCTCCGCTGGCTGGTGCTCCCGGCGGCCCTGGGGGTGTCCATGTTCGCCCACTTCGCCTGGAACACCTTCACCGGCTTCTTCATCGTGGTCCCCGAGAGCCTGCTCCTCACCTACGCCGTGTCCATCCCCCTCGCGGTGGTGGTGCTGCAGCTCCCCTTCGTCGCCATCCTGGGGATCACCACCCTGCTCACCCTGCGGCACGAGGGGGTGCTGATCCGGCGCTACCTGGGAGAGGAGCGCAAGGGAATCGTGCTGCCGGGCGAGATCGAGCGTCTGGTCCCCGCCCGCCGCCGCCTGTTCCACGCTCTGGCCCTGCTGGGCCGCGGCCGCCTCGGCGACTGGTGGCGTCGGCGCCGCCGAGACCGTCTCCTCATCACCCTGGCCTTCGAGCGATGGCACATGGACAAGGAGGAGGAGGCCGGGCACGCGGACGAGGCGGGCCTGCACGCCCGACGGGTGGTCGAGATTCGGCGTAGACTGCGGGCGAGCCCCCCTCCCAGCTAGCCGCCCCGCTCCCGGGGCCCTTGTTGCCCAACCGTCACGGCCCCGGTCGGATCCCTGCCCGTCGTGGGTAAATTCAACCGCCTCCCAGGAACCGGATGCCCACGCCGAACACGCCATCCAGCCTCACTTGGGTCGGCCATCGCGTGGCGGATCGCTACGAGATCCGTCGGCAGCTCGCGAAGGGCACGATGGGGCGCGTCTTCCTGGCGATCCAGCATCCCCTGGGCCGCAAGGTGGCCGTGAAGGTCCTGGAGACCCACGAGGGTCTCGACGACGAGGGGCGCTACGAGGAGCGCTTCGTCAAGGAGGCCGCGGCCCTGGCGCGGCTCTCCCACCCGAACACGGTGCGGATCTACGACTACGGCTCCTGGCGGGACCGCCTCTTCCTCGTGATGGAGTACATCGAGGGTCCGACCCTCTCCTCGGTCCTGCGCGAGGAGGGCCGGCTGTCCCCCGAGCGGGCGCTGCGCCTGTGTCGCCAGATCGCCGGCAGCCTGGCGGAGGCGCACGAGCAGGGCATCGTCCACCGGGACCTGAAGCCGTCCAACGTGCTCATCGGCCACCATGGGGAACGCGGCGAGACGGCCAAGGTGGTGGACTTCGGCCTGGTGAAGGACATCGTGCCCGACGAGGAGCTCACCGGCGTGGGCCTCCTGCTGGGGACGCCGCGCTACATGGCCCCCGAGCAGGTCCGAGGCCTGGACGTGGACGGGCGTGCCGACGTCTACGCCCTCGGGGCGGTCCTCTACCGGACCCTCACCGGCCGGGTGCCCTTCGACCACAAGGTCACCACCGCCCTGCTGCACGCCCACATGCACCAGGAACCGCCCCCCTTCGCGGAGGTGGCGCCGGATCTGGACCTGCCGCCCGCCATCGAGTGGACGGTCATGACCTGCCTCGCCAAGGACCCGGATGCCCGCTTCGCCGACGCCTGGGGCGTGGTCCAGGCCCTCGAGGCCTGCGTGGCGGTCCTCCGGGACCCCACCTGGCGGGACGCCACCTTCCGCCTCGAGGCCGGCCAGCTCATCACCCCCTTCCAGCTCGACGATCCCTCGGGGCCCTCGGCCTCGGTGCGCGCCATCCGCGGCGAGTCCACCATCACCCCCGACGAGGCGACGGCCTCCACCGTGGCCCGACGCCGGGGCGCCCTGCTGTGGCCGCTGCTCCTCGGTGGCGCCGCCCTGGCGGTGCTCCTCCTCGGAGTGGTGGGGATCGGGGTCGCGGCCGCCTTCCTGCCGGGCTGGGGGCGCGCGGGACCGGCACCGGCCCGCACCAGCACCACCACGGCCCCCGAGGCCGATGCGGGGGGGAGCGCCACACCTGCGGGCACCCTGGAAGACGCCCCGGATCCCGACCGGACCGACGCGCCCGAGCCCCAGCCGGCCCAGGGCCAGGGCGAGGGCCCGGACGACGAGACCGCCCCCGCCGAGGGCCCCGAGACGACGCCTGCCCCCACGGACCCACCGCCCACCCGGCGTCCCACCCGGCCCCGCACC
>CAZPJM010000119.1:0-14005 GCA_964586865.1 uncultured Enterobacteriaceae bacterium
GCGAAACGAGGCGGGCGTGTTGCGTTTTCTGGTGATCGATCCGGGCTAGCCCCCCGGGACCACCAGCTCGACCTCGTTGCCGTGGGCATCCTCGATACGGAGGGTGCCGGCCGGGACGGCGTCGAGGATGACCTCGCGCCGGCCCCCGACCACGGTCCCCTCAGCCTCGAGGCTGCCGTCGGCGGTGGTGATCCGCAGGGGGCCCGGGGGCGGGTTGTCGCCGGCCGCCGCGCCACCGGGCGCCACCTGGCGGAAGCCGTGGTCGGGGCCGGGGAGGGAGACCGAGAGGACCGCACCGTCCAGGCGGGCCTCGAGGGCCCCGGGCACCACCTCGAAGGGCTCGGAGGCGAGCGCGTAGGGCGTGGTGGTCCAGGGCCAGGCCGCCTCGTCGCCGGTGAAGGTGCGCCCCGTGACCGCCAGCCGATAGGTCCCGAGGGGCAGCCCGGCCGGGTCGTGCCAGTGGGAGACCGCCTGCCACGCGGCCCACCACCGGTGGGTGCGGGGCCCGTCCTCGACGTCGAGGGGATCGGGGGTCCAGGCCAGGAGGATGTCGGGGAAGGCCTCGGTGACAGGGCGGCCGGCCCGGGTCGTGACGGGCTCCCAGCCGCCGTCCACCGCGCGCTCGAGGGTGATGGTGGGGTTGTCCACGCGCGGATCGCCGCCGATCCAGGCGAGCTGGACCAGGCCCTGCACCCGGGGCACCCGCTCGGGCACGTCCAGGTCCACCGGCAGATCGTCCGGGGTCCACAGCCCCGAGGGGGGCGGCGTGTCGACCCGGGTGCCGGCGTCGGGGGCGGGCTCCGGGGTGCCGGTGGGCCCGGGGTCCCGGTCGAAGGCCTGGGGATGGGGCCCCAGCAGCTCGCCGGGCTGGTGGACCTCGTCGCCGAGGCGCCCGCGGGCCCCCTCGACGATGCGCTCCAGCAGGTACTCGCCCTGGAGCGGCCCCCACTGGTTGATGGAGGGCTCATAGCCCCCGGCCAGCCAGTCCTCGGGGAGCATGAGGTAGCCCTCGTGGTCCTGGGCATAGCCGATGACCCAGGGGCGCCCCGGCCCCACCTCGGCGGCGGCGCGGCGGAACTGCTCGCCCAGCAGGGCGACGGGCTCGCCCGGGAAGAGCCCCGCCACCAGGCCCTCGTTGGCGATGGTGCCGTCGTGGTCGCGGGTGAGGATGGGATCGAGCCGGACCGCCCCCACCCGGGCCCGGGTGGTCTCGGGGAGGGGCAGGGGCAGCTCGGGCAGGTCGAAGGTGGCAGTGAGGAGGGGCTGGATCTGGTCGATGAGGACGCAGGAGCTGTAGGGGACGACCTGGGAGCCGGTGCCGCCGCCGGGCAGCAGGGCGCTGGTCTCGCCGCAGAAGACGGCCCCCACCGGGGCGCGGAACTCGTCGAAGGGCGAGAGCAGGCGGCCGTCCTCGCCCACGATCCGGTCGTCGGGCTGGGCGCGGTCGGTGGCGTAGCGCCAGTCCACCGCCCCGTCGCGGCGGACCCGGATGGTCTCCAGGTCCTGGGGGGCGTGGGCCGCCCAGGTCTCGATGGCGAGGGGCCCGGGGTCGGTGGGGGTGTCGGCCCAGGCGGCCAGGATGGGATCCACCGCGTTGCGCCCCACGTCCTCGAGGCGCTCGAAGCGGGCCCCCCGCCCCGCCGGCGAGGCGTCGCCCCCCGAGCCCTGCAGGTGGAGGACCACGACCGGCTCGTCGAACTGCTCCTGGACCGCCAGCTCCACGTGGCCCGAGGCCTCCACCGAGACCATGGGGCTGTCGGCGCCCACCGCGATGCCGTGGATGCCGAAGGTGAAGGCCATGGCCAGGGGCTCGCCGTCCAGCGTGTCCACCCGGAGCACGTGCAGCCACGGGTCCTTGCCGGTGTGCGCGGCCGTGTCGGTCCAGCCCTCGATGACCACCTGGGCATTGTCCCCCCGGCGGTCCCGGTAGACCCGATCGTCCGGATCCCAGTCCCGGGTCCAGGACGCCCCCAGCGCCACCGGCTCCCGCAGGGCCCAGGCCGCGAGGGCGGTGCGGACGATGGTGTCGACCAGCCGCCGATCCACCTCGGGGTGGTGGCGGTCGCCCCCCAGGAAGTAGGCGCGGTGGGCGTTCCAGGCCCCGTAGGACTGGTGGCTGTGGCTGGTGGCCAGGACCACCTGCCCGGTCAGGTCGCGGCCGAGGGCGCTCGTGAGGGCCTGCTCCACGTCGGCGACCACGTGGTCGGCCATGTAGGCCAGGTCCGCCTTCACGAGCACCAGGTCGTGATCCCCGTTGTGGATCCAGATCGTCTTGACGGTCGGGCGGGTCTGGACGCCGGCGCTGGGCACGAAGCCCTGGGTGAAGGGCGAGGAGCGGCCGTCGGGGCGGGAGACCCCGGTGAGCAGGCGCGCCCGGGCGGTGAAGGCGGCGAGGGGGGTGCCGAGGGGCAGATCCAGGGTGGCCTCGGCGGCGCCCGCCACCGGGGCGCCGGGGGTGACGACGGGGAGGTCGGTGTCGTCGGAGCCGCAGCCGGCGAGGAGGGCGAGGAGGGCCAGGCGCTTCACGGGGAACTCCAGGGCGAGCCCCGCCTTGTACCGGAAGGCGGGGCATCGGGCCAGGGCCCCGTCGGCGCGTCAGGCCGGGGCCGGGCTCCGGGCCGCCTCCAGCAGCTCCCCCACCCGGCCTCGGATGGTGTGGTCGCGCAGCACCCGGGCCCGCCCCCGGGCGGCGATGGCCCGGGCCTCCTCCGGGTGGGCGAGGTAGTATCTGGCCTTCGAGAGCAGCTCCTCCCGACTCCTCCAGGCCACCACCTCCTCGTCGAGCACGAAGCACCGCTCCAGGTCCTCGCTGTGCTCGGCCAGCACGAACCCACCGCAGGCGAGCACGTCGAAGATCCGCATGGGGACGATGTCGAGCTGGTAGAGCCTCCCCACGTCCACATGGAGGGCCGGCCCGCTGTAGATCCGCGTCAGCGCGCGATCATGGCCCGCCCAGCCCCGGTAGGTGGCCCCGGCGGCCTCGAGGGCCCGCCACCCCGGGTCGCCCCACACGTGCAGCCCCAGTGGCGCGAGCGCCGCCAGCGTGTCCAGGCGGTAGGTGGCCGCCGCCACCTCGCCCAGCAGGGCCTCGGGGCGGTGGGGGATCCCCGCCGCCTCGAAGCGCGCGCCCAGGTCGGGGGCCACCCGGTGGAGCAGCTCGGGGATCACGTAGCGACGGCCCGCCTGGCGCTGCAGCCCGAGGAGGGTGGCGGCGAGCTCCCGGCCGGCCTCGCGCTGGGACGCGCCGTGGATCCGCGCAAAGCCGTCCAGGAAGGCCTCCAGGAGCTCCCGGCCCCGTCCCACCATCGACGAGCCCACGTAGGCGAGGGGCACGTCCAGCTCGGCCCGCTCGCCCGGCGTGAGGGGCACCGGACGCCGACGCTCCGGATCGGTGGCCAGCATCAGGTGGCGGCTGCGGAAGCCCGCGGCCCGGTACACCTCGACCTGGCTCCGCTTCCAGGTCAGCACCGCGGCCCCGCCGGCGGTGGTGGGGCGGACCCGGTCGGTGGCCGGATCGATCTCCCAGGTGACGAGCGGGACGCCGAGCGCCTCGCACGCCTCGGCCAGGCCCGGGGTGTGGTTGACCGCCACCACCACCTCCGGATCCACCCGGCGGGCGATGGCGTCGAGCTCCGCCTCGACCAGGTCGTGCACGTCCCAGCGGAACACGCCCAGACCATGCTGGCGCAGTGCCCGGGCCACATCGTCCACCAGCAGGGTGCCCTCCACCAGCAGGGCCCGTCGCGCGGGGCGCTGGCGGTGCAGGTCCAGATCGTCCGCGTAGGCGCGGCCCAGGACCGGGTGGGCCACCACCGCCTCGGCCGGCTGCTCCAGCAGATCGGCCCCCGCCGCCAGGACCAGCCGCCCCGCCGCCAGCGCGTCCACGAGCGCGTGGCGCCGGAGCATGGGCCGCAGGAAGCTCGGATCCCGATCCCAGGCCACCACCGCGTGCCCCCGGGCGAGGGCCTCCACCACCAGCGCCCCGGTGCCGCAGCCGGCCACCACCACCCGGGCCCCGCTCGGAAGCGCCGCCTCGTTCAGCCGCGCGGCCGCCTGCTCCGGGGAGAGGCCCACCGGGATCGGCGTCAGCCCGCGGGTCCACCGCAGCCCCTCCGCGCTCTCCTCCAGCCGGGGGGGACTGGCCGAGGCGGTGATCCGTCGTCTCAGATCAGGCCAGTTCCGTCCGAGCCAGCCCAGGTTGCGGGCCCAGGGGGATGCGTCGGTCATGCGGTCCTCGCTTTTCCTCACCACGCACCCTCAAGCCGCCCGGAGGCCCACCGAAGGTGCAGCGTCGCTCGGCCCATCGGTGGGCGACCCCGCAGATTGAGGGCGTGGAGCCCGAGGAGAACGGCATGACGAAGCGAGACGCGGTCGATTCGCAGGAGCGGCGGGAGCAGGCCAACACCCTCATCGAAGAGGGTCGGGCCATGCTGGACCGCGGTGAGATCGATGCGGCCATCAAGACCTTCGACGAGGCGACGGGCCTCGACGAGTTCAACGCCGCGGCCTGGAACGACCTGGCGGTGGCCCTCTTCCAGAAGGGCGAGCAGGAGCTGGCCATCGGCTGCCTCTACACGGCCCTCAAGGTGGACCCCACCTTCGCGGACGCCGCCATCAACCTCGCCACCCTCCTCGAGCAGGCTGGCCGGGCCACCGACGGCATCCCCGGCCTGCGCGGCGTGCTCTTCCACGACCCGGACCACGAGGACGTCCGGGAGTGCCTGGAGCGCCTCGGCGTGACCCGGCCCCGGCCGGTGGCCCTGGTGGTCATCGACCCGGATGCCGACAAGGCCCGCGTCGTCGAGGCCTGCCTCACCGAGTGGAACCACCTGGTGGTCCGTCCCGACCACGCCATCCTGGCCGCGGGCGGCGACGCCGACACGCCCGAGACCTGGACGGGCTGGCTCGCCGGCCTGCGCCCCGACACCATCGTCATCGACCCCGAGCACCCCTTCGCGGACCGGGTGCGGGCCGCCGCCGAGACCCTCGGCGCCCGGGTCGCCGTCCTCGGCGAGGACCTCCCCGCCGGCGAGCCCCTGGTGGATCTGGCCCGCGCCCTCACCGACGAGGTGCCCACCACCGGCCTCGACGTCGCCCCCGCCGATCGGCCGGCCCCCCTGCTGTCCGTGCTGGTGCAGGTGACCCACATCGCCCACGCCATCAACCTGCTGGACCGTCTGGCCTGCCAGGACCTGGCCCCCGGGCTGTTCGAGGTCATCGTGGTGGATCGGGCCTACGGCGAGCCGGCCACCAGCCTGGTCGAGGGCGAGGAGTACGGCTTCGACATGACCATCGTGCGCGCCGAGGGCGCCGGCCTGGGCGAGGCCCGCAACCTGGCCCTCGAGAAGGCCCGTGGGCGCTGGCTGGTCTTCTTCGACGAGGAGAGCCGCCCCGCGCCCGACAACCTCTCGGGCCACCTCCGGGCCCAGGTCGCCACCGACCGGCCCACCGCGGTGCTGGGGCACTTCCGGATGCACCCCAACCTGCTCGACAACAGCCTGCGCAAGCTCATCGACACCACCGGCATCCTCTACGCCCAGCCCGTGCTGGTCCACGGCACCGAGCACGGCGGCCCCGCCCTGCGGGCCAACAACCTGTCGGTGCCCAAGTCCGAGGTGGACGCGGTGGGCGGCTTCGACCCGGTCTTCAGCGCCGGCTGCGAGGACACCGACCTGGGCGTGCGCCTGGAGCGGGAGCGGGGCGTTCGGGTCCGCTACGACGAGACCATCGACGCCTCCTTCGACTACGCCTGGACCGTCGGCGATGTGCAGGTGGAGCAGCTCGTGCGGGGCTGGGCCTGCGTCCGCCTGGCCGAGAAGCACGACACCCCCGACTTCCTCATCGACCCCGAGCGCGAGGTGCTCGACGCGACCTGGTACGCCGAGCGCCGTGTCCAGGCCGACGAGGCCGAGGCCCAGGCCCGTGACCTGTGCGCCCGCATCACCGCCATGTGCGCGGCCGAGGAGCCGTACCGCAAGACCGGCGCCGCCGAGATCATCGACCCCATCATCCACGTGATCGGCATGCAGGCCTTCAACCGCGGCGTGGCCATCGCCGCCGCCGGCTTCCGCCTCGAGGACGAGCGCATGCCCGGCAGCTTCACCGCCAGCCCCACCCCGGTGTGGGTCCGCCCGGGCGGCGATGTGGCCCCGACCCTCGAGAGCCTCGCCGGCACCGAGGGCGAGATCGAGGTCTGGCTCGACGAGGCCCCCGAGATCCAGATCCCCGCCGGCCTCACGGTGCGGATCGGAGACCTGCGCAGCCGCTTCGAGCAGGAGGTCCCGCCCGCGGTGGCCTGGATCGAGGCCGGCACCACCGCGCCGCCCACGTGGCGCGAGGCCCTCCTGGGCACCCTCGAGGCCTGGCCCGACCATGGCCTGGTCCTCCCCGAGGTCCCGCCCGGCCCGGCCGGCAACCGCCCCCGCCCCACCCCCATGGGCGTGGTGGCCACCGCCGCCCTGGCCGCCCTCGGCCTGGACGCCCTGGACGATCTGGGCACCCTCGCCTTCGAAGGCCGCCTGGAGGAGGCCGGCTTCCGCATCCTCCGCGACGCCACCGTGCCCGCCCGGGTCGGTGAGCGCGTCCTGGACCAGGCGGTCTGACCGGGGCGCGCGACGAAGGGGGGGGCGTTCTCCCCTCACCCGTCGTCGCGGCCTGGCCCTCTCCGGATCCACACCTGCACCGTCGCCACGCCGCGCTCGCGGATGCCGAGCTGGGTGGCGGCCCGCCGGGAGAGGTCCAGGATCCGGCCCTCCACGAAGGGGCCGCGGTCGTTGATGCGCACCCGCACGCACCGGCCCGTGTCGGGGGCGCACACCTTGAGCCGGGTGCCGAAGGGCAGGCTCCGGTGGGCAGCCGTGCGGCGGCTGGGGCGGAAGCGCTCGCCGCTGGCGGTGGGCTCTCCGCGGAGCTCGCGCCCGTACCACGACGCGCGCCCCACCAGATCGGGGGGCCGCGGGGTGCACGCGCCCAGCCCGACGAGCACGGGCAGCGCCAGGAGGGCGGCCCTCAGACGGCCCCTGCCACGAAGGCCACGGCCCGGTGGGCCAGCCCGTAGATGGTCTCGCTCGGGTTGACGCCCAGGGCGGTCGGCAGGACGGAGCCGTCCACCACGAAGAGATCGGCCATCCCCCGGACCCGGTGCTCGGGATCCACCACGCTGATCGACGGATCGGCGCCCATGGTGCAGCCCCCCATCTGGTGGGCCGAGAAGAGGCCGTGCTCCAGCGCGCCGTAGGGGGCCTCCTCGAGCAGGGGCAGATCCTCGGGGCGCGAGAGGACCCGCGGCGGGCTGTGGGTGGTGAGGGCCCGGGTGGCGCCCGCGGCGAGATGCACCCTCGCGAGGGCGCGGTGGGCGTGGGGCAGGGCCTCGACCAGGGCGGCGCCCACCGGGTAGTCGAGGCGCGGCCGCCCGTGGGCGTCCACCGTGACGCGGCCGCCGTCGTCCCCGGGCACCAGGCCGTCCACGTGCAGGGCCAGCAGGGCGCTCGTGTGGCGGAGCTGCCGCATGAGGGCGGCGTGGTCCTGGCCGAAGCGCTTGAAGCTGACCGCGGCGAGCATGGGGTGGAGGGGGGCGGCCTCGAGGAAGAAGCCCACCTTGCCCGGGCCCCGGTCGATGAAGCGGTGGCTGTGGGTGGACTGGGGCGCGCCGTACCAGGGGTCGATGGCCCGCTCATACTGCCCGAGGACGGCTGCGACGGGGTGGAGGAAGGTGCGGCGGCCCACCGGCCCGACGCGCTCCAAGCCGGAGCGGAGCAGCAGGGCCGGGGTGTTGATGGCCCCGCCGCACAGGGCGGTGACCCGGGCCCGCACCGTGACCTGGGCCCCCGCGGGCTCGGGGGTGCGCACCCGGTGGGCCCGGGCGTGGACCGCCCGGACCCGATCCCCCTCGACCTCGAGGTGGGAGACGGGGCACTCGGCCAGGACGGTGGCCCCGGCCTCGACGGCGTCGCGCAGGTAGGTCAGGTGCATGGCCTGCTTGCCGTCCACCGGGCAGCCCATGCCGCAGTAGCCGCTGTTGGCGCAGCCCTTCACGTTGCGGCGCATGGGCCCGACGTCCCAGCCCAGCGCCCGGGCCCCGTCCACCAGGGTCCGGTTGTTGAGGTTGGCCGCCTCGAGCGGCCACTCGCGGATGTTCAGGCGGGCCTCGACGGCCTCGAAGTGCGGGCGCAGGGCCTCCTCGGTGAGGGCCTCGAGGCCGAAGTGGCGCTGCCAGTGGGCCAGGATGCGCGTCGGGGTGCGGAAGCAGGAGGTCCAGTTGACGGTGGTGCCGCCACCCACGTTCCGCCCCTGCAGGATGCTGATGGCCAGATCGGTCGTGGCCCGGGCCATGCCCTCCTGGTACAGCCGCGGGTAGGTCTCGTCCTCGTGCATGGTGAAGTCGGCCCGGGTGGCGTGGGGCCCGGCCTCGAGGACGACCACGTCGAGGCCCTCCCGGGCCAGCCCCGCCGCCAGCACCGCGCCGCCCGCGCCCGAGCCGACGATGCAGACATCGGCGTCGAGGGTGTGGTCGCGCGGGAGCGCCACCGCCGAGGTGATGGCGCCCTTCATGGACCCTCCACCGTGGCCGTGGGGGTGGCCGGGATCCGCCCGTGCAGGGGCGGCGGCCCCGGGTAGTCCACCAGCGCGTAGAGGTCCTGGCGGGACCAGGCGGCGGCCATGCACAGCCCGTGCAGCCCCCGATAGGCCGTGCGGAAGACGGGGATCCGGGCCTCGGCCCAGCCGGCCAGCACCCGGTCCTGGACCGCCGGGGGCGCCGCGGTGAACGGGACCGTGCGCCCCTCGAGGAGAAAGCCCGCCAGGGCGTTCTCGAGCAGGACCAGAACCTGCCGGATCTCGGCCACCGCGGCGGGATGCAGGGTGGCCAGGATGTCGTCCACACGCAGGGCCACCTCGAGGGCCTCGGCATCCAGGCCCTCGCCCCGCACCATCCGGTCGGCCACCGCGGCCATGACGCTGTACTCGGCCGGATCCAGGACCTGGGGCGGCCGAGGCGGGGCCCGGAGGATCCCGGGTCGGAGCCCCAGGGCGGCCGCGCCTCCGATTCCGCCCACCGCCAGGGCGGCGGCGCCCAGCAGCCCGCCGGTGAGGATCTGTCGTCGCGTCGGGGCCATGCCCCAGTGTAGCGCCCGCGTCGGCCGCCCGTGCCCTCGGGGCCCGCCTCAGGCGCCGCCCTCCACATCGATGAAGAAGGTCAGGCGCTCGTCGTTCTTGAGGGTGCCCAGGAGCGCGCTGTAGGGCTTCATGCCGAAGTCGGCGTGGTTCGCGTCGAAGGAGCCGTTCGCCGAGAAGGAGCTGTCCGTGGCCTCCACCTCCATCAGGGCGGTGACGGTGGCCGGGGTGCCGTGGACGGTCAGGCTGCCCGTCACGGCGACCTTCTCGCCCTTCGCCTCGCAGCCGGTGGAGGCGAAGGAGATGGTGGGGTGCTCGTCGGCGTGGAGCTGCTTCTTGCCGAGGGCATTGTCCTTGATGCTCTCCCGGTTGCCGTCGCTGGTCTCGCCTTCGAGGCCGTAGCGCTCGCGCATGCCGGGCCCATCCACCACCAGGGTCTTGGCCGGGAACTGGATGTTGACCTGGCAGGCCGAGAGGTCCTCCGGGTCCCAGGTGACGCTGCCCTCGAAGTCGTCGGTGGTGAGGATGTGGTCGTGCCCGCTCACCAGGGTGCCGCGGTCGTAGCGCACCAGGACGGCCAGGTGCCCCTTGGAGAGGGTGTAGGTGGTGGGGGCGGCCTGGGCGGCGAGGCCCGTGAGCAGCAGGGGGGCGAGCAGGGCGAGGGGTCGCATGGGGGCTCCGGGTCAGGAGGCGAGGATGCGCGGGACGCCGGACGGCTTCACCCGCAGGACACCCAGGTGGGTGGCCGGGCGTCCGTCACGTCGTGCCACAGGGCGATCTCGGGACCGGAGGCCGGGAGGGCCAGGTCCAGGACCGGATCGACCCCGGGCAGATCCGCGGCGAGGAGGGCGTCGAGGACCCACGCCAGCAGGGCGGGGGCGTGCAGCCAGCCCGAGGGCAGGCGCAGGTGGTGTCCGGGACGGTCCACATCGTCCACCACCGCCCGCGGCACCACGCCCGCGGCGGGGCTGCGGGCCAGCACCCCGGCCAGGGCCTGCTCGAGGGGGGCATCGGCGGGGGCCCGGTCGCGGGGGATGGCGGCCACGATTCGATCCCGGTCGGCCAGCCCGTCCCGCCAGCGGACCGCCGTGCGGAGGGGACCCGGCCGCCAGCACGGGTCCAGGAAGGGGTGGACCTCCTCGAGACCCAGCGGATCCACGGGGACCACGCGCAGATCGGCCACGCCTGGGTGGTCGGCGAGGGGGACCAGGGCGGCCTCGAGGGCCGCGGCCTCGGTGGCGGGGGCGCGCCAGGTGGGCACGAAGACCGGGCGCATCCGGCCGTCCACCGAAGCGGGCACCCACCGGGAGGGCCCCCCCACGAGGGGCGGGCCGAGCCGCTCGGAGAGGTCGAGGCCGAGGGCGTCGTGGTCGGTGGGCTCACGCGGGACGACCTGCACCTCGAGGGCGTGGATCCGGGTGGAGACGGCGCCGGGGAGGTGGCGGGGGCCGCGGCCGATCACCCCGTCGCCGGGCAGGGCCGGGCCGGGCGGACCCGCCCGCCAGGCGATCACCGAGAAGCCCAGCCGGGGATCCCAGAGCAGGTCCGGGGCGAGGGCCACGTCTGCGTCCCGGCGGGCCCGGACCACGCCCCACACCGCTTCGACCACGTCCCGGCGCAGCGCCGCCAGGGCATCGCCGGCGAGCCCCTCCAGGACCGCATCGGGAAGGGTCAGCCGCCAGCCTCGCCGCCCCGTGTGCCGATGCCGCACGAAGGACACCGCCTCGGAGGGGTGGCGGACCAGGCCCGGGGACACGGCCTGCGCCGCCGCCACCAGCGCCGTCGCCACCTGGGCGGCCGGCGGATCCGGGTCCTCCTCGCACAGCTCCGGCAGGCAGAGCCCCCCTCGGAGCGCATCCACCGGGGCCACCGCCCCGGCGATCTCCTCCTCGAGGAGGGCGAGCTGATCGTGGGCCTCCTGGGCGCCCGCAGACCGCCCTGGCGCCAGCACCGCCGTGGGCAGGGCCCGCTGGAGGGCGTCCCAGGTCTCGGGAGCGAGCCAGGGGAGATCCACCCGCAGCCGCCAGGGCGCCTCGTCGTCCGAGGGCTCCAGCAGATCCGCCTGGGGCACGGGCCCGACCACGCCCACCAGGGTGTCATGGGCCGCCAGGGCCGCCGACTCGGTGGCGGCGTCGAGGTGCAGCGTCGGCCAGCCCGTGGCCAGGGCGGCGCGCGCTTGCAAGGGGGCGAGTTCGTGGTGGGCCGCGAGGGGCATGCTGTCGTCGTATCCGACCGGACCGCGGAGGGCGCGTAGCCTGTCCACCGAGGACCACGATCCGTACGGGTCCGCCCCGGCCTTCGGCTTACAGGAGCGGCGCCCACCCGCGGAGGTCCATGCCCGAGCCCCGACCCGACCCGTCCGAGGAGGCGCACGACGACGCGCCCCCCCTCGGCGAGGCCGACCCCGACGACGCCCCCAGCGATGCGCCCCCCGACCTGGAGGCACCGCCCCGCGAGGAGCTCGCCGACGAGACCGGCGTGGTGGGGCGTCGACCCCTGCCCGACATCTTCAGCACCGACAACATCTTCGAGCGTGTCTGTCGCGTGGCCCGGCACGAGATCGACGAGGGCCGGGAGGAGCTCATCTGGGCGGGCCTGGCCGCTGGCTTCTGCATCTGCCTCTCCTACCTCGGCCTCATCCACCTCGGCGTCTTCGCCGGGCCCGACAACCGTGTCATCACCGCCCTCCTCTACCCCCTCGGCTTCCTCTTCATCGTGCTCGGCCGCTACCAGCTCTACACCGAGAACACCCTCACCCCCGTGGTCCTCGTCCTCACCCGCCAGGTGAGCATCCCCGACCTGCTGCGGCTGTGGGGGATCGTGCTCGCGACCAACCTGCTCGGCGCGGCCCTCGGCGCCATGGCCCTGGCCTGGACCGGCATCCTCGGCTCCGAGGCCCACGAGAGCGCCCGCGCCATCGCCGAGCACGCCATGTCCCACGGGCCCGTCACCGCCTTCTGGAAGGCGGTCATCGCCGGCTGGCTCGTGGCGGGCATGACCTGGATCGTCCACGCCGTCACCAGCACCACCGGGCGGATCCTGGTCATCTGGCTCTTCCTGTACGCGGTGGGCGCCTTCGACCTGGTCCACTGCATCGCCGGCGCCGCCGAGGCCGTCTACGCCGTGCTCATGGGGGTCGCCACCGTGCCCGAGGTCCTGGGCTCCTACCTCCTGCCCGCCATCCTGGGCAACACCGTGGGCGGCGTCGTCCTCGTCGCCGTCCTCAACTACGCCCAGACCCGCGAGCAGCGCCACGCCCTGGGCGAGCAGCTCACCTGGCGCGAGATGCTGTTCGGCACCTCCCGATGAGCGCCGCGCTCACGACACCGTCGTGACCTCCAGGATCTGGCCCTCCAGGTGGGCCGGCTCGAAGTCGGGGGTGGACTCGATGTGGACCAGGCGCACGCAGACCGCGGGCACCTCCCGCCCCCCCTCGAAGCGGACCCACTCGATGCTCTCGATGGGGACGGGCCCCGGTCCGCCCAGGCGGCTCGGCAGGTCGACCAGATCTGCCGGCCCCACCTCGCCCTCGTCCGGGGCGCCGGTGAGGACCATCAGGTCCCGGGCGGGGAGATAGAAGGCGCGATCGACGGCGAAGCGGGCCATGGGTCCTCCGACCCGGAGCCTCGCCCGTTCGGACCGCCCCCGCTACCCCCCGGCCGCGTCCCCGCCCGCGCCAGCCGCCCTGCGCGCCCGCCCATCCCGTCCTCGACGAGCCCCTCGTGGCCTCGCTGGCGCCGTCCCACAGGGGCGATACGGGCGCCGCCCACCCCGAAGCGCCCGGCGGGCGCACGGAGGCATCCATGGCCCTGCAGGCAGGCATCGTCGGGCTCCCCAACGTCGGCAAGAGCACCCTCTTCAACGCCCTCACCGCCGCCGGCGCCCTGGCCGCGAACTACCCCTTCGCCACCATCGAGCCCAACACCGGCATCGTCAGCGTCCCCGACCCGCGCCTCGACCAGATCGCCTCCGTCATCACCACCCAGAAGATCATCCCGGCCACCGTCGAGATCCTCGACATCGCCGGCCTCGTCAAGGGCGCCAGCCAGGGCGAGGGTCTCGGCAACCAGTTCCTCGGCCACATCCGCGCCGTGGACGCCATCCTCCAGGTCGTGCGCTGCTTCGAGGACGACGACATCACCCATGTCGACGGCACCATCGACCCCCTCCGCGACATCGACACCATCGAGACCGAGCTCGTCCTCGCCGACCTCGCCACCGCCGAGAAGCGCGTCGACAAGGTGCGCAAGCAGGCCAAGAGCGGCGACAAGGACGCCAAGGCCCAGCTCGCCGTCGCCGAGAAGGCCGTCGCCCTCCTCGAGGAGGGTCGCACCATCCGCAGCGCCGAGTGGGACGACGCCGAGCGCCCGTGGGTGCGCGACCTCCAGCTCCTCACCGCCAAGCCCATCCTCTACGTCTGCAACGTCGACGAGGACGGTCTCGACGGCGAAAGCCCCCACGTCGCCGCCGTCCGTGCCAAGGCCGAGCAGGAGGGCGCCGAGATCGTCGTCATCTGCGCCCAGATCGAGGCCGAGATCGCCGAGCTCGACCCCGAGGAGAAGGCCAGCTTCCTCGAGGACATGGGTCTCGACGAGCCCGGCCTCGCCCGCCTCGCCCGCGCCACCTACCGCCTCCTCGGCCTGCGCACCTACTTCACCGCCGGCGAGAAGGAGATCCGCGCCTGGACCATCCGCGAGGGCTTCAAGGCCCCCCAGGCCGCCGGCGTCATCCACACCGACTTCGAGCGCGGCTTCATCAAGGCCGAGGTCTACGCCATCGACGACCTGCTCGAGCAGGGCAGCGAGGCCGGCCTGAAGGCGGTGGGGAAGTTGAGGATCGAGGGGAAGGAGTACGTGGTGGCCGATGGGGATGTGATGCATTTTCGGTTCAACGT
>CAZPJM010000120.1:0-13975 GCA_964586865.1 uncultured Enterobacteriaceae bacterium
GCATGGCGGGCGCGCGGGCGATGGGCCGGTCGGGCGCGACGGGTCGGGATCATGCGGGCTCCGAGGAGGGGGACGCACGGGTACCGTATCCCATCCACTCGCAGAACCATCGCTCATGGTGCCGGGCCAGATGCCCCAGCCAGGGTGGCGTCGACCGTTTTCGCTGGATCCGCCGCGACCCCCGCTCTACCGTCCTGGCATGCACCGCTGGTGGTCCATCCTCCTCGTCGCGTGCGCCCCGCCTCTCACGCAGGGCGACGTGGCCCCGTGGGCCGAGCCGAGCTGCCATCACCTGTTCGGGGCCCCCGGCCCGAACACGGGGCTGCCCCCCGAGGCCTGCCGCCCGGAGGTCACCGCCGGGGACGCCGTCTGGTCGGTGCCCCCCTACCGCCCCGAGGATCTGGCCGAGCTGCGCCGTTGGAGCCTCGACAACCCTCCAGATCCGCTCGCTGCGGACCCGTACACCACGCCCGACGCCTGGCTGCCGGCGCCGGCGGGCGTGTGCGGCTGGACGGTGACCGATCGACGGGGGAGGTCCTACCGGCTCGACACCTTCGCCACCCAGGAGGACGCCTGGGACGCCGGGGCCACCGTCACCCACGGGGGCGCGTGCGGCGCCTGCTCCTCCCTCGAGGACCTGGCGGTCTACATCGAGACGCCGGACCTGACGACGCCCGTGCGCCAGTGCGGCCTGGAGAGCCTGGCTCGCGAGCCGCTGGCGTCCGTCCCCTGCCTGAAGGCCATCGGCTTCACCGACCGATGCGCCGAGATCTGGGCGTACAACACGGCCCACACCCGGGAGGTGTGCCTGGATGCCTGCATTCGGCTGCTGTCCGCGCCCTACCACGCGCCGGATGGTTCCCCGAATGCGTGCATCCAGTGCGACGAGGAACGGAGCGGCCCCGTCTTCAAGGCCGTGGCGGGCCGGACCCGGCGCAACTCGGGCCTGCCGACCGCCCTGTGCCGCCCCTGCGAGGCGGTGTGGCGGATCGACCACCGGGTGCAGTGAGGAACCTCGCAGGGTCCCGGGCCCATCAGCCCCCGGGCAGCCACACCTCGACCGTGGTGCCCTCCCCCGGGGTCGACCGGATGTTGACGGATCCCCCGTGGACCTCGGCCACGCCCTGGACGATGGCCAGACCCAGCCCTGCGCCGTCGGCCTCGCCCCGGGTTCGGGAGGCGTCCGCCCGGTAGAACCGCTCGCGGACGTGCGGGAGGTGCTCGGGGGCGATCCCCTCCCCCGCGTCCACCACGGTGATCCGGACCTGGTCGGGGCCGTGCGTGATCCCCACCTCGACCGTGTCCCGGGAGGCGTGGCGGACGGCGTTGCGCACCAGGTTGTCGAGCAGGGTCCGAAGCAGGGCGGCGTCCCCCTTCACCGTCACGTCCTCGACATTGGCTATGACCGCGTGCGCGCGCGCGACGGCGCGGGCCAGCGCCCCCAGCTCCACCGGCTCGGTGCGCAAGGGGTCGCCCGCGTCGGCCCGGGCCAGCAGCAGCAGCCCCTCGAGCGTCTCCTGCATGCGGGTCGCCCCCTCCAGGACCGTCGCGAGGGAGGCGCGGTAGTCGTCGGGGGCCCTGGGGCGCCGCAGGGCGACCTCGGCCTCGGTGCGGATGACCGCCAGCGGCGTGCGGAGCTCGTGGGAGGCGTCGGCGGTGAACCTGGCCTGCTGGGCCCACAGATCGTGCAGCCGACGAAAGGCCGCCCGCAGGGTGGAAGAGAGCCGGTCGATCTCCTCGAGGCCCGCATCGGTGGGCAGATCCGGGTCGGGGGTGGGGCGATGGATCCGCTCGGCGCGGTGGGTGAGCTCCTCGATGGGCCGGGCGATGGCCCTCGCCAGCCACAGGCCGGCGAGCGCCGCCAGGAGTCCCAGGACCAGCCCGACCAGGAGGGAGGTTCGTGCCATGGACCGGAGGTCGGCCTCGAGCGGCCCCAGGTCGGCCGCCACATCCACCCGCACCTCGGCCGGCGGGGCCCCGGGCGGGTCGTCGTCGGAGGTCACCCGGTGGATCGCGGCCCAGTGCCGCACCTCGTCATTCGCCCACCGGCTGGCGCCGAGGGGCTGGTCGGCAAGGTCCGGACCGCCGTGGGCCAGGACCCGCCCGTCCACCGTCCGGACGCGCCACGCCTGGAGCCCCCCGGTGAGATCCACGGGGGGAGCCTCACCGTCGAACTCGGTCTCCCATCGTCCCCCGTCCCGCTCGACCAGCGCCGCGAGGGCCTGCGCCCAGCCGGCGAGCCGGGCGTCCAGGTCGGCCATGCGGTCGGACCGGACCTGCTGGTGGACCCAGACCGAGGAGAGGAGCAGGACGAGCACGGCCGGCAGGACGATGGCCGCCAGCACCCGGCCTCGGATGCCGCGGATCAGGAGGCCTCCCATCGAAGGGCATAGCCGATCCCCCGGACGGTGTGGATGAGGCGGCCTTCGAACGGCCGGTCGATCTTGCGCCGGAGCTTCGCCACGTGCACCTCGACGGCGTTGGAGGCGGGCTCCATGTCGCGCTCCCACGCCGCGGCGAGGAGCTGATCGCGGCTCACCACGGCACCCGGCCGCCGCGCCAAGCGAGCCAGGAGCTGGTACTCCTTGGCCGTGAGCCGGAGCTCGCGATCCCCCCACCACACCCGATGGGCCCCCAGGTCGACGCGGAGCGGACCGACCGCGACGGTCGAGGCGCCTCGCCCCTCGGCCCGCCGGAGCAGCGCGTGCACCCGCGCGAGGAGCACCTCGAAGGAGAAGGGCTTGGTGAGGTAGTCGTCGGCGCCGGCGTCGAGCCCCCGGACCACGTCGGCGTCGGCGTCCCGGGCCGTGAGCATCAGGATGGGCAGCTGCACCCCGTCCTCTCGCAGCCGCCGGCAGACCTCCACCCCGGAGCAGCCGGGGAGCATCCAGTCGAGGACCATCAGGTCGTACCGACCGCTGCCCGCCGCCACCAGCGCATCGGGGCCGTCGAGCACCACATCGACAGCGTGCAGCTCGTCCTGGAGCCCGCGCTCCACCGCGAGGGCCAGCCGGGGTTCGTCTTCGACCAGGAGGATACGCGCCATGGCGGCGCGATAACCCCCCATCCTGAACCCAGGCTGAAGCCGACCTTCATCCCACGTTCACCCGGGCGGCCCACGACGATCGGGCTTCCCGAGGAGGAACCCATGCGCACCCTGACCCTGCCCCTCGCCCTGGCCCTGCTGACCGGATGTGGAAGCGCGCGGCAGATGCCCGCCGACACCACGGCGGCCTCGACCCTCCCCACCCGCGCCGCCGCGGACGACGACGACGAGGAGGAGGAGGACGACGACGAGGACGAGATCCCCGTCGATCTCGCCGACCTTCCCCAGCCGGTGCTCGACACCCTCGACGCCAACTGGCCGGGCGCCGAGCTCCTCGAGGCCGAGATCGACGAGGGCATCTACGACGTCGACTTCCTCCACGACGGCCAGCGGCTCGAGGTCGAGATCACCCCGGACGGCACCCTGCAGGGCGTGGAAGAGGAGGAGGAGGAAGACGGCGACTGACGGCGGCTGCCGGGCGGGGCAGCGTGTCCCGCCCCGGCTCCCGATCCGTCGCAGGATGTCCCATCGTCGACGGTGACGTGAGCGGGCCCATCGCGCGAGAATCCGCCCGCGCGCCGAGGCCACGGCGAGCCACGTGCCCTGGCACGACCCGTGCAATCCCGGCTGGCGAACCTCGCCTGTCCGGGACGCCCGATGACGAATCGCCTGCTCCTGCTCCTGCTCGCTCACGCCCCGTCCATGGCCGGCCCGGTGGCGCCGGCCCCCGATGCGTCGGGCCATGGAGGACACGTCCCCGAGCCCCTGCGGTTCGACCTGGTCCGTGGTCTGCACGCCCGGGCCGGCGAGCTGGAGACCAACGTGCTGACCCAGGGGGTGCTGGCGGGGCCCGGCGCGAACACCAGCACGTCGACCCGGCGCGCGATGAGCTCGAGACGACCCAGGAGCTCGACGATGTCGGGGTCCTGCCCGTCCCGGAGCGCGTTCTCCACCGAGACCTGCAGGCTCCGCAGCAGCACCCGGGACTCGGTGAGCTCGTCGGCGATGAGCTGGGCCCGCTCCATGCGCACGAGCAGGACCCCCGCCAGGGCCGAGGCGATGAAGACGGTGCCAGCGGTGACGGCGATCAGGCGTGGGGCGAGCTTCAAGGGTGGCCTGGCGTGGGGAGTGGGAGGCGCCCCCCTGCAAGAACCGGTCCCAGGGGGATGCAGCGACCCACCATCGAGGGTGTGGCGGATTGCCCCACCGCGTCGCCATCGTGCCACAACCGGCGCGGGCCCGGCCGAGGGACCGGGCCCCCGCCGCAGCAGGGGCTTCCCGCGGCCGCCCGCGTTCGGTAGTCCCTCTCACCAAGGAGGGCCGCATGGGCTTGTTGTGGATCGGGATGCTCGGATGGGCGACCAATGAAGCAGGGATGGAGGAGACAGCGTCCCAGGAGGCGGAGGTGGCCGTCGAGCAGGACGCCGCCGAGGGGGATGCCGTGCCCGGCACCGAGCCCGCGGCGGGGCCCATCGTGCTCGCGGAGGGCGCAGCCGCCCCGACCGGTCGGACCACCGTGACCTTCCAGCTGGACCGCCCGAGCCTGGACGTCGGGTGGACCGAGCCGGTGAAGCGCGCCCGGGCCGGAGATGCCCTCGAGCTCTGCGTCGCCCCGTGCCGCCTCGCGGTCGAGCCCGGGGAGTTCCGCTTCTTCGTGCAGGGCGAGGGCGTGGTGCCCGGCAAGATCGACCTCGACGTCCTCCCGGGAGCCCCATTGGTGGTCGAGGGCAAGACCCGCCCGCCCACCTACGGGGTCGTGGGTCAGTCCCTCGGGATCGCGGGAGCACTCGCCTCCATCGTCGGTGTGGTGCTGCTCGTCGCCGGCGGCGACGACATGCCCGCCGCCCTGCCGACCGGCCTCCAGGCGGGTGGTGGCGTGGCCGCCGTGACCGGCTTCGTCTTCATCCTGAGTGGCCGGAGCAAGCTGAAGGCCCGCCCGGCGGGCGATCCCTCTGCCGGGAGCGGCGAGCGGTAGGCACCCCGTCGGGCGCTCACTCGGCGGGCACGCCCTCGGCCGTCCGCCGCTCGACCGTGAAGATGTCCGTGTCGTCGAGGCGCGCCACCTCGGCGCCTCGCGCGTCCAGCTCCTCGAAGGGCACGTCGGTGTACCGCGCCACGAAGCCGTCGGTCAGGGTGTAGACCAGGGTCTCACCGCTGGCGGTCCCGACCTCGGCGCGGAGGTCCGGCAGGGGTGCCTCGGTCCAGGCGAGGGTGTGCTTGCCCAGGCTCGCCCCCGTGGCCGCCTGCAAGCCATCGGTGATGCACGAGTACTGAACCGCGCTGGGGCTGTGGTGGTGGACCCGCAGCCCCATGTGGCCCCGGGGCACGCCGAGGGCGCCCATGGCGTGGGCCCCGATGCGGTAGCCGGCGACCGCCCAGGGTCCCTGCCCCCCGTGCACCCGCCGCGTCTCGGCCAGGATAAGGGCCACATCGGCATCGACCGCCTCGCCGTGGCCTGGCTCCCCGCCGGCGGCCTCGCCGCTGTCGGTCCCCCCGCATCCGGCGAGCATCAGGCCGAGCGCGACGGCGACCACGTGTCGGACGTGCATGAACCCTCCTGGAACACCCCGGCCTTATGCCCTCACGGCCAGCCCGGCAGCCGCCCGGATTCCGCGGGGCTGGAACGCCGTGGGCCGATGGACTACCCGCCGGGTCGGAGGTGCCGCGTGCGACACGCCCTGATCCTGTTCCTGCTGTCGGGCTGTGCTCCCGCCGACGAGCCTGCGGTGGTCACCCTCGTCAACGCCTTCGACGACCCGGATGCGCCCCGCCAGCCCCCCTGGACGATCTGCGAGGCGGCCTACCTCGACGCCCGGTTCGACACCGCCCTGCCTCCCGGCGCCTCCTCGGACCCGACCGAGGTCGAGGCTGGCCTGGGGCCGGTCTACATGATCGCCTCGTTCGGCGACACGGCCTGCCCGGAGGGCAACCTGAGCCCGCTGGTCTCCGCCGTCGAGGAGGAGACGCTGCCCGGGCAGGAGCGGGACCTGACCATCGCCCTCGCCAACCACCGCGGCCCCTGTCCGCCCGAGGGGGTCGAGCCCATGTCCGAGGCGGCCTGGGATGCGGTGCGCGAGCGCTGGCCCGAGCTGGACTTCCCATCCTTCGCCGAGAGGGACAGGATCGCGCTGTGCTCCGGAGACGAGTGACCGCCCGCCTGCTGGCCGTGCTCGTCGGCCTGGTGGGGTGCGCGCACGTGGACGTCGTCGTCGTCAACGAGCACCCCCGGTGGCGCGTGCGCGACCTGGGGCTGCGGGGCTGCGACTGGCCCGAGGTCCTCGAGCCCGGCGAGACGACGCCGGTGGGCACCTGCCTCGTGGGCGAGGGCCCGCTCACCTTCCTGAAGCAGGACCTGGACCCCCCCGAGGACGCTCTCTTCGACTGGTTCCCCTACCGCACCGAGGCCTCGCTCCGCCTGACCCGGGGGGCGGGCCCCATGGAGGTCCTCCTGACCCCGGACGGGCTGATCCAGGACTTCGACCGTGACGGGCCCAGGGGCCACTGATGACGCCGGCGAGCGTCGCCGCGGCGCTGCTCGGGGCCGCGGTGGCCCTCGGACCTCGGGCGGCGCAGGCCGAGCCGGCTCGCAGCGGCGCCGACCCCGTCGCCGAGGACCGTGAGGAAGAGGAGCAGGAGGAGGAGCAGCAGCAGGGCCGCGAGGATGGCCCGGGGGACGAGGACCCGGTGATCCTGGTGGAGGCCGAGCGGCGCGACACGGACGCCGATCCCACCGCGAACCGCACCGTCATCGACGGCGAGACCCTCCGACGCTCCCCCGCCCCGACCCTCCTCGAAGCGGTGGCGGCGCACACCCCCGGGCTGCACACGACGACGACCGGCACCGGCCTGCTGGGGGTGGGTCCCGGTTCCTCGGGCGGCCTCACCCTGCGCGGCCTGGGTGGAAGCCCCACCACCGGCGTGCTGACCGTGCTCGACGGCGTACCTGTCCAACAGGGCCTGTTCGGACACCCGGTCCCCGACTTCCTCACCCCCGGCACGGTGGACCAGGTGGCGGTGACCCCCGGGGGGGACAGCGTCCGCTACGGCAGCGGGGCCCTCGGTGGGGTGGTCCGCCTGGACAGCCGCTGGCGGGACACCCCCGGCACCTCCGTGAACGGCCAGATCGGTCTCGGCGCCTTCCAGACCCTTCGGGCCCGCGGCGGGCTGTGGTCGCGCCGAGGGGCCTGGGACGGGCTCGCGGCGGTGGATCTCCTGCAGACGGCCGGACCCCGGGAGGGAGCGGGCGGACAGCGATGGAGCGCCCAGACCGCCGGCCGGTGGCGCGGGCCGGGTGGCCTCACCCTGGTCGCGCGCGCCTGGGGCGGACGACTCCGAGCGGCCGATCCGGGCCACATCGACCGGCCGACCCCCGAAGCCAGGGTCGTCGCCGACCGGGGAGGCGCCAGCGTCGGTCTCACGCGGCTGCTCGGCCCGGGGGCGCTGCGGATCCAAGCCTGGACCAGCGGGGGTGTGCACCGGTTTGCCGACCGAAGCGCGGTCCAGGACCTGACGCTGGGGGCCTATGCCGAGCAGGAGCAGCCGCTGCTCGACGGGCTTCGGGCCATCGCGGGCGTCTGGGCCGACGCGCGCACCGGGCGGTGGCGCCGGAGCGAGGGTGGGATCCAGTCCATCCCCGCCGAGTACAGCCTGGCCGGGTACGGCGAGCTCCGCGCGCGCCCCCACGAGCGGCTCACCCTCCTCGGAGGAGCCCGACTGGCCTGGCTGGACGGGCGCGACCTGCGGGTGCCGTACAAGGCGGGGCTGCGGTGGGCCCCGCTCCGGGACCTGGAGGTCCGGCTGCGCCACGCGGACAACCTGCGGGTCCCCACCCTGGCCGAGCGGTACCTGCCCCTGCCCGTCGCCAACCCCGACCTGCCCCCGGAGGCTGCCGCCGTGAGCGAGCTCGCCGTGGCCTGGACCCGGAGCGCGGCGCACCTCCGGCTTGCGGGATTCCGCACCGTGGGCCGCGACGGCATCCGGGTGTTCGGCGTGCCCCCCTTCGCCGAGCGGGTCGCCATCGACCGGATCCGCGTCCATGGCCTCGAGGCCGACGGCGCGGTGCGGTTTCGTCCGTGGCTCGAGGTGCGCGGCCAGCTCACCCTGCAGGCGCCAGGGCGGTTCACCCGCCAGCTTCCGTCCCGGATCGCCACCGCCCGGCTGCACCTGGGCGACGAGAAGGCCGAGCTGGCCGTCATCGCCCGCCACCTCGGGGGCCTGTACGACGCCAACTACCGGCGCGCGGGGCTTGCAGACGTGTGGGACCTGTCCGCCCGAGCGAGCTGGCGACTTCCTGGCCTGCCGCTCCGGCTCACCCTCGTCGCCCGGAACCTCCTCGACCGGCCCAACGCCACCCTGCCCGGCTACCCCAGCGCCCCCAGGCACGCCGAGGTGCGGATCGACGGCTGGACGGACAGGCGCGCACGCGACGCACCGGCCGCACGAAGACCCGGTCGACGCCGATGAGTCCACGTCTCTCGGACCCGCCGGCAATACCTGGGTCATCGCCCCGTTGACCCGGTCTCCTGGAGACCGCGTGCACCTGTCCAGCGCCGTGCTGCCACTCGTCGCCCTGCTCGGCTGTGCACCCACGGTCGATGAGGGCGGCCCTCCGCTTCCCGATGACACGGACGTCGGCGACACGGACGTCGGCGACACGGACGCCGGCGACACGGACACCGCCGATACGGACACCGCCGATACGGACACCGCCGATACGGACGAGCCCGGCTCCGAGTGCCCGGCCAACGCCAGCGGCACGATGGACGTGCTGCGCACACCCGACGAGCGCTTCGATGACCTGCCCGGGTTCCCGTTCCAGCCGCGCTACATCTGCGTGGACGACCCCACCGGCGAGCCCGGCAATCGCCGGATCCGCGTTCACTACACCGTCTCGGGTCCGGATGACGCCCCCACGCTGCTGATGCTGCACGGCAACCCGTCGTGGTCCTACCTGTTCCGGCGCCTCGTTCCCCGCCTTAACGACGCCGGCTATCGCACAGTCGCCGTGGACCTCGTGGGACATGGCCGGTCTGACAAGCCCGCGGACGAAGCGGACTACACCTACGACCGACAGCTGGAGTGGATCCGCCAGGCCATCGAGGGGATCGATGACGCCGTCGGCCTACGTCCGGTCGTGCTGTTCGGCCATGACTACGGTCATCCCCTGGGCGCCAGGTTGATCGCCGAGCACCGACCCGACCTGTTCGACGGCTTCATCAACGGCAATGCGGGCCTCAACCGGGGACTGAGCGGGCTCTCGCCCCGCCACGAGCAGTGGCGCGACTTCGTGCGCAGTGCGCCTGTCGTGCCTGTCGGCGCCCTCATCTGCGAGAACGCGGCACGCACGGAAGCCGGGGTCCCACCCTGCCCGGAGGCCGTCCAGGCGGCCTACATGGCCCCGACCCCCGACCGGGCCTACCAGGCCTCGATCCGGGCGTTCCCGGAGTTCGTCCCCGAGGACCCCACCTGGCCGGAAGCCCGGTCGAACCAGGTCGCCTGGGACCACCTGACCTCGGCGTTCGACCGGCCGTACATGGTGATCTGGGAGGACGTGGACCTTCCCGACGCGCGCCGGAATCGCCGCGCCGAGTACATCGCCGAGGTCCCCGGGGCGTTCGGTCGGGAGCAACCGCAGCTCCGCACGGGCCACTACGCGCCAGAAGACGACCCCGAGGGGGTGGCCGCGGCGAGCGTCCGCTTCCTCGACGACATCTACGCCCCCAGGCCGTTCACCGAGGTCCTGCGCACGGACTTCTCCAGCAGCCTCTCGGGCGTCTCCTGCACGGATCCGGGCTGCACCTACGATGACGCCTCGGGCACGGTCCGCCTGGACGGGGGCGAGGGGCCGGGCCTGGTGCAGATCGCCCCGATGGACCTCACGACGGCGGCGGAGCTGAAGGTCGCCTTCCGCTACCTCCCGTGGCAGACGGACCCAGGCGACGAGGTCCGCGTCGACCTGTGGGATGGTTCGGGCTGGACCCCCGTTCTCGCCCTCCAGGGGGGCGGGGCGCCCGACGAGGGGGACTTCTTCCACGGCTCCACCGACTACGGGTACGTGCGCCTCGGTGCCGACGAGGCCGCCTTCAGCGCCGATGCGCGCATCCGCCTCCGCATGGTGACGGACGCCGAGGATGCCGTGGTGATCATCAAGGAGCTTGGGGTCTACGTGTCATCGCGGTGAAGAGGACGATGCCGCTCGAGAGACTCGGGAACCACGCGCACCCGATGCCCGGGTCTCGCGCTGGAAGTGGCGGGCGGTCGCCACCCGCTCGCCGACCCTCATGCCGAGGGTCATGGAGGCGTTCTCCATGGCGGATCCTCGAATGGCCGCGCCGCCGAGGAGGGCCTGATGGTCGGCATGGTCATGGACGTGGTCGTGGTCGTGGTCCGCGGAGCATCCGCCGGTGAACAGCAGCGCGATGGGGGCCAGTCGGGTGATGATCTTCATGGGCTCTCCTCGAGGGCGTGCGCGGACACCGTGAGCATGGTCATCACGTACCGCCCTCATGTTGCTATGGCAACTGAGTTGCAATAACGGGACGGCCCCACCAGGAGACTTCCGTGACCGCGACCCTTCCCGTGACCGTGCTCTCCGGCTTCCTCGGCGCCGGCAAGACCACCCTGCTCAACCACGTCCTCGCCAACCGTGAAGG
This sequence comes from uncultured Enterobacteriaceae bacterium, assembly GCA_964586865.1. GTDB lineage: Bacteria > Myxococcota_A > UBA796 > UBA796 > REDI01. The sequence continues at coordinate 10,699 of CAZPJM010000120.1, forward strand.
GCTTCGCGTGGCCGTCATCGTCAACGACATGAGCGAGGTGAACATCGATGCCGCCCTCGTGCGCGATGGTGATGCGGCTTTGTCGCGCACCGAGGAGCAGCTCGTCGAGATGAGCAATGGCTGCATCTGCTGCACCCTCCGCGAGGATCTGCTCGCCGGGGTCACCCGCCTCGCCCGCGATGGGCGGTTCGACTACCTGCTCATCGAATCCACCGGGATCAGCGAGCCCCTCCCGGTGGCCCAGACCTTCACCTTCGAGGCCGAGGACGGCACCTCCCTGTCGTCGCTCGCCCGCCTGGACACGCTGGTCACCGTGGTCGATGCCCGCGCCTTCCCGACCGAGCTGGCGCAGGGTCCCTCCCTGGCTTCGCAGGGCCTGGCGGTCTCCGACGAGGACATGCGAACCCTGGCCACGTTGCACGTCGAGCAGGTCGAGTTCGCGGACGTGATCGTCGTCAACAAGACCGACCTGGTCGATGACGAGCAGCTCGAGCAGGTCGAGGCCACCCTGCAGGCGATCAACCCCGGGGCCACCCTGGTGCGGGCCGAGCGCGGCCGGGTGCCCTTGACCTCGGTGCTGGGCACGGGGCGGTTCGACATGGAGGAGGCCCAGCAGCGCCCTGCGTGGGTGCAGGAGCTGATGGGCACGCACACGCCCGAGACCGAGGCCTACGGCATCTCGAGCTTCGTCTACAAGGCTCGCCACCCCTTCCACCCGTCGCGGCTCGATGCGTGGCTCCGTCGCCCCTGGCCGGGGGTGGTCCGTGCGAAGGGCTGGTTCTGGGTCGCTTCACGCCCCAACCACACAGCCGCCTTCCAGCTCGCCGGCGCCACCCGGGAGACCGCCCTCGCCGGGATGTGGTGGGCCGCGGTCTCCCCCGAGCGTCGGCCGGACGACCGCGCTTTCCTGGCCCACCTGGAGTCCCTGTGGCACCCGACCTACGGCGACCGCCGGCAGGAGATCGTCCTCATCGGGGTGGACCTGGACCAGCAGGCCCTGACCGAGGCCTTCGACGCCTGCCTCCTCACCGAGGCCGAGCTGGCCCGGCCCGAGCTCTGGGGGTCCATGCCCCATCCCTTCGCCTGGCCCGAGGGGGCCGCGTGAGACCGCTTTGGGTCGATCGACTGGGGGGCGCCGCGAGCCTGGCTTGCGCCGTGCACTGCGGACTGGTCGGCCTCGCGCCGGCGCTCCCGACCCTGTTGGGGCTGGGGTTCCTGGCTGGCGAGCTGTTCGAGTGGGGGTTCTTCGCCCTCGCGCTGACCTTCGCCGCCGTCGCCGCCGGCCTGGGGTACCGGGCCCACCGGACGGCGTGGGTGCCCATGGGCTTCGCCCTCGGCGGCGGCATGCTCGTGGTGGCTCGCCTCGCCGAGGCCTGGGCCCTGTTCGAGGGCGGGGCCGTCCTGGCCGTGTGCGCCGGCATCGTCCTCGTCGGCTTCCACATCGCCAACGCCCTGCGGATGCAGGCCTGCCAGCAAGCCTGCTGCCCATGAGCGGCCCCATCCCGGTCACGCGGCCCATGGCTGCGGATCGCTTCCCCGCGCCGCACCGATGCCGACGCCGCCAGCGGATCTCCGGGGCGCCACCATCGGCACGACGCACCCTTCTTGCTCGCTATCGCATCTGAGTTGCGATAGGAGCTGCCGAGGCGCCAGCAGATGCTTGCAGCGGCGCGGAACTGCAGGAGAGATCCACGTGTTCAAGTGTGAAGTCTGTCATCGCGTCGTCGCCGCCGGGATCCCCCAGGAGCGCCTGGTCGTGGAGTCCCGACCCCGGGTCTACGACGTGACCCCTCCCCTCTCCCCCAAGGAGAAGCGGCGTGCCCGCCGGCGCGGGTACGAGCCCGCCCAGGCTCCCGAGCATGCGAGCGGCTGGGAGATCGTGCGCGAGGTGGTGGTCTGTGCCGCGTGGCGGGAATGCCTCGCAGACCGTCCCGACCTGGTCCAGTCTCTCGGGGTCCATGCGCCAGGCGTCGAGCCCTCGGAGGACGGCGAGGACCCGGCGACCGCACGGACCCCCGGAGCGCCTGGGTCCCCCGCGGCGGCTTGGCCGAACGCCCGCGACGCGACTGGATCGTAGCGCGGGGGCGGGGGCGTCAGTCGATCACGACCGGCGTGGAGCCATCGTTGAGGATCAGCGTGGTGTTGGGGGACTGGACCAGCTTCCGGAAGACCTCGATGCTCTCGTTCTGGAGGACCTCCGGCGACAGGCCGTCCTGGAGGATCCGGTGGGAGTCGGCCCGGCCCCGCGCCTCGATGACCTGACGCTCGGCCTCCTGCCTCGCCCGGTCGACCTCGAACGCCATCTGCTGGGCGCGCTGCTCCTCGGCCACCCGCGCCTCGAATGCCCGGTAGACGATGTCGGAGCGGAGGGCGCTCCGCTCCAGGATGACCTGTTCGACCCGCAGCCCCCGTGGGGCGATCCGCTCGTTCATGTGATCGCGGATCTGCATCGCGAGATCCTCGCGGGTGGCGGCCCGGCCCTCGGAGTAGGCGCGCTGGGTGGCCCACCGGAAGACGGGATCGAGCAGGTCGCGCTCGTACGACGGGCCGATCTCGGCGATCAGGGTCGGGGCCTGCTCCGCGTCGGCGGCGTAGACCACCGCGGCCTCGACCGTGAGCCGGGAGCCACGGCGCGAGGTCACGTCGTGCTGCAGCTCGAGGGCGCGCGTCTGGGTGGAGACCCGGTAGAAGCGGACGCCCACCGGGCTGTGGCTGATGATCCCGGGCCCATAAGGCTCTGGCTCGATCCGCCCGAAGTTGCTCCGAACGCCCACCTCGCCCGGAAGGATCGTGGTCGCGCAAGCAGCGAGCACGAGGGGCAGCAGCGCGAGGGCGGTCCGGCGGGCCTTCATGCTGCAGGTCTTGCGCGCTCTGGGCGCCGTCGTCAAGGCGACCGCCCGATCGTCCCGCGCCAGGCACGGTCCACCGCCTCCCACACGGCGCGGCCCCCGTCCCCGTTCGTGAGCACCCCCAGCCCGTCCCCGGTCTCCGGGGCGATCCAGAGCGGCTGCGACCAGGCCTGTCGGTGTTACCCCGCCGACGAGCCTCGGGAGAGACCATGAACCGCATCCTGACCTGGCTGGTGCTCGGCGCCGCCTGTTCGCCCAGCGTCCCCGAGGTCCCCGAGGTCGTGGACGCCGACGCCGACGGCTTCACCGACGAGGTGGACTGCGACGACGCGGATCCGGCGGTGGGCGCGCCGCGGACCTGGTGGGCCGACGCCGACGGTGACGGGGCCCGCGACCCGGCGGTCTCGACCGAGGCGTGCACCCTCCCC
>CAZPJM010000121.1:0-13944 GCA_964586865.1 uncultured Enterobacteriaceae bacterium
CCACCAGGTCGCCGACGCCCTCCATCGCCTGGCGACTATCCACGAGAGGCGCGGCCCTGGACGAGGCCCGGACCGCGCTGGATCGCACCCGGATCCGAGCACCATCCGATGGCGTCGTGCTGGAGCGCCTCGTCGAGCCGGGCGAGGTGGTCCGGCCCGGCGATCCGCTGGTCCGCTTCGGTGGGGACGGCGCCACCGAGATCCGCATCACCCCGGACGAGACCCACCTGGACCGGCTGGCGGTGGGGCAGCCCGCCCGGGTGGCCCTCGAGGCCTTCCCGGCCCGCCCCCTCGACGCCACGGTGGCCCGCATCGCCCCCCAGGTGGACCCGTCCCGTGGCACCGTCGCCGTGGCCCTCACCCTCGACGCCGCGCCCGAGGACCTGGAGCTCCGCCCCGACATGACCGCCACGGTCGAGGTGATCCTGGGCCGCACCGACGAGGCCCTGGCCCTCCCGGTGCGGCTGGTGCGGGACCTGGGCACGGCGCGGCCGTGGGTCCTCGTCGCCCGGGACGGCGTGGCGGCCCACGTGGACGTGGAGGTCGGCCTGGAGGGCACCGAGGCCCTCGAGATCAAGAGCGGGCTGGCGGCCGACGACGTGGTCCTGCCCCCCGATGCTCCGGTGGACGAGGGCGATCCGGTCCGCCCCCGGCCGGTCCGCCCCGCCCTCCCCGCCCCGGAGGGCTGATGCTCGCCCTCCAGCTCGCCTGGCGCTTCCTCCGCGAGGGCCGGACCCAGTCCCTGCTCATCCTGGCCGGCGTGGCCATCGGCGTGGCCGCCTACGTCTTCATCACCGCGGTCATGACCGGCGTTCAGGACAACCTCCTCGCCGAGACCCTCGGCACCCAGGCCCACCTCTCGGTCCTGGACGACGACCGCACCCCCCGGCCGCTGGTCCGGGAGCCCGACCGGGTGGTGCTGCGCGCCGTCGAGGCCCCCGACGCGGGCCGCCGCCCCTTCGACCAGTGGCAGCGCGCCCTGGCCCGGACCGAGGCCACCCCCGGCATCCGGGTGGCCTGCCCGCGAATCTCCGGCGCCGCCCTGGCCGTCCGCGGCGAGGCGGAGGAGGCCGTCGAGGTGGTGGGCGCCGATCCGGCCCGCCTCTCGCGCATCGTCGATCTGCCCGGCCACCTGGTCTCGGGCACCGCCCGGCTCGGCCCCGGCGAGGCCCTCCTCGGCGCGGAGCTGGCCGCTGCCCTGGGGGTGCGGGTGGGGCGCCCGCTGCGCATCCGCACCGACACGGGCGAGGCGCGCCTCCGGGTGGTGGGGACCTTCGCCCTCGGCCAGTCCAGCCTGGATGCGCGCTGGGTCGTCACCACCCTGCGCACCGGCCAGACCGTCCTCGGTCGCCCGGGCGACATCTCCGTCATCGATGTGCGCATCGACGATCCCTTCCAGGCCGACGCCATCGCCCGGGTCCTGTCCGCCCGCACCGGCCAGCCCGTCGAGACCTGGATCGACCGCAATGCCTCCCTCCTCTCCGCCCTCTCGGCCCAGTCCCAGTCCACCATCCTCATCCGGGTCTTCACCCTGCTGGCCGTCGCCATGGGAATCGCCAGCGTGCTGGCGGTGAGCGTGGTCCAGCGGCGCGGTCAGATCGGCATCCTCCGGGCCATGGGGGTCCGGGCCCGGGTGGTGCTGGCTACCTTCCTCTGGCAGGGCGCCCTGCTGGGCGTCGGCGGCGCCGTCCTGGGGATCGGCCTCGGCATGCTCGCCGGCACCGGCCTCGAGCGCGTGGTGCCCTTCGACATCGTCGTCGGCCCCACCATGGCCCTGACCGCCACCGGGATCAGCGTGGGGACCGGGCTGCTGGCGGCGCTCCTGCCGGCCCGCAATGCGGCGCGCATGGACCCGGCCACCGCCATCCGGGGTCAGGGGTGAGCCGGGCGCCGCTGGTGCGCCTCGAGGGCGTGCGCAAGGCCTTCGGCACCGAGGTGGTGGTCGAGGTGCTCCACGGCATCGACCTCACCCTGGAGCGGGGCGAGCTGGCCGCCCTGGTGGGGCCCTCGGGCTCGGGCAAGTCCACCCTGCTCAACCTCCTCGGCCTGCTGGACCGGGCCACCTCGGGCACCCTGGCCATCGACGGCCGCGACGTGGCCGAGCTGTCCGACGGGGCCCTGACGCGGCTGCGCGGCGAGACGCTGGGCTTCGTCTTCCAGTTCCACCACCTCCTGCCCGGCCTGACCGTCGCCGAGAACGTCATGCTGCCGGCCGCCGCGCTGCAGGGGGGCCTCCACCGTCGCCAGCGCCCCCGCGCCCTGGAGCTGCTGGCGCGGATGGGCCTGGAGCAGGTTGCCGATCAGCCGGCCCGCACCCTGTCCGGGGGGATGCAGCAGCGGGTGGCCATCGCACGGGCGCTCATGAACGACCCGGCCCTGGTGCTGGCCGACGAGCCCACCGGCAACCTGGACACGGAGACCAGCGAGCAGGTGATGGCCCTGCTGGAGGCCCGGAACCGCGACGCGGGTACCGCCTTCCTCATCGTCACCCACGACCTGCGGGTCGCCCGTCGCTGCCCCCGGGTGCTGGAGCTGGTGGACGGCAGGCTGGTGCGGGACGGGCCCCCCGAGGGCAAGAGGCCGGCAACACCCGGCTGATCCGGCATCCGCGCGGGAGGCGGCGGCGCGGAGGCCTCAGCGGCGGCGGCGGACCAGCAGCAGCAGCCCCAGGCCCGCCAACCAGCCTGCGGGCACGGTCCCGGTGGTGGTGCAGCCGAGCAGCCCACGCAGCGGCTCACAGGCCTCGTCGTAGCTGTCGCTGCCCGGGAAGCCCGCCGCGTCGGCGTCGTCGCAGTCCCCGGCCCGATCCGCCACCGTGTCGGGCGCGCAGGTGGCCACCGGCTCGCCCACGCCCCACCCGTCGCCATCGGCGTCCACATGGCCGGTCACCGCGTCCAGCACGTCCTCGTCGTCGGCGTCCACCGCCCCGTCGCAGTCGTTGTCGACCCCGTCGCACACCTCGTCGGCGCCGGGATGGACGTCGGCGCGGGTGTCGTCGCAGTCGTCATCGCCCTCGCCGTGGTCGGCGGGCGCCTCGCAGGCCCGCACGGGCGTTCCCGCCGTACCGAAGCCATCCCCGTCCGCGTCGGGCCAGAAGTCCACCGCCCCCGTCGCGTCCGGGCCGTCCACGATCCCGTCGCAGTCGTCGTCGCGGCCATTGCAGATCTCCTCGGCGCCCGGGAAGACCTCGCTCCGCAGATCGTCGCAGTCCTCCGGGTAGCGGACCCCGTCCCCATCATCGTCGATGTCGCAGAAGAGGGTGAGGCGGTCGCCGCCCCCCCACACCTCGCCGGTGGAGAGGTCCTGCAGGACGACCGTGATGACGGCCTCATCGTCGGTGGTGCACGCGAGGGGCACCTCGAGGATGGGGCTGTCCGAGGGTCGGGCCGTCGCATAAGCGGCAATGGGGTCGAGCTCGATGGTGTCCTGCACCATCCGGGCGTGGGGGTGGTCCACCGCCACCGTGGCCCGCACCCGCCCGGTGGGCGCGTGGCCCGTGTTGCGGATCTCGAGCCGCAGCTTCACCGTCTCGCCGCGCTCGGGCGACAGGTCGCCGTCCCCGTCCCCCTCGCCCGTGTCGCCGTACACCAGGTTGGTGAGGGTCAGGACCGGGCTGGTGGCGATGCGCTCGGCCTCGGCCAGGGCCCCCGGCGCCGAGAGGCGGCCCCCCGAGGCGATGCACTTGGTGGCCGAGCCGCAGGTCAGGCCCGGCAGGACGTCCGAGCCCTCGATGAGGGCCTCGCGGACCTCGGTGGCGCGGAGCATCGGCCAGGCATCCCAGACCAGCGCGGCCACGCCGGCGGCGAGCGGGGCCGCGAAGGAGGTGCCGCTCCCCTCCTGGTGGCGATCCGCCGCCGAGATCCCCGTGGACCACAGGCGCCAGCCGGGCGCGGCGATGTCCACGTCGGTGGCGCCCCAGTTGGAGAACCCCGCCCGGCGGTCCCGGTTGTCGGTGGCGGCCACGACCAGGTCGGTGTCGAGGTGGTAGTCGATGGGGTACTGCTCGGTGGGATCCACGTCCCGGTCGTCGTTGCCGGCGGCGATGACCACGAGGACGTCGGCCGCCTCGGCCGCCTGGAAGCTGCGGGTCATGGCCAGCGAGGTGCCCGTGAAGGTCCACGAGGCGTTGATGATGTCGGCACCGTTGTCGACGGCGTAGTCCACCGCCTCGGCGATGGTGGTGTCGAAGAGGCGGCAGTCCGCGTCCGGCGCCATCTTGAGCGGCATGACCCGGCCGTCCCACATCACCCCGGCCCCACCGGCCCCGTTGTCGGCGGCGGCGGCCACCAGGCCGGCGATGAAGGTGCCGTGGACCGGGCTGCACGAGTTGCCATTCGGCTGGCGGTCCGGAAGCACCCGCGGGTCCGGATCGTTGTCGTTGTCGGCCGGGTCCCAGCCCCAGCAGTCGTCCACGTAGCCATTGCCGTCATCGTCGACGTTGTTGTCGCAGTCCTCGCCGGCGGAGCGGGCGATTCGGCCCGCGAGCTCGTCGTGGCCCACGAAGACGCCCGTGTCGATGACCGCCACCACGGCGCCGGGGCCCCCCGTGGTCTCGGTCCAGGCGTCGACCGTGCCGATGTCGGCCCCCGCGGTCCCGTTGCGGCCGCCGATCCGCTGGCCCGTGTTGCGGTGGTGCCACTGCCGATCCAGGAGGTCGTCGGGGAGGCTCGTGAGGGCGGCCTCGAAGGGCACCTGCACCCAGGCCACGCCTGGCTGCTGCGCGAACCAGGCGAGGCGGGAACGCGGCGCGGCGGGCTGGCAGTGGAGCGTGTGCCAGTCCCGACGGCCCCACCGGTGATCCCAGGCGCAGCCCGCCCGGGCCGCCAGTGCCTGGACCCGCGCATCCTCGGTGCCGTCGTCCATCCGCACCACCACGGTGGCGTCGTCGTAGGCCAGCCCGCGGGCCACGTTGGCGTCGAAGTCCTCGAGGGGCCCGGCCCAGGCGGGGGCGGCCAGCAGGACGGCGGGGGGGATCAGGGCGAGGGGCAGACGCATGGGGCGAGCCTAGCGCGGGATGGGGCGGGTGGTCTGACCCGGCCCTTCCGGACACGTCGCGGCGCGATACGGGCCCCGACCGGCCCGGAGGCGGCGTGGCGGAACGGCGCGTGTGCGTGCTCTACACCGGGGGCACCATCGGCATGGTCGAGGGGGCCTCCGGCTACGAGCCGGTGCGGGGCTTTCTCGAGCGCCGGCTGGCCGCCAACCCCACCTTCCACGTTCCCGGCCGCCCCGCCCTGACCCTGCCCGCATCCCGCTTCGATCGCCACGTCCACTACGAGATCATCGAGTTCGACCCCCTGAAGGACTCCTCCAACATGGGCCGGGAGGACTGGGTCGGGCTGGCCGTGGCCATCGCCCAGCGGGACGCGGACTGGGACGCCTTCGTCGTGCTCCACGGCACCGACACCATGGCCTACACCGCCTCCGCCCTGTCCTTCATGCTCCAGGGCCTCGAGAAGACGGTGGTGGTGACCGGCTCGCAGATCCCGCTGGCCCGGACCCGCAACGATGCGGTCGACAACCTGCTCGGCGCCCTCATGGTGGCCGGCCACTACGACATCCCCGAGGTGGGGATCTACTTCGACGACAAGCTGCTGCGCGGCAACCGGGCCCGCAAGGTGGACGCCGCCGGGCTGGACGCCTTCCGCTCCGGCAACCTGCGACCCCTGGTCGAGGTGGGGGTGCAGGTGGACGTGCGCTGGGACCTGGTGCTGACGCCCTCCGGCGAGGGCCTGCGGGTCCGGCCCATCACCAACCCCCACGTGGTGGCGCTGCGCCTCTTCCCGGGGCTCACCGCCCCCACCCTGGCCCGGCTCCTGGCCCCGCCCCTCGAGGGGCTGGTGCTCGAGACCTACGGCGCCGGCAACGCCCCCGACGCCCGCCCCGGGCTGCTGCGCGTGCTCCGCGACGCCACCGACCGCGGCGTGGTCATCGTCAACGTCACCCAATGCCACCGGGGTGGCGTGGGCACCGCCTACGCCGCCGGCCGCGCCCTGGCCGACTGCGGCGTCGTCCCTGGCGGCGACATGACCGCCGAGGCCGCCCTCACCAAGCTCCAGTGGCTCCTCTCCCTCGACCTCCCCGTCGAGGCGATCCGCGACCGGGTGGGGCGCAGCCTCCGGGGCGAGCTCACCGAGCCCGACCCCAGCCCGCGATTCTCCTGGCGGGGGTGAGGCGCCCCGGTCGGGCCGCGGCCGGGTCCCCGGGGGATCACCCCTTCCGCGTCGACCCCGCCGGCGGGCCCACCCCGCTTCCGGCCCACAACCGTCACCACCCCGACCGGGTCCCGGCGGCCCGACCCCTTTAGGCCCCGGGTGTGCGTGCCCTCCCCCTCCTTCCTGCGCTTCTCCTCCTCGGCTGCTCCGCCGGGCCCGAACACGTCATCGACGTCCGCGGCTCGGACTCCGAGGTCAACCTGGTGACGCGCCTCGGGGAGGTGTTCAGCGAGCACCGGGAGGACGTGGCCGTGGCGGTGACGGGGGGCGGCTCGGGGGTGGGGATCGCAGCGCTGCTCGACGGGGTCGCGGACCTGGCCAACAGCAGCCGGGCCCTCAAGCCCCAGGAGAAGCTGCTGGCGCTGCGCAAGGGGGTGGAGCCGGTCGAGACGGTCTTCGCCACCGATGCGCTCACGGTCATCGTCCACGAGAAGAACCCGGTGGAGAGCCTGACCGTGGAGGCCATCGGGGCCATGTTCCGCGGCGAGGTGGCGTCCTGGCCCCACGGACCCGAGGTGGTGGGCTACGGCCGCCAGTCGAGCTCGGGGACGTACGGCTTCTTCCGCAAGGCGGTGGTCCAGGGCGACTACGCCCTCGAGGTCCGTGAGATGAGCGGCAATGCCCAGATCGTGGAGGGGGTGGCCGCCGATCCCGGAGGCATCGGCTACGTGGCGGTGGGCTACCTGAAGGCCGGCGCCGAAGGGGTCCGCGCGGTCCCCATCGAGGGTGACGACGGCCAGGTGGTCAGCCCCCTCGACGCCGAGGCGGTCAAGGCGGGCCGCTACCCCATCGCCCGGCCCCTCTACCAGATCACCGACGGCCCCCCACGCGGCCCCATCGCCGAGTTCCTGCGCTTCGAGCTGTCCCCGCCCGGCGAGGCCATCCTGGTGGAGATGGGCTTCTACCCCGTGGTGGCGGCCTGGGAGGAGCGGAACGCCCACCTCCGGGCCGGGCCGGCCGACGGGGAACCCCGCCAGGGCGGCTCCCCATGAGCGCCCTCCCCCCTTCAGAAAGACCGGTGCCGGAGGACAATGCGCCCGCTCCGGAGCCCGCTCCGCCACCCGATCCCGGGCATGCCCTCGGCCGACGCAAGGCGGTGGACCGGGTGGCCACCTGGATCTTCACCGCGAGCGGCGCCACCAGCGTGGCGGTGTTGCTGGGCATCTTCGGGCTGCTCGCCTGGAACGCGGTCCAGGGCTTCACGGGCGGCATCGAGGCCCAGCCCCTGACCCCGGCCGAGCAGGAGGCGCTGGGCCCGGACACGGTGGAGGCCCTCCGAGAGCTCGCCCTCGAGGTCCCGTCCCCGCCGGACCTGATCACCGACGGCCCCCCACGCGGCCCCATCGCCGAGTTCCTGCGCTTCGAGCTGTCCCCGCCCGGCGAGGCCATCCTGGTGGAGATGGGCTTCTACCCCGTGGTGGCGGCCTGGGAGGAGCGGAACGCCCACCTCCGGGCCGGGCCGGCCGACGGGGAACCCCGCCAGGGCGGCTCCCCATGAGCGCCCTCCCCCCTTCAGAAAGACCGGTGCCGGAGGACAATGCGCCCGCTCCGGAGCCCGCTCCGCCACCCGATCCCGGGCATGCCCTCGGCCGACGCAAGGCGGTGGACCGGGTGGCCACCTGGATCTTCACCGCGAGCGGCGCCACCAGCGTGGCGGTGTTGCTGGGCATCTTCGGGCTGCTCGCCTGGAACGCGGTCCAGGGCTTCACGGGCGGCATCGAGGCCCAGCCCCTGACCCCGGCCGAGCAGGAGGCGCTGGGCCCGGACACGGTGGAGGCCCTCCGAGAGCTCGCCCTCGAGGTCCCGTCCCCGCCGGACCTGATCACCGACGTGCTCTGGCGGCCCGAGGCCCGCTCGGGCGCGGAGTACGGCGTGGTGGGGCTGGTGGTGTCGACCCTCCTCACCACCGGGGGCGCCATGGTGCTGGCCGTCCCCATCGGCCTGGCCACGGCCGCCTGGCTCGCCTCCATCGCCCATGGCCGGCTCCGGGAGCTGGTCAAGTTCGGGGTCGAGCTGGTGGCGGCCCTGCCCTCGGTGGTGGTGGGCTTCGTGGGCATCCAGGTCACCGGGCCCATCATCGGCTGGATCTTCGACGAGCCCGGCGGGCTGACCGCCCTGAACGGGGCCATCCTGCTGGCCATCATGGCCCTGCCCACCATCGTGAGCCTCTCGGAGGATGCGCTCTCGGCGGTCCCCCGGGCCCTCAGCGACGGCAGCCTGGCGCTGGGGGCCGATCGCTGGCAGACCCTGGTGCGGGTCGAGATGCCGGCCGCCCGCTCGGGCCTGTTCGCCGCCATCATGCTGGGGATGGGCCGGGCCATCGGCGAGACGATGACGGTGCTCATGGCCACGGGCAATGCGGCGGCCCTGCCGACGAGCCTCCTGGACCCGGTGCGGACCCTGACCGCCACCATCGCCATCGAGCTGGGCGAGGTCCCCTCGGGCACCACCCACTACCTGATGCTGTTCACGGTGGGCCTGCTCCTGTTCGTGATCACGCTCGGGATCAACGTGGCGGCCGACGTGGTGGTCCGGCGCCAGGACAAGCTGCTGGGGCGGCGATGAACACCTGGCGCGACAAGGTGGGCTTCTCGACCCTGGCCCTGGCGGCCCTGGGGGTGGTGGCCACCGGCCTGGCCTTCTTCGGCCTGGTGGCCTGGGAGGGCGGGGGGGTGCTCTCCCTGGAGTTCCTGCTGGCCCCCCCCGAGGCCGGCATGACCGAGGGCGGGATCCTCCCGGCCATCCTGGGGACCTTCCTGGTCACCGTGATCACCGGCCTCCTGGCCGTGCCCCTCGGGGTCGGGGCGGCCGTCTGGCTGCACGAGGCGGCCCACGACGGCCTGGCGGTGCGGCTGGTCCGCCTGTCCATCCGCAACCTGGCCGGGGTCCCCTCCATCGTCTACGGCCTCTTCGGGGTCGCGCTCTTCGTCCATGGCCTGGGCCTCGGGCTCTCGGTCCTGGCGAGCGGGCTCACCCTGGGCCTGCTCACCCTGCCATGGACCATCACCGCCTCGGAGGAGGCGCTGGCCACGGTGCCGCGGGCCTGGCGCGACGGGGCCCAGGCGCTGGGCGCCACCCGGTGGGAGGTCCTGCGCACGGTGGTCCTGCCCGCGGCGGCGCCCGGCATGATCACGGGCGCCATCCTGGGGCTGGCGCGTGCGGCGGGCGAGACGGCCGCCATCCTGTTCACCGGGGTCACCTTCTCGACGCCGGGCCTCCCGGACAGCCTGCTCGAGCCCTTCATGGCCCTGCCCTACCACCTCTACGTCCTCGCCACGCAGCACCACGACCTGGCCGCCGTCCGCCCGCTGGCCTGGGGCACCTCGCTGGTCCTGCTCCTGCTCGTCGGGGTGCTGACCGGCGCCGCCGCCTGGGGCCGCTCCGTCCTCCGGGCCCGAGGGCGGGCATGAGCGGGGCCGCGGCCGAGGTGGCCCTCCACTGCGAGGACGTCTCCATCTTCTACGGCGACAACGAGGCCATCAAGTCGGTGAGCCTCGACATCCCCGCCCGGCGCCTCACCGCCTTCATCGGCCCGTCGGGCTGCGGCAAGTCCACCCTGCTCCGCGCCTACGACCGCATGAACGACACCATCCCGGGCACCCGGTGGACCGGGCGGATCACCCTGTTCGGCACGCCCATCGAGACCCTGGACCCGGTGGTCCTGCGCCGCCGGGTGGGCATGGTCTTCCAGAAGCCCAACCCCTTCCCCCTCTCCATCTTCGACAACGTGGCGTTCGGCCTCCGCATCGGGGGGATCCGCAAGCGCGACGAGCTGGCGTCCCGGGTCGAGGCGGCGCTGCGGGGCGCGGCCCTGTGGGAGGAGGTGGCCGATCGGCTCGAGGCCCCGGCCCTCGGGCTGTCGGGCGGCCAGCAGCAGCGCCTGTGCATCGCCCGGGCCCTGGCGGTGGAGCCCGAGGTCCTGCTCATGGACGAACCCACCAGCGCCCTGGACCCGGGGGCGACCCGGGCGGTGGAGGCCCTGATGACGCGCCTCGCCGAGCGGTACACGCTGGTGGTGGTGACCCACAACATGCAGCAGGCGCGCCGGGTGGCCCACGAGACGGCCATGTTCTACCTGGGCGAGCTGGTGGAACACGCCCCGACGGATCGCCTCTTCGACGACCCGCAGGACCCGCGGGCCCGGGACTACGTGCGCGGCGCCTTCGGATGAGTCGGGAGCGGGGCGGACATCTCCGGGTCACACCGCGGGGCCGCCCTCCCGCGACCGATCCGATACCCTGATGGTGTGATGCGGAGCGCCATGCGACGCCCCCCGATCGGACTCCTCCCGCTCCTGGCCCTGGTGCCGGCGATCCTGGCCGCCACCGGCGGCGGCCGCTCCCTCGTGCCCACGCGGGTGGGCGACCGCTTCGGCTTCGAGACCTGGACCGGCCGCACCGTCATCCAGCCCCACTTCGACATGGTCACCCCCTTCCGGGACGGGCGGGCGGCGGCCCTGCGCAACGGGGCGTGGGGCTTCCTGGACGAGCAGGGCCGCTGGGTGGGCAAGCCCCGCTACGACTGGGTCCACCCCGATCGCTTCGACGAGGGCCCGGCCCTGGTCAGCGCCGGGGGCCTGTACGGCTATGTGGATCGCGACGGCACCGAGGTGGTGCCCCTCTCCCTGCCCGCCGCCACCCCCTTCGTGGACGGCCACGCCTGCGCCACCGACCCGGACACCCTGCGGTGGGGCCTCCTCGACGCCACGGGCCGGAACCTGACCGGCTATCGCCTCGACGGCTGCGATCCGCGCTTCCGCGACGGGCGGGCGCGGGTGCGGGTGGGCGAGCACCTGGGCTACGTCGACCGCACCGGGGAGCTGGTCCTCGAGCCACGCTACGACCGGGCCGAGCCGTTCAGCGAGGGGCTGGCCTGGGTGGAGGAGGCGGGGCTGGGGGCCTTCATCGACCCCGAGGGCCGGCGGATCATCCCGGCCACCGTCGCCCGGGCCGGCCAGGTCTCCGAGGGCCGGGTGTGGCTCGAGTACGGACCCGACCAGGTGGGCTTCGTGGACACCCAGGGGCGGCCGGTGGGCCCCCGCACCTTCCGCGCCGCCCGGGGCTTCCACGGCGGGGTGGCCTGGGTCCAGGACGCCGAGAGTGGCCGCTGGGGCCTCCTCGGTCGGGACGGCGCCTTCGTGGTCCCCCCCACCTACGAGGACCCGGGCCCCTTCGTGGACGGCCTGGCCCGCGTGGCCCGCGACGGCCGCTACGGCCTCATCGACACCTCCGGCGCCGTCGTCCTGCCCTTGCGCTACGCCACCGTCGGCGCCCCCCGCGAGGGCCGGGTGGCCGTCCGCCTCGAGCCCGGCGGCCTCCAGGGCGTGGTGGATCTGCGGGGGCGCACCATCGCCGAGCCCCGCTACGACGAGGTGAGCCCCTACCACGACGGCGTCGCCCGGGTGAGCCGCTGCCGGGCCGTCCAGAGCCACCCCCTCGCCCCGGCGGAGCCCCTCTGCGAGGTCTTCTTCCTCGACCACCAGGGCCGCGAGCGGCGGGGGCGCTGATCCGCCTTCGCAGCGCAGCTCTCTAGCCGTTCCCGGCCTCGGCCTTCACGCTCCCCGGCAGCTCGTCCTCGCGGGTCCAGGCCTGGAGGAGCGGCGTCAGGGCCAGCACCACCACCGCCGAGATGAGGGCCGCCAGGCCGATGGTGCCGAAGACATCGCCATAGACATCGAGGGTCTCGATGGGCGGCGGGATCCGGTCCTCCTCGCCCCCGCCGTGGCCCCCCACCCCCGTCAGGCTGGCGATGACCGCCGCCAGGTAGTTGCTGAAGGCCAGGGCCAGGAACCACCCGCCCATCACGGTGCTCACCAGCCTGGCCGGGGAGAGGCGGGTGACCATCGACAGGCCCACCGGTGAGATGCAGAGCTCGCCCGTGGTGTGGAGCAGATAGGCCAGCAGGAGCCAGCCCAGGCCCACCATGCCCATGGGATCGGCGGTCTGGGCGCCCCACCACAGCGCCCCGAAGCCGAGGCCGAGCTGGGCCAGCCCCAGGCTGAACTTGACCGGGGTGGGCGGCTCCAGCCGCATGCGGCCGAGGGTGGTCCACAGCCACGAGAAGACCAGCCCGAACAGCAGGATGTAGATGGGGTTGGCCGACTGGAAGGTGGAGGTGGGCACCTCGGTGCCGCCGAGCCCCATGCCCACGTGGGCCTCGGTCAGGGTCCAGGTCACCTGGGTGGCCTCGGCGTCGCGGGCCTCGTCGAGCTGGTCGATGGTGAAGATCCGCCCATCGGCGGCGGGGTAGCCGAGCTGCTCCTGGGTGAGGGTGAGGGAGACCGATTCGCCCACGTCGTCCACCTGCACCACCCGGTCCTCGAAGACCCGATCCACGTTGCGGTCGGTGAAGAGGTTGACCGAGGTGCCGGCCTGCTCGAAGAAGGCCCAGAAGAGCATCGAGAAGACCATGAGGATCAGCACCACGAACAGGCGCCCCCGCTCCACCCGGTCGGCGCGGAAGGCCTCGACGAGCAGGTAGACGAGGGCCCCGGCGCCGATGAGCGTGAGCAGCAGGCCAGCCGGGCGGGCGATCTCGCCGAGGAGGGTGCCACCGAGCTGGACCAGGGTGGAGGGCGAGGCGGCCAGGGCCTCGAGGACGGGCGCGGGGACGATGGTGACCTGGGCATTGGCCCACACGAGCGCCGCCACCACCGGGATGATCACCACGGAACCGATGTAGACCAGGTGCTCCCGGGAGAGGGGCCCGAGCACGGGGGCCCGGAGGAGCTCGGGGTCGGGGGCATCCCCGGTGCCGGCGGGCAGGCCCGAGCGGCCCATGGCCACGAAGGCGATGACCGCGGCCGAGACCAGGGCCAGGGCCACGAAGCCGTTGACCACGAGCAGGAGCCAGTTGTCCGGGATGGCCACCATCCCGACGGCGCTCACCACCGCCCCGCCCAGGACGAGGAAGCGCGCCGCACCGGCGGGCAGCACGAACAGGGCCAGCCCCACCAGCATCCCCAGGGTGGCCAGGCCGAAGCCGTAGTGCCATCCCCAGGTCTCGCCGATGTAGCCGCACAGCAGCGGCGCCATGGCCGCGCCCAGGTTGATGCCCATGTAGAAGAGGGTGAAGCCGGCATCGCGGCGGTTGTCCGCATCGCCGTACAGTCCCCCCACCATGGTCGAGATGTTCGGCTTGAAGAAGCCATTGCCGATGATGAGCAGGGCCAGCGCCGTGAAGAAGGGCAGGTCGTACTCGAGGGTCATGACCAGGTGGCCGCCGGCCATGAGCAGGCCACCCAGGATCACCGCCCGCCGTGGGCCGAGCAGCCTGTCGGCCAGCAGGCCCCCGAAGAAGGGGGTCATGTAGACCAGGGCCGTGTAGGCCCCGTAGACGATGCTGGCCTGGCCGTCGTTGTAGGAGAGGAAGCCCTTGACCATGTACAGGACGAGCAGGGCCCGCATGCCGTAGTAGGAGAACCGCTCCCACATCTCGGCGAAGAACAGCATGAAGAGGCCATTGGGATGGCCGAGGGTGTCGGGGCGCGGCACGTCCGCCGAGGGCGTGGTCATGGGGGCCATCCGGGCTCGTGGGCGTGGACGCCGCCCCATGGGGCGACCAGGGCCGTCTCGCGGGCGTCGTCAGGGCGGCGCAGCGTCGCACGGCACAGCCGGGTGCGCAACGGCCCGGGGACGCGGTCCACGACCCACCCGCAGGGCGTTGACGCTCACGGTGATGGAGCTGGCGAACATGGCCAGGACGGCGATGCCCGGGTGGATCCACCCGG
>CAZPJM010000122.1:0-13903 GCA_964586865.1 uncultured Enterobacteriaceae bacterium
GAGATCGTTTCACGTGACTGGAGTTCAGACGTGTGCTCTTCCGATCTGGGCCCCATTGCCCCACGCGCCGCCGCCCCCGGGCCCCTGGAACCGGGCCACGGCCCCACCCGCGGCGAGGACGGCCGCCGCGCGCTCGAGGGGATCCCCCGCGGGCTCGGGGACCAGGGAGGCCGCCTCGAGGGCGAGGGCGCACTGGGTGGCGTCGTAGCGCCGACCCAGGCCGGGCCCCGGGACCCGGCGCGGGGCGACGCCGCCCTGGTCGGTGGCCGCGCCGAGGGGCATGGACCGTGTCCCGGGCTCGGGAAGGGTGAAGACCTCGTCCACGTCGAGCCCCTCGGCGATCCGGGCCACCAGCCGAGGGTTGTCGAAGAGGGCACCGCCCAGCACCACCCGGCGGGCGCCGTGACGCAGCACGTGGGTGCGCACCACGCCGCCGAGGGCATCCACCAGGTTCTCGAGCAGGGAGGCGGCGGCCACCGGCACCGGCACCTCCCGCAGGCGGTCGTAGAGGTCGGTGGTGAAGGCCACATCGTCGGGCATGGGCGGGCGCCAGGAGGTCCGGCGCCCCACGGTGGTGAGGCGACGCGCCAGCCGATCCACCAGGTCCGGGTCGGCGCGGCCGCGGCCCGCCTCGGCCCACAGCAGGGGCAGATCCCCCACCGGATCCAGCCCCACGGCGGCGGTGCAGCGCTGCAGGTGGCTGTGGAGCACCGACAGGGCGGCGTCCCGGAACCGCGGCAGGAGCATGCCCCCCCGGCCCAGGAAGACCGCCAGGCTGGCCCCGTCGGCCTTGGGCTGGGCGGTCAACGCCAGGACATCGTCGTGGGGCTGGGAGCGGTAGGCGGCGTCGGCCAGGGCCCGGTGCCGATCCACCATCACCACCCGGCGCGGGTCGAAGCCGCGCCGCCGCAGCACATCCATGAACCAGGCGGCGGTGCGGTCCTCCTGGAAGGCGCCGAAGCCGGTCCAGCGGAGGACGGCCTGGTAGGCCACGTGGGCATCCAGGGCCGGCGAGAAGGGGTCCCGGCCGACCACGTCCCGGAGGCCCGGGTAGCGGCGCAGGAAGAGGGGCGGCGAGAAGCGGCCGGCCACCGCCACCAGATCCACGTCCCGGCGCCCGAGCCCGGAGGCCTCGAGCACATCGGTGGCCGCGGGCCAGGGCATGGCCCGGCTCCGGGGGGTCCGGTCCAGCGAGGCCTGGGTGGTGGTGGCGACCACCTCGCCGCCGACCACGAGCGCCGCGCCGCTGTCCAGGCCGTCGGCGATGCCGAGGATGACCACCGATCAGCCTCCGAGGCCGTGGATCGGAGCCTCGACCCCGGCGGTGGCCCGGAGGAGGGGGGTGAGATCGGCGGCCTGGGCGGTGAGGTCCAGCAGGGCGAGCTGGCCATTGGCGTAGGCGAGCTGCTCGGAGAGGGAGCGGATCACGGCCAGGCGCAGGGCCCGGCCGGCCGCGTCGTCCTCGCGGATGGTGCGGCTCCAGCCCGGCCGATCCAGCGCCAGCACCACCACCTCGTCGCGGGCCACGCAGGAGGCGGAGCGGGGCCGCATGTCGACCAGGCCGGCCATGCCGAAGGCATCCCCCGCGTCGAGGGTGGCCACCGGCTCCACCCGCTGCTCACGGGTGGCGATGAGCACGTCCACCAGGCCCTGGACCAGCAGGAACATGCGGTCGCCCACCTCGCCCTCGCGGCACAGCACCGTCCCCGGGCCCCAGGCCTCGGCCTGGAAGGCGGGGGCCACCCGATCGAGGGCTGCGCCTCCCGCCCCCTGGAAGAGCCGGTTCTCGGCGAGGGCGGAGGGGACGTGGAGGTCGGGGGCACGTCGCTGCCCGCCGGCGCCGAACAGATCCCGCACCCGGTCGAACCAGCCGCGCGTGGGGGTGACGTCGGCCAGGTCGGTCCCCTCGGCCAGCTCGGCGATGCGGGCGTCGATGGCGCGCAGCCGACGGACCAGCGCGTCCAGGGCCCGGCGCTCCAGGATCATGGCGAGCGGATTGCCGCGCTCGACCAGCTCCTCGTAGCCGCTGCGGG
Source organism: uncultured Enterobacteriaceae bacterium (assembly GCA_964586865.1). Taxonomy (GTDB): domain Bacteria; phylum Myxococcota_A; class UBA796; order UBA796; genus REDI01. The sequence goes on from CAZPJM010000122.1 coordinate 2,034, forward strand.
TCAGGATCAGCAGGCTGGTCTCGGTGTTGGTCTCGACGGTGGCCGTGCGCACGCCGCCGGCGAACAGGCCGATCTCGCCCAGGATCTCGCCGGGGCCGGCGGTCCAGAGCTCCACATCGCCGGTCCGGACCTCGAGCTCGCCGTCGACCACCACCAGCAGCGAGGCGTCCTCGTCGCCCTCGACGATGAGTGAGGTGCCGTGGTGGACGGTCACCGGCTCGAAGACGAAGCGGGCCTGGTCCTGCTGGCGGCCGGTGAGGCCCTCGAGGAGGGGGGCGAGGGGATCGGTCATGGGGGCCTCCGCGCCCGGGGAGGCTACCCCGGGGCGTCGGCGGGCTCCACCGGGGAACCGTGCAGGATCCGGCGAGCCAGCGGGTGGACCTGGACACGGGCGGACCCGGTGCGCCCGCGCTCGAGGAGCAGCCCCTGCTCGAGGAGGCGGGGCTTGCGCGCGGCCGGCACCTCGAGGCCGTCGGTGCCATCGGCCCGGAGCAGGGCCTCCCGGTCGCCGTCCACCATCAGCCGTCGGCAGCGCTCGGCCCGGTCGTCCAGGGCGCGGCCCGCGGCGTCCTCGCCGATGACGTCGCTCCCTGCGTGGCCGAAGGCATCGCCCACCAGCCCCACCAGATCCCGGAGCACGCCCCCCGAGCCATCCACCAGCGCCTCGAGGGCCGCGGCGGGCAGGACCTGGTCCACCTCCAGATCCTCCTTGAGCACCGCCCCCAGGTGGGCCCGGGCCACCGCCGTCAGGAAGGCGCGATCCGCCTCGCGGGACGGGTCCAGCGGGTCCACCGAGAGAACCCGGTACCGGTCCAGGGCGGCGCGGCTCTCGGGGCCATGGGCCAGCGCGGGGGAGGCCGCCACCGCCACCGCGGCCCGGGAGCGGACCGGGAGGAGGGCGGTGAGGACCCGGCGGCCGACGGGGACCGGCACCGAGTCCAGGCCGTCCAGCAGCAGGGGGATGCGCTCCAGGCCGGCGGCCCCGTTGAGCTCGTCGAGCACGGCCTCCATCAGCTCCCGGGGCTTCAGGGTGCGGCCCTGGCCCTGGGGGAAGACCGGATCCGAGGCGCGGGCATCCTGGACCAGGAAGGGCGATGGCTCGGCCTCGGGGCCCTCCTGGGCCCACCACGCGAGGGCCTCGCGGGCCAGGTCGAAGAGCACGCGCCCCGGATCGAGGGCCACCTCGAGGGCGCCCAGATCGACGCGGAGGGCCCAGCCCTCGGCGGCCAGGGCGGCGTGGGCGTGGGCCAGGACCGTGGAGCGGCCCGTGCCAGGGTGGCCCACCACCAGCACCGGGTCCAGGCCCCGGGTCAGGTACCCGGCCAGCTCGGAGGGGAGACCGTCGGGACGGTCCACGTGGCGAGGGTCGTCGGCGTCGAGGAAGGCGAAGGGGTCGGGTCGGGCCACGCCGTCTCCGGGGTCATTCCGTGGGGTCGAGGCCGGCGGCGGGGGAGCGCACCACCATCACCGGTACCGAGGTCTGGCGGAGGACGGCGTCTGCGACGCTGCCGTAGAAGGCCCGGGCCAGCCCCTGCCGCCCGTGGGTCCCCATGACCACGAAGCCCGGGTCGTGGCGACGCACCGCCTCGAGGATGCCGCGGGTGGGGTCGCCGTGCGCCAGGTCCTTCTCGACGTGGACCCCGTCGCGCTGGAGCAGGGCCACGTAGGGCTCCAGGTCGCGGAAGGCGTCCTCGTCGAGGGTCTGGTCGTGACGCTTGCCGTCGGGGCCCTCGGCGAACGGGTTGACCCCGGCGGCGGGGCTCACGACGGTCAGCAGGACCACCCGGCTGCCCAGGCGTGCGGCCAGGGACGCGGCGGCCTGGACCACCTCGGTGGAGCTCCCTGCCAGATCGATGGCGACGAGGATGGGGTCGGTCTTCATGGCGGCCTCCCACAGGCCGAGCCTACCGCGGCGGGCCCGGCGGTCCAGCGCGCGGGCCGGCCGGGCCGGTCGGGACCCCGCCGGTCAGTCCACGAGGGGACGCAGCGCGGCCTCGGGCACCAGGACCAGCCCCTCCCAGGGGCCCACCTCGACCCGGACGGAGCCGTCGGCCCCCACCGTGAAGCGCCGGGGATCGTCGCTGGGGAAGGCCGGGGCCAGGACCGTTCCGGGGGCGAAGGAGACGGGCATGGCGCTGCCCTGGAACTGGGTGTGGGCCGGACCCTCGCCCTGGGTGTTGATGACGACGAGCACGTTGCCGTCGGGGTGCTCCCGCTCGAAGGCCAGGACGTGGGCGTCCTCCTCGCCGTCGGCGCGGTCGCTCGCCCAGCGGAAGGTCATGCCCCCCCGGGTGAGGGCCGGGTAGGTGCGCCGCACCCGGGTCAGGGTGGCGAAGTGCTCGAAGAGCGGGCCGTCGGTGGCGTAGTCGGTCCACCACAGGGGCTCGCGGTTGGCCGGGTCGTTGCCCCCCGAGAAGCCCTGCTCGGTGCCGTAGTAGATGCAGGGGATGCCGTCCTCGGTCAGCAGGAAGACCGCCGCCGCCCGCAGGGCATCCTCGCCGCCGGGGGCGTCGTAGAGGAAGCGCGGCACGTCGTGGTTGTCGATGAAGTTGACCAGCGCCTGCTGCGGGGGGATGCCGATGCCGTCCGGGTGGGGCACGGCGCCGTAGTTGTCGGCCCGCCCGGCGAAGAGCCGCTCCACGGCGGCGGTGCCGCGGCCGTTCTTGAACACGTCGTCGTAGACCTGGAACTTCTGGGAGAACCAGAAGGTGCTGTCCAGCTCGTTGTCGAAGGTGTAGCTGCCGATGCGCGCGTCGTCCCCGTCGAAGATCTCCCCGAACAACAGGAAGTCCTCCTTGCCCAGTTCGGCGGCGTGGCGGCGCATGGCGGGGGCGAACTGCTGCCAGAAGGCATGATCCACGTGCTTGACGGTGTCGATGCGGAAGCCGTCCACGTCGGTCTGGGTGATCCAGAACTGGAACACGTCGATCAGGGCGTCACGGACCTCGGGGTTGGTGGTGTCCAGGTCCTTGAGGCCGCCGGGGAAGTCCCCCCGCTCCACCTGCTCGCCGTCGTCCCAGTCGGTGACGCGCCCCCGCCGGTTGTACCAGTCGGCATTGGCGAAGACGGCGGGCTCGGGGGGAATGCGGTTGATGTGCGGCATGTCGACCCACACGATGGGGGCCGGCCCGGACTCGCCCAGGCTGGTCCAGCCCTGCACCCCCCGCGGGTCGTACGCCGGGTCCCACTCGGTCACGACCTCGACCGGGTCGGTCCAGAACTCCTCCTCGGAGTGCTGGGAGCCGGCGCCGTAGATGGTGGTGTCGGGCTGCCCGTTCCGGTTGATGTCGTAGTAGAAGAGCTGCCCCACGTGGTTGGTGACCACGTCGAGGATCACCTTGATGTCGCGGTCGTGCAGCTCCTGGACCATGGCGCGGAAGCTGGCGATGTCCCCGAAGTGGGGGTTCACGTTCTTGAAGTCCTGGGTCCAGTACCCATGGTAGCTGGAGATGCCGGCATCTTCCTCGACGTTGACGACGACCGGACTCACCCACACGGCGGTGACCCCGAGCGCCTCCAGGTAGTCGGCCCGGTCGATCACCCCCTGGTAGTCCCCACCCTGGTACCGGGCGAGGACGTTGCTGTTGAGGGTGACGTTGTAGTCGTTGTTCCGGTCGCCATTGGCGAAGCGGTCGATGAGCACCTGGTAGATGATCTCGTCCCGCCAGTCGTCCACCTGGCTCGTGATGGTCGGCGGGTGGGCGAAGTCATCCATCGGCACGCAGCCGACGAGGAGCAGGCCGAGGGCGGCGAGGGGGCGGCGCATGGACCCTCCGGGGAAGCCGCGGGGTCTAGCCCGAATCCGTCATGACAGCTCGTCGCGAGCCGGCGAGATGCCGTCGTGAGCGCGGCTCTCGACGCGCGACCGAGGGAGGGCGTGCCGAGGCACGTCGACCGGGGGAGCGACAGAGAGGGCAGGGCGCGACAGGCAGCTCGCCGGCGCAGCAGAGCGCGTCATGGGGATGCGGGTTGGCCCCGCATCGGGGGGCGGGCACGCCGGGCCCGTGTCAGGGGCGGGGCTCGGGCTCGGGCTCGGTCTCCGCCTCGGGCTCGCCCGCCACATCGCTCTCGGGCGCGGTCTCCGGCTCTGACTCGGGCTGCGGATCCTCGGCCTCGGTCTCCGGCTCGGGCTCCGCCGCGGCTGCGGTCTCCGCCTCGGCGTCGGGCCCGGGCCCGGCGTCCGCCCCGGTCCCCGGCCTGGCCGGGGGGTCCATGGCGGGGTCCTCGGGGGCCTCGACCCAGCCGGTGGGGGTGGCCGGAGCGGGGGGCTCGCTGCCGCCGAGCTCGATGGCCGTGTCGCTGATGGCGGCCTCGACGGCGGCGCCCACCTCGCGCTCGGCGGTGCCCCGGGCGTCGTCCAGCTCGGCCTGGGCCGGGACGTGGAACACCTCGCCCTCGGCGAGAGGCAGGGGCTCGACGGACTGGACGGCCGGGCCCATCACCCGGCGCCACTGCTGGCTCTCCAGCAGGCCATCGGGGTCGAGCTCGCCCTTCAGGGCCATGAAGCGCCCCAGCACCTCGGGCCCCAGGCTGCGCCGGAAGGCCTCGCCCCGCACCAGGCTGTCCTTGGCCAGGTAGAACCGCCCCCCGGCCTCGAGGACCAGGCGCTCCAGGCGCCGCCCGAGCTGGACCAGGTCCTCGCGCCGGCGGGCCGTGACCGGGAAGTCCATGGCGAAGCTGTAGCCGTCGACCGCATGGGAGAGCCAGAACGGGTCGCGGCGGTGGCGCTTCATGACCACGAGCCAGCTCTCGAGGCGGAGGGTCTGCTGGAGCTCGAGGGCCTGACGAATGACGCGCCGCGCCTGGTCCCGGGGCAGGAAGAGCTGGATCTGGATCAGGCCGCCGGGCTCGTACACCCGCTTCCAGTCGGGCACGAAGTCGAGGAGGAAGTTGAACTGGGCGTGGGGCTGGAGGTGGCGGTGCTGGTTGCGCGGCTGGCTGGCCCAGGTGTAGCGGCCCCAGTTGATGAGCCGCATCCCCGAGCGGTGGGCCCACGGCTTCATGAGCCGCCACATCCAGCGCTTGGGGAAGCCCAGGATGGTCAGGGGCAGCTCCTGATCGTCCGAGCCGAGCATCCGGGCACCCTCGGGATCCTCGCCCTTGCCCACGTAGCGGGCGGCGTGGATCTGGCCGCGCCCCAGGGAGGCCCCGCGGGCGAAGGCGTCCATCCAGCCGACGACATAGTCCCGGCCCTCGCCATTGTATCGCTCGAAGGCTCGGAACATGGCGTCAAGGTCGGGGCAGGACAGGGGCTCCACCGAGAGGCGGCCGGAGAAGACCCGCTTGGCCTGCAGGGTGATGGAGGTGAACACGCCCAAGGCGCCGAAGCCTCCGATGGCGGCGTGGAAGAGGTTGGGGTCGCTCTCCCGGGTGACCTCGCGGACGGCGCCGTCCGGGGTCACGAGGGTGAAGGCGAGGATGTGCTCGCCGATGGGCCCGTGCTTCCAGTTGTTCTTGCCGTGCACGTTCGCCGCGGCGCACCCGCCGAGGGTGGTGGTCATGGTCCCGGAGACCACCGGCGGCCACCACCCGTCCTGCAGGATGCGCCTCCAGAGCTTGCGGATGGTCACGCCGGGCTGGACCGTCACCACGCCGGTGTCCGGGTCGAACGCCTCGATCCGGTCCATGCGGCCCATGTCCAGCACCAGGTTGCCGTCGTTGAGGGCCGCGTCGCCGTAGGAGCGCCCCCGGCCCCAGGGGGTCACCGTCCAGCCGCGCTCCCGGGCGAGGGCGAAGGCCCGGGCCACGTCCTGGGCCGAGGTGGGGTAGACCACGTGGCTGACGGTGCGGGTGGCCATGCCCCAGGCGCGGCGGCCCTCGAGGTGGGGCTCCAGCTCGGAGGCCTCGGCGGCGCGGGGCGTTCGGGTCGTGGCGCTCACGGGGCGGTCCTCGGGGCGTGCATCACAGGTCCATCTTCCGGAAGACCATCGAGGGGATGCTGCGCACGGCGGTCATGATGGGCCACCACGCCACGGGGACGTAGCGGGTGTCGGGGCCGCCGCGCAGGGCGGCTGCGATGCGATCGGCAGCCTTGTCGGCGTCGATGAGGAGGGGGAGCTTGTCGCGCCCCTTCGTCATGGGGGTGTCCACCGGGCCGGGCTTGATGGTCACCACCCGCACGCCGTGCTGGTCGAGCCGGTTGCGCAGGGCCTCCAGGTAGGTGTGGAGCGCCGCCTTTGAGGCGCAGTAGGCCGGGTTGCCCCGCCGCCCCCGGTCGCCGGCCACCGAGCCGATGCCCACGAGGGTGCCGCCACCCTGCAGCTTGAGCCGCTCGGCCGCGGGGTTGAGCCAGGCCATGGCCCCGGTCAGGTTGATGTCGATGGTGGTCTTGTCGAGGGCGGTGTCGTAGTCCTCCTCGGTGATCCGGGGCATGACGCCCGCGCAGTAGACCACCACGTCGAGCCCGTCGAGCAGTCCCACCGCCCGCTCGAAGGCCGCCCGGGCCCCCGCCACATCGGTGACGTCGTGGACCAGCGGCAGGGCCCGCGGCTCCCCCACCCCCTGGTCGGCCTCGCGGCAGACGGCGTCGAGGGCCTCCTGGCGGCGGGCCACGGCCACCACCCGGCAGCCCTCGCGGACCAGCCGACGCACGAGCGCCGCGCCGATGCCGCTGCTGGCCCCCACCACGATGGCGCGCTGGAGCATGGGACCTCCTGGGGGGACGCTCTAGCCCGTCGCCGTGCCGGTGTCGGACGCCCCGAGGGCGCAGGCCGTGGCCTTCGTCACGTCCACGACGGGCGGCTCGCGCGAACCGGCGCTGCATCGCCTATCCAGCCGCAACGAACCGTTGCTCCGGAGCCGACATCGATTTCGCCGCCACCTGGCACGACGCCGCGCTGACCTCGGTCGGGTGGTTCTGGAAGGCCCTGTGGGCGTTCGTCCTCGGCTACGCCGTGTCCTCCTGCATCCAGGTGTTCGTCACCCGCCGGCGCATGCGGCGACACCTGGGCGAGAACACCCCCGGACGCCTCGGCCTCGCGGCGTTCTTCGGCGCAGTGAGCAGCTCGTGCAGCTTCGCCGCCATCGCCACGTCGCGGGCGCTGTTCCGCAAGGGCGCCACGTTCATCAACAGCCTGACCTTCCTGCTCGCGTCGACCAACCTGGTCATCGAGCTCGGGGTGGTCATCGCCGTGTTCCTGTCCTGGCACTTCGTGGTCGGCGAGTACCTCGGCGGGGTCCTGCTCATCCTGATCACCGCGGCGGTGGTCCGCCTGACCCACCCCACCCGGTGGCTCGAGGAGGCCCGGGCGCGGGGCGAGGACCACGACCACCACCCCGACGACGAGGACCCACCCCCGATCCTGGACCGCATCCGGCAGCTCGACGCCTGGAGGGCCGTCGGGCGCGCCTTCGTGGGCGAGTGGCAGATGGTGTGGAAGGACGTGCTCATCGGCTTCACCGTCGCGGGCCTGATCCGCGCCTTCCTCCCCGGCGAGGCGTTCGCGTGGATCTTCCCCGGTGCCGGCGCTGGCGCCGTCGCGTGGTGGGAGGTCGGCATCCAGTCGCTGGTCGCGCCCCTCGCCGCCGCCTTCACATTCATCGGTTCCATGGGCAACATCCCGCTGGCCGCCGTGCTGCACAGCGAGGGGGTCTCCTACGCCGGCGTGATGGCGTTCATCTTCAGCGACCTGGTCGTTGTCCCCGCGGTCCGCATCCAGGCGCGCTACCACGGCTGGAAGGTCGCCGCGTACATCGCGGGGGTCTTCCTCATCGCCATCGTGGCGAGCGCCCTGCTGCTCCACGGCGGCTTCGCCCTGACCGGCCTGCTGCCCACCGGTGCCGCCGAGACCCCGGATCCGGGTAGCGCCTTCGCCCTGGACACCACCCTCGTGATGAACGTGCTCGGGGTCGGCGTCACCGTGGCCCTCGGGGTGTTGGCGTGGACGGGCAGCGGCGGCGGACACGACCACGACCATGGCGGCGGAGGCATCATCGAGCAGGTGCTGACCTGGCTGGCCCCGGTGGCGGCGGTGTGGCTCATCGGTGGGTTGGTGGTCGGCTGGGTGGGCTGAGGCCCCCCGGGGCGGGCCTCGGCGGTCGCCCTACTCTCCGACCGCGGCGCCCTCGATGGCCCCGGGGGGCTCGAGCTCCCCGGACTTCACTGCATGATCGGCGGCTTCGGCCACGAGCTTCTGACGCCAGTGCCGGCGGGCCTGCGGAACATGCAGCCAGGCCTCGTAGCCGACGACCGCCACCCCCCCCATCGACCCGTCCTCCAGGCCGAAGGAAAGCGGCACCCCGACCTGGCCGCCGAGCTGCTCGCCCAGGGCCTCGAAGTCCGTCTCGGCCCGCTCTCCACGCAGGAACGAGACCATGCAGGGGGGCTCGCTGCACTCGACCTGGTGGACCCGGAAGCCGTCCTGACGGAGGCGGTCCGCGAGCGCCGCTGCCATCTCGGGGCCGGTCCCGGGCGCCAGGTCCTCGGGCCAGTCGACGGGCTCACCGACCAGCGCGACCTCCTCGGATCGGAGACCCCGGAGCTGCTCGTCCAGCAGGTGCGCCTGTGCCTGCAGACGCTGCAGGCGGTTGCGGGCCTCCGGGCAGTGTGGCTCGGCGCTCGCAGGCGACGCCCCCGACGCCTCCCGCTCCCCGAGGCCCGTCGGCATGGGGGCCGCGGGGATCACCGCGGTGCCGGCCAGGCTGGCGACCACCGCCCCCGCAGGAACCGCGCCCACCAGTACGTAGAGCACGCCCTCGACCAGCTTCACGGCGAACCCTCTGCATCGGCCGGCCGGGCGGTCTGCCGCAGGTCACGCAGGTTCCGCGCGATGCGCACATCCAAGCGCCGACCCGCGGGGGAGTCGGCATCCGGGCGCGCACCCATCGCCAAGACCAAGAGATTGCTAGGGCCGTGAACGCCCCGGAAGGGGGTGGTCGTCCCGCCCCCGGACGGCCGGTCCAGGCCCCCGGCCTGGGCCACATCGTCGACCAGGTCGAACCGTGCGCCCGTGCGCATCCAGTCCTCGCCCCACACCTCGATGGACAGCAGGCAGGGCGGCTCGCTGCAGTCGACCTCGTGGACCGTCGCCTTGCCGTGGGCCTCGGCGGCCGCCTCCCACTCCGCCCGGATCGCCTCGGCGCGGGCCTTCGGATCCGCCCCCACGCGCCAGACCTCGGGCACCCCGCCGACCAGGGCGAGCTGGCCGCGCTGGAAAGCCCGCAGCGCCCGCTTGTCATCGACCTCGGCTGCGAGGGCCTCGAGGTCGGCGGCCACCTCCTCGCAGGTCGCGACCTCGGCCGCCTCGGTGTCCGCGGAGGGCTCCATCGGGGCAACCCCGAGCTCCTCGCCCATCTCGGCCTCGACCGCCCCGGCGACCAGCGCCCGTTGCCCGAACCATCCGACCACGCCACCGACCACCATGCCGGCGGCGATCAGCGCGACGCGCGAAGCGGGCGATCGAGGTGCCATCGGCGGACGGTAGCACGCCCCTCCCCCTGGCCCGGCTACCCGCCTTCCGGCAGGGCGAGCTGCCCCGCCTCCGCGGCCTCGAGCAGGGCGTCGGACGCCAGGTCCACGCGCCAGTCCAGGCGGGCCTTCGTCCCGCCCGAGAAGCGGCGGCTTCCCATCTCGATGACATGGGCCGACCCGTCCCCCAGGTCGGTGCTCTCGAGCCAGACCGGCGACGCGACGTCGAACCGGAACCGCTCCGGGAACGCCTCCCAGGGGAGCGGCTGGTCGACGGCGCGGACCAGGGTGAGGATGCAGGGCGGCTCCGAACATTCGACCTCGTACACCAGGTAGCCGGCCCCACGCAGCTGCTCGGCCAGCTCCTGGGCATCGTCCGGTCCGAGCCCCTCGGGGGGCGCCTCGGGCCAGGTGGCCGGCTCTCCGATCAGGTCGATCTCCTGGGCACGCAGCGCCCGGATCTGCCCACGCAACAGCGTGGCCGAGGCGTCCAGGCGCTCCACCCGAGCCTGGATGTCGGCGCAGCCGCCGAACGGCTCGACCGCACCGGGGCCCGGCGGCTCGACGGGCCGCCCCGTCTCCGACGCTGAGCCCGTCGGGTCGGGCCCGGACCCGTCACCCGCGCTGGCGAGCCCGAAGCCGATCGCCAACGCCGGAAGCAGCCCGAGCGCGCCGAACCCCATCAGCTCCAGCACCCTCATGGCGCCCCTCTGCCCGGTGCCAGGCCGGCCCGAGCCGCCTCGACGAGGCGCTCCCGACGCACCTGGAGCCGCTTGCCCCCCGGCGTGTCACTCGGACCGGCGTCCCCCAGGTCCACGACGACCAGGTTGACCCAGCCGCGGTCCGTCTCCGCCGTCGCGGCGTAGCGGCTCCCCGGCGCCTCCAGGCCGCCCGCCTCGGCGATCCGGTACCCCAGATCGGACACAATCGCCCCGTCCTCGATCCCGTCCCGGCCCCACACCTCCACCACCGCGAGGCAGGGCGGCTCGGCGCAGTCGACCTCGACCAGCTCAGCATCCCCGAAGACCGCGACGGCCCTCTCCCAGTCCTCGCGGTGCCGGGCCTCCTCGGCCGCCGGATCCACCCCGTCCGGCCAGACCTCGGGGACACCGCCGACCAGGGCGAGCTGTCCCCGCATCAGGGTCCGGAGGGCCTCCAGCTCGGCCACCTCGGCGGAGAGCGTCCGCTCCCGGTCCCCCAGGTCGTCACAGGCTTGCACCGGCGACCGGGCGTCAGCAGCGGACTCCAGCCGATCGACCGCCGCCTGTGGCGCGGGCTCCCGAGGCAGGGGGACCATGACGACCCCGTAGGTCCACCATCCCGCGAAGCCGCCGATGAGGGCACCGGCGGTCACGACCAGCAGGCGGCGGAGGGCGGGGCGCTCGGCCATCGGCGGACGGTAGCACGCCCCCTGTCGTCACCCCGCGCGGATCACCCCCCCAGGTCGGTCGGCGGGCCGGTGGGCGCGGGCTCGGCCGCTGGGCGGGGCGGTGGCTCCTCGGGAAGGCGGTCGTGGAGCGTGTCGACGTCGAGCCGAACCCCGAGGTCATCGAGGATGAGCCGGTCGCCGGCCCCGTGGCTGCGGTAGGACCACGCCCCCCCATCCGCGCGGGCGAAGTGCTCGATGCGCGGCTCGACGGTGGAGACGAGCACGTAGTGACGGAGGCCGGGGATCTGCTGATAGTGCTGGAACTTGCCGCCGCGGTCCCACCACTCGGTGCTGTCCGAGAGGACCTCGACGATCAGGGTGGGGTTGACGATGGCGTTCGTGTCCGTCGCGGCACGCTCGAGGTCGCCACAGACCACGCTGACATCCGGATAGGTCGCGAGTCCCGTGGCCTGGACGACGACCTTGCAGTCGCTGTCGAGGGCGATGCACGGGCCGCCGAGGAGCTGCTGCATCAGCGTGCCGCCCACCCGGAGCTTCAGTGCCGAGTGGCGAGGCGAGCCGCCCGCCATCGCCCACACCCGCCCGTCGAGCCACGCATGTCGCCGGTCGGTCTCGCGCTCCAGCTGCAGGTAGGCCTCGTAGGTCCACGTTCGACGGGCCGCCTCCGACATGGACACCTCCCGGCTCAAGGTAGCCCTACTCGGGCACGACCACCCGGCGGCTGTCGATCCACCACTCGGCGCCCAGGCCCACGTAGAGCTGGGTGCGCTGCTGGCTCCGCACGTCCTCGGGGTTGAAGAAGCGGCGGGCGCCGTCGGAGAGGCGGGTCAGCGTGCCCACCACCTGGAGGCGCGGGCGGGTGTAGGCGCCGGGGGCCACCTGGAGGGCCGGCACCAGGCTCACCTGGGTCACGTGGGCCACGTCGAAGGCGCTGGTGCGCGGGTTGAGTCCGTTCGGGCGCACGAGCTGGTGGGAGAACTCGAGGGAGAGGGCGCCGTGCTGGCCGATCCACAGGTTGGGGCGCAGGACGCCCACCGCGTCCACCCGATCGTCGAAGTCCACCCGCTGGCCGTC
>CAZPJM010000123.1:0-13772 GCA_964586865.1 uncultured Enterobacteriaceae bacterium
GCAGGCCCCGCATCCGCTGGCCCCATCGCGGCCATCGCGGGGCCTGCCCGACGCCACCATCCCCCTGGGTCCGGCCCCGGCCGACCCGGAGGCCACGGCGGTGCTCGCCACCGCCTCTCCTCGCCCCCCCGGGCTCCCCCTCGGCACCGGTGCGCCGGTCACCCGACCCGCCCCCGAGCTGGTCGCCGAGGCCGCCGAGCTCACCGGCACCGCCGCCGAGCCCCCGTCGCTGCCAGCCCCGCCCCCACGCCTCCCGGAGGCGGCCTTCCCGGCCTATGCCCCGGTCATCACCGGCGACCGGCCCGCCATCCCCCGGTCCTGGAAGCGCCCCGACCCGCCCAGCCGCTCGCCGCGCCTGGTGGGCGCCGGCCTCGGCCTGTTCGGGCTCCGGACGGTGCCGCTGGTGGGCCGGCGCGAGGAGCAGGACCTGCTGTGGGGCGCGCTGCGTCGCGTCGATACGCTGGGCCGGCCGCATGCGGTGGTCCTGCAGGGTCCGGCCGGTTGCGGGAAGAGCCGCCTCGCCCGCTGGCTCTGCGAGCGCGCCCACGAGGTCGGGGCCGCCGAGTGTCTGGTCCCGGCCCCGGGGGAGTCGCCGGGCCTGGGCAGCCTCTTCCTCCGTCACCTCCGGGCCAACGGGCTGGATGCGGCCGGGGTTCGTGAGCGCGTCTCGAGCTGGCTGGCCGGGGCCGGCGAGCGGGACCCGCGGGTGGTCGAGGCGGTCACCGCCCTGCTTCAGGCCGCCGCCGGTGGAGAGCCGCCCCCGACCGCCGACCGTCGGGCCGCCCAGGTGGGGCTGCTCCGGGCCCTGTGCCTGGAGCGGCCGGCGGTGGTGTGGTTCGACGATGTCCAGGCCGATCCCGAGTCGCTGGAGCTGGCCCGGGAGCTCCTGGATCGGGGCCTGACCGGCACCCCCCTCCTGCTCGTGCTCACCGTCCGGGACGACGTGGGCCGCCTGGCCGTCTCCGGTCGCGTCCACGCCCTCCGCACCCACGCCGATGCGCGGGTGGTGGAGCTGGGCCCGCTGGCCGAGACCCACCGGGCCGAGCTGGTCCGCCAGCTCCTGGGCCTGGAGGCGCCCCTCGCGGTGGAGGTCGAGCGGCGGACGGGGGGCAACCCGCGCTTCGCCCAGCAGCTCGTGGGGGACTGGGTGCAGCGTGGCCTCCTGGAGCCCGGTCGACGGGGGTTCCGGCTCAAGGAGGACGCCGTCCCCGACGTGCCCGACGACCTCCAGGAGGTGTGGGCGGCCCGCCTCGACAGGGTCCTCTCGGACCGCCCTCCCAGCGATGCGGTGGCGCTGGAGCTGGCCGCGGTGCTGGGGCACGAGGTGGACCACGGCGAGTGGCAGGAGACCTGCGCCCTGGCCGGGATCCCGGCCTCGGAGGAGCTGGTGGAGGCGCTGCTGGTGCGGCGGCTGGCCCGGTGCGGGCGCGAGGGGCCCCAGGCGGGGTGGCACCTCGAGCATGCGCTGCTCCGGGAGATCCTGGAGCGTCGGGCGGCGCGGGCCGGACGGCTGACCGACCACCATCGACGGTGCGCGGCGGTGCTCGAGGAGCGACCCGGGCGGGGCGTGGCCGAGCGACGGGGCCGGCACCTGCTGGGGGCGGGGGAGCACGCCGCGGCCCTGGATCCGCTCCTGGCCGCGGTGGACGAGCGGCTGACCCTGGGGGAGCTGGCCCGGGCCAATGTGCTGCTGGCCGAGCGGGAGGCCGCCCTCGAGGCCTGTGCCTGGCCCCTCGACGACATGCGCCACGCCGAGGGCTGGATCCGCTGGGCCCGGCTGGCCCGGGGGCTCGGCCGCCACGGGGATGCCGAGGCATGGGCGGTGCGGGCCACCGATCAGGCCCGGGCCGGTCGGTGGGGGCGGGTGCTGGTGGACGGCCTGCTGGTGCGCGGTGCCCTGTCCCGGGATCGGGGGCGGGTGGCCGAGGCCTGGCGCCTGCTGGACGAGGCCGAGCGGCTGTCGGAGAACGACCCCACCCGGTGGCGGCTCGGCCTGGCGCGCCTCGAGGTGGGTCGGCTCCAGCGGCAGCGCGGCAGCCTGGAGCGTGCGGTGGAGACCCTCCGGCAGGCCCGGGAGGACCTGGAGGCCTCCGAAGACCACGCCTCGGTGGGCGACGTGCTCCTGGCCATGGGCGACGTGGCGCTCCAGCAGGGGCGCCTGGGGGCCGCGCAGGTCCTGGTGGAGTGGGCCCGGGGACGCCACCGCTGGGTGGGCAGCCGGCTCGGCGTGGCCCTGGGCCAGCTCCTGGCGGCGCGGGTGGCGCGCCTGCGGGGCGCCCTCGACGTGGCGGCCGAGCTGCTGCACGAGGCCCTCGACGACCTGCGCACCCTGGGCTCGGCGGCCTCCCACGAGGCCGAGCTCGAGCTGGCCGCCCTCCTCTTGGCCCAGGGCGATCCCGAGGCGGCCCGCACCCGGGCGGAGCGGGCCCTGCGCACCTGGACGGTGGACGACCTGGCGCCCCACGCCGCCCGGGCCCAGGTGGTGCTCCTGGCGGTGGCCGCCCGGGTCGCCGATGCCCGGGCCGTGGACCGCCACCTGGACCGGGCGCGTGCCCTCCTCGATCGCTGCGGCCTCCTGGACCTGGACATCGCCCGCACCCTCACCCGGGCGGCGCAGGATCTGGCGCGGCGAGGCCGGCTGGAGCGGGGGCAGGCGGTGGAGGCCCTGGCCATCGCCCAGGGGGAGGGCCTGGAGGAGGGCGGGGGGCAGCGGGCCGGGGTCGGCTGATCTCAGGCCGGGGGGCGCCCCGAGGCGCGCTGCCAGCGGACCTCGGCCTTGAGCATCTCCCAGTAGGCATCGAGGCCGTCGCGCACCTGGCGCCAGGGCCCCACCAGGCGGCGGGCCGGCGGGAGCTGGTGGAGGAGCGCGCGGCCATAGGTGCGGGTGTGCAGGCGGCGGTCCAGGAGCACCACCACGCCCCGGTCCCGCTGGCTGCGGATCAGCCGCCCGAAGCCCTGGCGGAGCCGCAGCGCGGCGCGGGGGAGGATGAGGCTCCGGAACGGATCCCGACCCTCGAGGACCTCCAGGTCGACCCGCGCCTCGTGGAGCGGCTCGGTGGGGACCCGGAACGGCAAGCGGGGCACGATGACCTGCCGCAGCGCCAGCCCCCGGACGCTGACCCCCTCCCAGAAGCTGTCGGTGCCCACCAGCACCGCCTTGCGGCTCTCGCGGAACCACCGCAGGAGCACCCCGCGCCCCGCCGTGCCCTGGGCCAGCACCGGCCAGTCACCGGGGAGGGCGCCGGACAGCCGGGCGGCGTAGGCCTGGACGGCCTGGTGCGAGGTGCAGAGCACGAAGGTGCCCCCCCAGGACAGCCGGCACGCCTCGACCAGCAGCTCGCCGCTCGTGGCGAGGAAGTCGGGATCATCGGGCGGGGGCAGGTCCCGGGGCAGGGCCAGCACCGCCTGCCGGGGGTAGTCGAAGGGGGAGGGGAAGGTGGCGGTGGCGGGCTCGGTGAGCCCCACCCGGCCCTGCCAGAAGCCGAAGCGCCCGCCCACCGAGAGGGTGGCCGAGGTGCAGGTGGTGCCGGGCAGCCGCTCCCAGAGCACCCCGCGGAGCAGCCGCGCCACCCGCACCGGAGCCGCGTTCAGGGTGGCGCTCGCGTCACCGCGCCCCCGGGCGGGCGCCAGCCAGCGGCAGGTCTCGGCGTCCTCCTCGAGGAGCCGGTCGATGACCGCCCGGTGGGAGGCCAGCCGGCGGCGGGCCCGGGCCAGCTCCTGGATGGGCGGGGCGTGCTCTGGGGGCAGCGGCCGCTCCTCGAACAGGGCGTGGATCCGACCCAGGTGGCCGAGCGCCGCCCCGTACAGGTCCAGCAGCCGCAGGATGGGCGGCTCCAGGTCCGTCCGCCAGGCCTCGCCCTCGAGGATCGGCTCGGTGAGCCGCAGGGCCTGGGCCTCGGGCAGCGCCGCCCCCAGCGCCTCCAGGGTGCCCGCGCCCTCGTCGCGGAGGGCGTTCACCGCGTCCAGGGTGGGCCCCAGCGCCTCGGACAGGCTGGCCCGGTCCGGGGCGTCCAGGATCCCGGCCTCGGTGGTGTGGGTCCGGGCGATGCGCTCGAGCACCCCCGCGCGCTTCCCCCGGCGCACCAGCGGGGCGGTGGCGCGCTGGAGGCCCCGCAGGGTCAGGCGGTCCGAGAGGGCCCCCGTGGCGGCGTCCTCCAGGTGGTGGGCCTCGTCGATGACCAGCCGCCGGTACCGGGGGAGGATCCCGGGGGCCCCCTGGTGCTTGAGCGAGAGATCGGCGATGAGCAGGGCGTGGTTCACCACCACCACGTGGGCCGCCGCCGCCCGCCGCCGGGCCTGGTAGTAGTGGCAGTGCTCGTAGTGGGGGCAGCGCACCCGCAGGGTCAGGTCCGTGTCCGACTCCACCCGCTCCCACAGGCTCCGGGGCACGTCCAGGGGCAGATCGGCGCGCGCGCCCACCTCGGTGGTGGCCTCCCACGCCACCACGTCGGCCAGCACCGGGTCTCGATCGTCCTGGGGGAGCGCCTCGTCCTCGGCCACCGCCAACCCGAGGCGCCGCTTGCAGAGGTAGTTGTTGCGCCCCTGCATCACGGTGGCCTTCACGTCCAGGCCGGCCCGGGGCAGCACCGGCAGGTCGTCGGCCAGGAGCTGGCCCTGCAGCGCCTTCGTGAAGGTGCTGATCACCACCTTCCGGTCGTTCGCCCGGGCCCAGAGGGCGGCCGGGACCAGGTAGGCCAGGGACTTGCCCGTGCCGGTCCCCGCCTCGACCACCAGGGGCCGGTCCTCGGAGAGGGCCTCGGCCACCGAGAGCGCCATGCGGAGCTGGTCGGGCCGTGGCTCGTGCCCCGGCAGGGCCCGGGGGAGGGCCTCCTCGAAGAAGCGGCGCACGGCGTCCGGATCCACCGGGTGCATCACCTCGGCGTGGGGCTCCACCACCCAGTTCTCCCGGGTGAGGTCCGAGTCGACGATCACCACGCCCACGCCGTCGTCCCCGTAGAGGCCCGCGAGGTGCAGATCCGGGCCCGAGGGGCGCAGATCCCCGCTCGGGTGGTTGTGGATGACCACCTGCCCGGCCCGGGGCCGCTCCAGCAGCGCCGGGACCGCGTCCTCGGTGCCCCGACACGCGATCTGCACCGCCACCACCCGGCCGTCCTCCACCTCGCCGATGGCGAAGACCTCCACGCCCCCCGCCTCGCGAATGGCGGAGCGCAGGGACGACGCGGCGGACGGGGCGAAGCGCAGCGCTGACATGATGCCGTGCCTAGCCCACCAGGACGGGGGAAGGGACCGGGTACGGAGGAAAGCGGACCCGCCATGGAACGTTGCAGGCAGCCAGGCCTATCATGTCGGATATCTCACGAGATCCTCCGGAAGTGTCATCGAAGGGTCAGCCGGTAGTCGGCTCGCGGTCAAACCTGTGCAGCATCTGGGTAGGAGTTGAACACCCGGAATGCCCCGGGTCCCCGCCCAGGAGGTCTCCATGGAGCCCTTGCCCACTCTCACCCCCGGACAGTTCAGCCTCGTCTACAACATGCTGTCCCTGGCCATCGCGGCCATGCTCGGGTCCTTCGTGTTCTTCGTGATGGCCCGTGGCCAGCTCGACCGGCGCTTCCGGCCGGCCATGGTCATGTCGGCGCTCGTGGTCGGCATCGCCGGCTACCACTACTGGCGCATCTTCAACTCCTGGGACGCCGCCTACATGCTCCAGGACGAGATGTACGTCTGGGCCGGCTACGCCTTCAACGACGCCTACCGCTACGTGGACTGGCTGCTCACCGTGCCCCTGCTGGTGGCCGAGCTGGTGGCGGTCCTGACCCTGCCCAAGGGGCAGCGCGGCCCGCTGATGGCCAAGCTCATCATCGCCTCGGCGCTCATGATCGGGCTCGGCTACCCGGGCGAGGTGGCCACCGACGCCACCACCGCGGTCATCTGGGGCCTCGCCTCGACCGTGCCCTTCGTCTACATCCTGTACGTGCTGTGGGTCGAGCTCTCGAAGGCCGCCGCCGACGAGTCCGACGAGGTCAAGGTGCTGCTGCGGAACACCAAGCTGCTCCTGCTCGGCACCTGGGGCTTCTACCCCATCGTCTACATCCTCGGCATCGAGCAGCTCGGCCTGCTCGAGGGCGCCACGGCCATCGTCTCGCTGCAGGTCGGCTACAGCCTGGCCGACATCACGGCCAAGTGCGGCTACGGCATCATGATCTACAACATCGCCCGGGCCCGTCAGGCCCAGGCCCACGAGGCCGCCGCCGCCCAGCCCGCCCCCGCCGCCGCGCCCCAGCCGGCCAAGTGATGGGCACCTCGCACGACTCCCGGCCCGAGGAGGCGTGGGGCCACCACCGGACGGTGGGGCTCGCCCTCCTCGGCTTCGGGGCCTTCGGGCTCCTGCTGGGCGCGGTCCTCACCGGCGTGGGCGTGGTGGGGGAGGCCTTCCTCGATGGTCCCCGGGCCATGATCATCGGCCTCGTCACCAGCGGGGTCGGTGGGTGGCTCTGGCTGCAGGGCCGGTAGCCGGGCGGGTATGCTCGGGGCCCTGGAGGTCCCGTGCGCATCCTGCCCGTCTGCCTCGTCGCCGTCTCTGCGGCCTGCACGGGCGGCGACACCGAGCCGCCGCCCTGCAGCACCGCGGATGCCCCCGCCCTCTCCGGCCCCTGGTTCGAGGAGGCCCCGAACGCCTTCCCGGGTGGCGCCATGGAGGGCCTCGGCCGTGTCTCGGTCGTGGACATCGACGGGGACGGCATCGACGACCTGGTGGGGACCGCCGCCCACGATGGCCAGCATGGCCTCGACCCCTTCACCCGACGCGTGATGCGGGGGCGGGGCGACGGGACCTTCGAGGACATCACCGCCCGCACCGGCCTGGACCAGGCCCGTGGTGGGCTGCTCCTGTTCGGCGACGTGGACGACGATGGGGATCAGGACGCCTTCGTCGGGCACATCCACGCTCCGGGCCAGTCGGGCACCGGCCTGTGGCGCAACGACGGAACCGGGGCCTTCGAGCCCGTGGCGGACAGCGGCCTGGCCCTTCAGACCCTGGGCTGCGGCGGGCAGACCTGCGTGAGCGCCCAGCTCGGGGCCGCCTTCGCCGATCTGGACCAGGACGGCCGACTGGATCTCTACGTCGGGGCCTGGGCGTGGCACGACGGCCAGAGCGACACCCGCTACACCCCGCCGGGCCGGGACCAGCTCTGGCAGGGCCAGGGCGATGGCACCTTCGTGGACCGCAGCGCCCAGCTCCCCGCCCATCCGCCGCCCCACACCGACGTGGCGGCGAACTTCGGCCGCCAGGCCATGGGCGTGGCGACAGGGGACTGGGACAACGACGGCGACGTGGATGTCTTCGTGGCCAACTACGGCGCGGGCCGGCCCTTCGGACCCTTCGAGGAGCCCCTGTGCTCGCCGCCCCGGTACTGGGACCACAACCTGCTGTGGCGCACCGACCCGGGCTGGACCTTCGTGGACGTGGCCCCCGAGGTGGGCGCCCACGCCACCCTGCGCGGCGCCGGCGACGTCCGCGAGGAGACCCCGGTGGTCATGGATCCCGCCTGCCCCGCCGAGGTGCAGGGGACCTACCCATCGCCCATCGGGGGCAACCACTTCTCGCCCATGTGGGGCGACTTCGACAACGACGGCGATCTGGACCTGGTCGTGGGGAGCATCGCCCACCCGGACTACCCCCAGTCCGACCCGACCCTGCTCCTGATCAACCAGGGGCCCCCCACCTTCACCTTCACCGAGGAGGCCGCCGCCCGCGGGCTGGTGTACCGCGAAGACGAGAAGCACGCGGCCTTCGTGGATCTGGACGCCGATGGGCGCCTGGATCTGATCACCACCGGGTTCCGCGCCGAGGACGAGAACGAGCTGCGGGTCTACCACCAGCAGCCCGACCACACCTTCGTCCTGCTCGACGCCGCCACCCTCGGGGCCACCGACGACAGCCACCAGGAGGGGATCGCCCTGCTGGACGCGGATCGCGATGGCGACCTGGACCTCTACATCGCCGAGGACACGGGGCCCGGCCGGCTCCTCCTCAACCGGGCCGCCGATTCTCGCGCCACGGCGGTGCTGCGCCTTGAGGGAGAGGCCATCCGCGACGCCACCGGCGCCCGGATCACCGCCACCACCTCGGCGGGGACGCTGCTGCGCGAGGTCCAGGCCTTCACCGGGCACTACGATCTCCAGCCCACCCGCGAGGTGCACCTGGGGCTCGGCGGCGACACGTGCGCCACCGACGTGTCCATCCGCTGGCCCGACGGCACCACCGAGTCCTTGGGCGAGGTCCGGGCCGGACGGTGGCAGGTCCGGCGTGGCGCGGGGGTTGTCTCCGGGGGCTGACGGCGGCCCCCTGCGAGGTCGGGTCGGGACCGCTAAGGGATGGGTGCTTCCCGGAGAATCCGTGCCTGATCTCGAGGACTACCTGGACCGCCGCGACCTGGACGTGACCCCCGAGCCCGGTCCCGGCGACACCCCCACCCACGACCCGCCGGTCTTCGTCATCCACGAGCACGACGCCAGCACCCACCACCTCGACCTGCGCCTCGAGGTGGACGGCGTCCTCCGCTCCTGGGCCGTCCCCAAGGGCCCCTCCACCGACCCCCGCGTGAAGCGGCTGGCCATCCAGACCGAGGACCACCCCCTGTCCTACGCCGACTTCGAGGGGGTCATCCCCGAGGACGAGTACGGCGGCGGCACCACCCTCGTCTGGGACGCCGGCACCTTCACCACCGACAAGGACGACTTCGCGGCAGCCCTCGACGAGGGCGAGGCCACCTTCGCGCTCCACGGAGAGAAGCTCACGGGCGGCTACGCCCTGGTACGGATCGAGGAGGGGGACCAGCCCCAGTGGCTCCTCATCAAGCGCGATGACGACGGCGCCGACGCCCGGCGGCGCCCCACCTCGACCGAGCCCGAGAGCGTGCTCACCGGCCGCGACCTGGACGCCGTGGCCGCCGAGGAGGGGCCCGACGATGGCTGATGCCCTCGACGTGAACGGCACCGACGTCCGCCTGACCCACCCCGACAAGCCCCTCGACCCGGCCAGCGGCGCCACCAAGCGCGACCTGGTCGACTTCGTCGTGAAGGCGGCCCCCGTCATGCTGCCCCACCTGCGCGGCCGGGCCCTCACCCTCCGCCGCTTCCCCGACGGCGTCGACGACGACGGCTTCTACCAGAAGCGCCGCCCAGACGGCCTGCCCGACCACGTGAGCGACGTGACCGTCGAGGCCCGGGACGACACCCTGTCCATGGTGACCGTGGACGACCCCGAGGATCTGGCGGCCCTGGTCCAGCTCGGCACCATCGAGATCCACCGCATGCTCTGCCCGGCCGATCGGCCCGACCACCCCGACCGGCTGGTCATCGACCTGGACCCGCCGGGCGAGGGGGACTTCCCCCTGGTGCGGCGCGGCGCGGGGTGGCTGCGCGAGGCCCTGCTCGAGGCGACCGGCGCCGAGCCTCAGGTCATGACCACCGGCTCGCGGGGCCTGCACCTGGTGCTGGGCCTGGACGGGTCCCACGACTTCGACACGGTGCGCGAGGCGGCCGAGGCCTTCGCCGCCCGCCTCGCCGAGGCCCACCCGGACCACCTGACGGTGGCCTGGCGCAAGGAGGAGCGGGGCGACCGCCTCTTCCTCGACGTGGCCCGCAATGCCCGTGGCCAGACCGCCATCGCCCCGTACTGCCCCCGGGCCCGGCCGGGCCTGCCGGTGGCGACCCCGGTGCGCTGGCACGAGGTGGACGCGGAGCTGCGCCCGGACGGGATCACCATCGAGAGTCTGTTCCGGCGCCTGGGACAGGTGGACGATCCGTGGGATGCGCCGCCGCCCTGCATCGACCCCGCCGATCTGGGGCGCGGCTGACGGGCGGGATCAGCCCGGATCCGCCGCCGCCGTGTCGGCCCGGGCCGGGGCCCCCGAGCGCCGCACGATCCGGTTCACCACCCACGCGGCGTGCTGGCCCAGCAGGGCGGCCAGCCAGCCGTGCCAGGTGAAGGTGCGCTCGAGCGGGCGGCGTCGGATGATGTCGGCCATGCGCCGGGCGGCCCGATCGGTGGGCCACATGAGGCGGTGGGGGCGCTTGTCGCGCCGGTCGGGGTGGTGGACCCCGTCGTTGTCGACCTGGGCGATCTCGGAGGCGACGAAGCCCGGGTGGATGAGGGTGACCGTGACCCCCGTGCCGTGCAGCTCGGCGGCGAGGGTGTGGGCCAGGGGGCGCAGGGCGGCCTTGCTGACCTGGTAGGGGCCCACGCGGGGGACCCAGGCGAAGGCCGAGGCGCTGCCCACGATGACGAGTCGGCCCCGGGTCTCCCGGAGGGCGGGGAGGGCGGCCTGGAGGGTGCGCACCACGCCGAGCACGTTCACGTCGAGCTGGCGCTGCCAGTGGCCCACCGCGGTCTCGGCCACCGTGCCGCCCACGCCGTAGCCGGCGTTGGCCACCGCCACGTCCAGCCGACCCAGGGTCTCGGTGATGCTCCGGGCCGCGGCTTGGACCGCCGCCTCGTCGGTCACGTCGCACGGCACCGCCAGCCCCCGTCGTCCGGTGGCCTCGATGGCCGCCACGGTGTCGGCGAGGCGATCCTCCCGCCGGGCCGAGACGGCCACGTCGGCGCCGCGCCGGGCCAGCTCGACGGCGAGCGCCCGACCGATGCCGCTGCTGCCGCCCGTCACCCACGCCACCTGTCCCGCGAAGTCCACGGCGCCTCCACCCGGCGAGGGTAGCGCGGCCGGGCTCAGTCGGGCTCGCCCCCCGGGGCGCTGACCGTCAGGTCCGGCACCACCTCCCGATAGCGGCGGCGGGGAACGAGGCCGAGGAGGAAGCTGCGCCCGAGCCCCTGGAGGGAGACATCGCCCCGGTAGAGCTCCAGGGACCACACCAGGTCGGGCCCCTCGTGGTGGGCGTCCAGGTGGCGGTAGCGGCGCTCCGAGCCCTCGCAGGCGTGGTTGGTCACCAGGATGGCCAGGCTGTCGGCCCACCCCTCCACCTCGGGGGCGCGGCGCAGCCCGCCGAGGCGCTCCTCCACCAGCGCATCCAACTCGTCCTGATCGTAGGCCACATCCACCCCCGCCATCCGGCAGCACACCGCACCCGCGCAGGGGCGGCCGGTGGATGAAGGGTCCCGCAGCCAGTCCTCGACCAGGACGTCCACGGGAAGGGCCTCCCCGTCCCCCTCGTCGAACAGGGGCGCGGCGGGCACCGGCTCGCAGGCCCCCCCGAGCAGGAGGCCCGCCAGCACGGCCCGCCTCATGGCCGGGCGCCCAGGTCGATCCACAGGGCCAGCCGCTCCACCTGCTCCTCGGTCCAGGGCTCGCCCAGCGGCATCCGGCTCCCGGCGCCCCCCGCCACGCTCTGGGTGCCGTTGACCTTGTGGTAGAGGTAGCTGTAGAGGGCGTCGCCCGGCTCCACCAGCGGGAGGTCGGACTGGCCGGAGGGGGTGTCGAGCAGCACCTGCCGGGTGTCGCCCGACAGGTCGAGGGCGCCATCGGGCGCGGGGCCCGAGTGACAACCGATGCACCCGCCGAGCTGGGCCCGGACCAGGTCGAAGCCCACCTCGTCGTCCGTGTCCCCGGGCTCGCCATCGGCACAGCCCATCCACAGCAGCGCCAGCAGACCCGTGGCCCGGCCGGACCTCACGCGACGATCCCGGGCAGGCGTCGGGTGCTGTCGCCGAAGTCGGGCGGGGCGACGCCGAAGGCCTCGAGGAGCACCAGGTACAGGTTCGCCACCGGCTCGCGGTTGCTGTAGACGCGATGCTCGCCCGTCCGGAGCCGCCCCCCGGCCGAGCCCGCCAGCAGCAGCGGCATGTCGTCGTGGTTGTGGCGGTTGCCGTCGCTGATCTCCGAGCCGAACAGCACGGCGCAGTGGTCCAGCAGGCTCTGTCCGTCGGCCTCCTCCACCGCGTCGAGCTGCTGGAGGAAGCGCACGAAGACCTCGACCTCCCACCGGTTGATCCGCACCAGCTTCTCGTGCTGGGCCGGGTTGTTCTGGTGGTGGCTGATCCCGTGGTGGTTGCCCGAGGCGCCCTCGATCCAGCTGTGGTTCCGCCCGGAGGCCCCATTGGCGAACATGTGGCTCACCACCCGGGTCATGTCGCACTGCAGGGCCGCCACGATCAGTCGGCTCATGGCCTCGGCGCGGGCGGGGACGTCCAGGCCCCGGGCCGGGGCCTCGGGGGCGTCACAGGCCTGGTCCTCGAGAGCCTGGATGCGCTGCTCGACCTCGCGGACGCCCGTGAGGTACTGGTCGAGCTTGGCGGCGTCGGAGCGGCCCAGGTTGCGCTGGAGGGCCCCCGCGTCCTCGCGCACCGCGTCGAGGATGGACAGGCGCAGGGCCCGGCGTCGGGCGGCGGCCTCGGGATCGGCGTCGGCCAGGCCACCGAAGAGCCGCTCGAAGGCGGTGCGCGGGTCGTGGATCTTGGGGAGGGGCGTGGTGGCGTCGGCCCAGGAGATGTTGCGCTGGTAGGCGCAGGGGTAGCCCGAGTCGCAGGTCCCGCTGGAGACGCCGCCCTCGAGGCCGAGCTGGAGGGAGGGGAAGAGGGTGTCATCGCCAGCGCCCTCGGCGGCGAGCTGGTCCACGCTCTGGCCCACGTAGCTGGAGGCGTCCGAGGTGAACTCGGGGGTGGCGCAGGTCAGGAAGCTGGCGGTGCCGCGGGCATGATCGCCGGGGCGGGGGACCCGGCCCGTCATGTTGGCCAGGCCGGTGAGCACCGAGACCTTGTCCTGGATGGGCGCGAGGGGCTCGAGCACCCGCTTGAGATCGTAGCCGGGACCCTCGGTGTCGGGGCGCCAGGCCGGCATGTGGATGCCGTTGGCCACGAACCAGAACACGAGGCGGGTCGGGACCTCGCTCCCGGTGGCCCAGGCCTGCCGGGGCAGGAGGGAGGGGAGGAGGGGCAGGGCCAGGGCGGTGCCGGCCCCCCGGAGGAAGGCGCGACGGGACCAGGATGGATGGCTCATGGCTCCCCCCGACGGAGGCGGAAGGGTTCGGACAGGACGATGGCCTCGGCCAGCACCGAGAAGCGCTGCTCCCCGGCCACGAAGTCGGCCTCGATGCCATCGAGGTAGGGGATGTCCTCGATGCCGGCGGGCCGGCCGAGGGCGTAGGCGAAGGTCTTCTCGGTGATGCAGCCCGGGATCCGGTCATCGGTGGCCAGGGCCTGGGAGAGGTCGGACACGTCGTCGAAGACCGGCCCGCCCGGCCAGGTCCCCGAGGCGTCGATGGCGTGCCCCAGGTCGTCCTCGGTGCGCCAGGCGCCCACCGCGTCGTAGTTCTCCATCGAGAAGCCGATGGGGTCCATCACCCGGTGACAGGTGGCGCAGGCCGGGTCCTCCCGGTGCCGCTCCATCTGCTCCCGCAGCGGCAGCCCCTCCACGTCGGCGGGCAGGCCCTCCACCGCCGCGGGGGCTGGAGGCGGCGCCTCGCAGAGCAGCGCCTCCATCACCCAGGCCCCGCGCTTGACCGGCGAGGTGCGGAGGGGGAAGGAGAGGGCCGTGAGGAGCCCCGCCTTGCCCAGCAGCCCGGTGCGGGGATGATCGGTGATGGTGGTGGGGGCCCAGCCGGACGGGTCCGGGGCCCGCACCCCGTAGTGGGCGGCGAGCCGCGGGTTCACCCAGGTCTCGTCGGCGGTGAGGAGCTCGTGCATGGGGCGATCGCCGAGGATGATGTCGGCGGCGAAGAGCTCGAGCTCGGTCTGCATGGCCTGCCGGAGGGCGTCGTCGAAGCCCGGGAAGGTGGCGTAGTCGGGCTCCACCTCGCCCACCGCCCGGATGTGGAGCCACTGGCCCGCGTAGTCGGTGACCAGCGTGTCGGCGCGGGGG
>CAZPJM010000124.1:0-13703 GCA_964586865.1 uncultured Enterobacteriaceae bacterium
ACAACCTGACCTACAGCGGCGAGGTCGCTGTCCCGCGGGCCGGGGCAGGGGGGGCCGAGGCGGCGCCCACAGCGCCCACGCCGCTGTAGGTCAGGTTGTCGCCGGACCGGGGGGCCGGGCCCGCCGAGGCCGCCCCCGGGCTCCGGGTCGCGGGGGAGACGGGTCGGTCCCGGAGCGGGCCCGGCGTGGCGCCCGGGTCGGGAACCGACGGGCGGTCCTCGTCGGGCTTCACGTCGCGGAAGCTGGTGGGGATGGTGTCCATCCCGCGCCGTGGGGCGGGCTCGGGGGTGGGGCGGACCTGGAGCCCCAGGGCGCGGGCCTCGTCGGGGCTGAGCTGGCGCTTCGTCCCCCCCGGCGTCACGGCGCGCGGGGCTGGAGCGTCGCCCACCTCGGTGGACTCATCCGCGTCGAAGGCCCCCTCGGCCGGGGGCTCCGAGTGCTTGATCCACGTGGTCCGATCCGGCTCGGCCGGGTTGGCCTCGCCGGTCGTCTCCTGGCGGGGCGGGGCGCCGGCGGGGGTGGTCGTGGGCCGGCCCTCGGGGTCGGTGGGGTCGACGCTGGTGGGGACCTCCGACCACATCTCCAGACCGTCCAGCTCGTCGTCCGAGGCGACCGCCCCTCCCGCGGCGGCGGACGCCCCGGCATCTCCGGCCGCCGCCTTGCGGAGGAAGGCCATCGTGTCGTCCTGCCCGGGGGCGCCGGCCGCCCCCGTCCCGCCGGCTCGCGTGTCGGCCGGCGGCGGGGTCTCGCCGCGCAGCTCGGCGCGGGCGGCGAAGAGCGGGTTCAGCAGCGTGCGGAGCTCGTCCGCGACCTGGGTGAAGCTGAAGCCGGCCATGAGGCCGCGCACGTCCTCCCGAAGGACGAAGGCCCGCTGGTAGCGGTGTCGGGGGTTGAGGGAGAGGGCCCGGTAGAGGACCTTGTCCAGACCGGGCAGGGCGGCCTTGACCTGCTGGAGGGCGGCGCCCACCACCGCCTGTCGCACGGCGTGGATGGTCTGGAGGCTCGAGTCGCGCCGGAACAGGGGCTCGAGGAGGAGCAGCTCGTACAGCAGGCTCCCCAGGGCGAAGATGTCCGAGGCCGGGGTGAGGGGCCTGTCGGGGTGGGTCTGCTCGGGGGAGAGGTGGGAGAGCCGGGCGGCCATGTCGTCGGCGCCGCCGGAGGGCAGGGCGGTGGGGGAGCGCACGAGCCCGTACTCGCCGATGCAGACGCGGCCGTCGGTGGAGAGGAGGACCGCGCTCGGGCCCAGCGCCAGGTGCAGGACGTTCTCGGCGCCGCTGGCCTTGCCGGGTCGGCCGTGGAGCGCCTCGAGCCCGTTGCAGATCTGGGTGGCCACGTGGAGGAAGACGTTGGGCGGCAGGGTGCGCCCCTCCCTCTTGCACCAGGCGATGACCTCGGCCAGCGAGACGGCGTCCAGGTGCTCCTCGAAGACGAGGCGCTCGGGGCCCAGGGCCTCGTGGCGGAGTACCGAGAGCAGGCTCGGGTGGCGGACCGCCGTGAGGTCCTCGAGCCGCGCCTCCACCGTTGAGAGCCGGGAGGGATCATCGAGGATGTGCTTCTGGAGGCGGCGGACCACCACCTGCTGGCCGGCGGGCTCGTCCAGGATGCCCACGAAGGACTCCGCGACGCCGTCCGACCCCAGCTTGCGCATGAGGGTGACGGAACCGAGCTTCTGGGGCAGGAGCATCGCGAGGCTCTCCGGTTCGGGGACACGCGGGCGTGGAGAGGGAGTATCGTGTGGTGCCAGGGGCCATGTCAACGCGGCCCGCGCCGCCCGGGACCGGCGCCGCCCCACGGGGCCCCGACCCGCCGATGGAGGTAGCGCGATGCGCCCGGTCCTGGCTCTGATGGTGTTCCTCGCAGGCTGTGCGGTACACCTGCGTGGGGCGGTGTTCCAGGGGGACGAGGGCCCGGTGCTGCTCGAGCCCGAGGGCCGGGAGCGTCGCCTGGTCCTGGGGCCCACCTCGGCGCCCCTGGCCTTCCTGGACGGGCACGGCGTCACCATCGAGGGGACCGCCTTCGGCGACCGGGTACGGGTCCGCGACTGGACCATCACCGAGGGGATCAGCGGCTTCCAGGTCTTCGTGGGCCCGGTGGTCGTGCAGGGGGAGGACGTGGGCGTGGCGGACCGGGGCTCCAGGGCCACCTACCTGCTCGACCGTCGCACCGCGGCAGCCCTGGCCCGTCACGCCGGGACCCCCGTCCTGGTGGAGGGCTACGTCGAGGGTGCGCTCCGGGTGCGGGTCGTTACGTGGCGGCTCCTCGCCCCGGAGGCCTCCCCGTGACCCGCCACGCCCTGCTCTCGGTCTCGGACAAGACCGGCATCGTCGAACTCGGCCGCGCCCTCGTGGACCTGGGCTTCACCCTGCTCTCCACCGGCGGGACCGCCCGCACCCTCGCCGAGGCGGGGATCCCGGTCACGGCGGTCAGCGAGCACACGGGCGCCCCCGAGATCATGGATGGTCGGGTCAAGACCCTCCACCCCCGCATCCACGGGGGCATCCTGGGCGATCGGAGCCGCCACGCCCGCGAGGCGGCCGCTCACGACATCCCCTGGATCGAGGTGGTGGTGGTGAACCTCTACCCCTTCGAGCGGACCGTCACCGACGCCGACGTGGACGTGGCCACCGCGGTCGAGCGGATCGACATCGGCGGACCCACCATGGTCCGGGCCGCCGCCAAGAACCACGCCCACGTGGCGGTGGTGGTGGACCCCTCCGACTACGATCGCCTGCTCGAGGCCGTCCGCAGCGACACCCTCGCATCGCTCCGCCCCTCCCTCGCGGTGAAGGCCTTTCGCCACACGGCCCGCTACGACGCGGTCATCTCCGACTGGCTCGCCCGCCGCGCCACCGACGATCCCGAGGTCTTCCCGCGGGAGCGGGGGCTGGGGCTCCGCAAGGTGCAGGACCTCCGCTATGGCGAGAACCCCCACCAGGCCGCCGCCTTCTACGCGGACTGGCAGGTCGAGGGCCGGAGCCTGGCCCGATGCGTGCAGCACCAGGGCAAGGCCCTGTCCTTCAACAACCTGGCCGATCTGGACGGCGCCCTGCGGTCCGTCTTCGAGATCGACACCCCCGCCTGCGCCATCATCAAGCATCAGAACCCGGCGGGGCTCGCCACCGCCGGGGACCTCTCCACCGCCTTCACCGAGGCCCTCGCGGGCGACCCGGTGAGCGCCTTCGGCGGCATCGTGGTCTTCAACCGCCCCATCACGGGCGACGTGGTCCGCACCCTCAAGATGTCCAAGACCTTCTTCGAGGTGGTGGCGGCGCCGGGCTTCGATGCCCTGGCCCTCGAGCGGCTCGCCCCCCGCAAGAAGCTCCGGGTCCTGGAGCTCCCCCCGGACTGGGCCGACACCCGCCCCCCGGGGCGGGACGCCCGGCGGGTCCAGGGCGGGTGGCTCGTCCAGGACTGGGACGTGGGCGCCGAGCTGGGGTGGGAGGTCGTCACCCGGCGCGCCCCCACCGAGGACGAGGCCCGGGCCCTCCGCTTCGCCTGGCGGGCCTGCCGGGGCGTCAAGTCCAATGCCATCGTCCTGGCCCGGGCCCTGCCGGGCGGCGCGCGACTCAACGGGGTGGGGGCCGGCCAGATGAGCCGGGTGGACAGCGTGCGGCTCGCCGTCTCCAAGGCCACGGCGGACCCCCGCGGCGACGTGATGGCCTCCGACGCCTTCTTCCCCTTCGCCGACGGCCTGAACGTGGCGGCCGAGGCCGGGATCACGGCGGTCATCCAGCCGGGCGGGTCCATCCGCGACGAGGAGGTCATCGCCGCGGCCGACGCGGCCGACGTGGCCATGGTCTTCACCGGCGTCCGCCACTTCCGCCACTGATCCCCCCGGGAGAAGCCCCATGAAGGTCCTGCTGGTCGGACACGGAGGCCGAGAGGCCGCCCTGGCGTGGCGGCTGGCCCGCTCCCCCCAGCTCGAGGTCCTCGCGGTCACCGGCGAGAACCCGAGCTGGGCCAACCTGGCGCGGGTCCGCCCGGTGAGCGGCGTGGACGCGCTCGTGGACGAGGCTCGCCGCCTGAAGGCGGATCTGGTGGTGGTGGGGCCCGAGGCCCCGCTCGCCGAGGGCCTGGCGGATGCCCTGGCCGCGGCCGGCATCCCGTGCTTCGGGCCCACCCGCGCCGCCGCCCGCCTCGAGACCAGCAAGGCCTTCGCCAAGGAGGTCATGGCCGAGGCGGGCGTGCCCACCGCCGGCGCCCTGACCGTGGACCGGGACGATCCGGCCAGCGTGGCGCGGGCCAGGGAGCGCCTCGATCGGGGCCGGGTGGTGGTCAAGGTGGACGGCCTGGCCGCCGGCAAGGGCGTGTTCGTCTGCCACACCCCCGACGAGGCCCGCGCCGCCCTCGACGAGGCCTGGAGCGGGCGCTTCGGCGAGGCCGCCCGGCACCTGCTCCTCGAGGATCTCCTGGAGGGTCCCGAGGTCAGCGTCTTCGGCCTGTCCGACGGGGGCCGCGTGGTGGCGCTGCCCTCCTCCCAAGATCACAAGGCCCTCCTGGACGGCGGCCGGGGGCCCAACACGGGCGGCATGGGCGCCTACGCCCCCTGCGACCTGCTGGACCCCCAGGCCACCGAGCGGATCCTCGATCAGGTCCACCGGCCGGTGATCCGCGCCATGGCGGCCCGCGGCACCCCCTTCCGCGGCGTCCTCTACGCCGGGCTCATGCTCACCGGCGATGGCCCCCGGGTGCTGGAGTTCAACGTGCGCTTCGGGGACCCCGAGTGCCAGCCGCTCATGGTGCTGTGGGCCGACGACATCCTGCCCTGGCTGCTGGGTGCGGCCACCGGGCGCCTGCCATCCGGTGCCCCCCGCTTCCGGGACGGCGCGGCCTGCTGCGTGGTGGTGGCCAGCCGCGGCTACCCGCGCTCCTCCGAGAAGGGCGTCGTCATCGAGGAGCCCGCCCCCACCCGCGAGGTGGTCGTGTTCCACGCCGGGACCCGTCGCGGCGAGGACGGGCTGCTGCGCACCGCCGGCGGGCGGGTCCTCGGTGTGACGGCCTTCGGCCCCGACGTGGCCGCCGCCCGATCCCGCGCCTACGAGGCGGTCCAGGGCTGGCGCTTCGACGGCAGCCAGATCCGGACCGACATCGCGGCGGGCGCCCCGGACCGCCCCGCCTGATCAGCGGCGCCGGCGCACCGCGAGCAGGCCCAGCAGCAGGGCGAGAGGGGTGAGGGGAGCGGGGCTCGTGGAGCAGCCCCCCGTCGGGTCCGTGCTGCCCGGATCGCCACCCTCCCCATCGGTCGCGCCGTCCTCGCCGGGATCCGCGTCCCCGGTGCCCGGGTCGTCACCCGGATCCTCCCCGGGATCGCCGTCGTCGGGGTCGTCCTCGGGAGCGGGCTCCACCTGCCGGTCCACCCAGCCCGACGGGTCGTCCAGATCGCAGTCGCCGAAGGCCAGGCTGCCCTCCTCGGGGACCCGCTCCACCGACCCGTCGGTGAGGGCCACCTCGGCGTACCAGGTGTGGCACCCGCCGGGCGCCTCCAGGGCCACATCGACGGCGTACAGGCCCTGATCGGGGGCGCCGATGGCCAGGTCCATGGGGTGGGCCTCTCCGTCGAGAACGCCCACCACGCCCTCGACGGCCCCGGCGGCGTCGGCCCACAGGGTGACCGTGCTGCCCGGGGCGGCGGGGGTGTGGAGCACCGCGTTCAGGGCCCGGGGAGAGGCCCCGCGGGCGCCGAAGACCTGGGTGTAGACGCGGTCGCGGGCGGCGGCCCCCAGCTCTTCGTAGTCGCCGAGCAGACCGCGGCGGTGGGGTGGGGAGCACATCCAGCCCGAGAGCACCGCGGCGCGCCCGTCGCGGTAGCCGGCGGCGATGTTCTCGCCGATGGCCCGGCCCTGGTAGAAGCCGAAGACCCGATCGCCGAACGAGGTCCCATCGGACGAGGTGTGCGAGAAGAAGTCGTTGGCGAGCATGTCGTCGTTGTGGAAGCGGGCGGCGGCGGCCAGATCCCGGTTCCAGGCCAGCGGCGGCCGCGGGGTCTCCTGGCCCGCCTCGAACCCATCCAGGCTGCACCCGCCCTGCTGGTACTCATCCTCGAAGGCGGTGGGATCCATGCGGGCGGCGTTGGACCACAGGTGGACCGCGCGCTCCTCCCAGGTGGGGTGACCGTCGAGGGCGTCGCCGTAGCCGGCATGTGCGAGGGACAGGACGAGGACGAGCACGGGACCTCCCACTGCAGCGTCGCCCACCCATCGGGTCGAGGGGCTTGCGTCGGCCTTGCAGCGCGCATGACGGGCCCCGGGGTTGCGAGGCGGCGTGGGGCGCGCCCGTGGTTAGGCCCTGGGCCAGCCCGGGAGCGCCCATGCGCCATCGCCCCACCCGCTACCGCGAGCTCGAGGAGGTCCTCGACGATCTGGTGGCCAGCTACGCCGAGCCCGGACCCACCAACACCCTCGATACCTGCGCCCTGCCCAACCGGCGCCAGACCATCCGGGCCTTCTGGAAGCTCCAGCACGTCCTGCTCCTGGGCTTCTTCGGCACCGACCCCCTCCACGCCGACAACCTCCGCCTCCGCCTCGCCGAGCACCTGCTCCCCGCCTACGACGGCATGGTCCAGCAGATCGACCGGGCCGTGACCTACGCCGATCGGGTCCAGGCGCCCCCCGATCGCCGCCCGGCGGGCTGGTCCGAGGAGGTGGTCCTGGACCTGATGCGGGGCCTGCCCGAGCTCCGGCGGCTGCTGGACGGCGACGTGCGGGCGGCGTGGGAGGGCGATCCGGCGGCCTCCTCCATCGAGGAGGTGATCTTCAGCTACCCGGGGATCGTGGCCGTCACGGCCCATCGGGTGGCCCACCGGCTGTGGCGGGCGGGCGTTCCCCTGATCCCGCGGATCCTCTCGGAGCACGCCCACTCGCGCACCGGGATCGACATCCACCCCGGGGCCGAGATCGGGGAGCGCTTCTTCATCGACCACGGCACGGGCGTGGTCGTCGGCGAGACGGCCCGCATCGGCGACGATGTGAAGCTCTACCAGGGCGTGACCCTCGGGGCCCTGTCCGTCCAGCGCGGCGAGCCCGACGAGAGCGGCCGCCCGCCCCGCCGGCACCCCACCCTCGAGGACCGGGTGACCGTCTACGCGGGGGCCACCATCCTGGGCGGCCGGACCGTGGTGGGCGCCGACTCGGTCATCGGGGGCAATGTCTGGCTCATCCGCTCGGTCCCGCCCGGGTCCAGGATCTACCGTCGGCCCACCGAGGGCTGACCTCCCCCAACCGGCCCCCCGGGCCACCCAGGAGATGATGTGGAGATTCGCGACGATGTGATCGATGCCATCGGCAACACCCCCCTGATCGCCCTGCGGGGCCCCTCGGAGGCCACGGGCTGCCGGATCCTCGGCAAGGCGGAGTGGCTCAACCCGGGGATGTCGGTGAAGGACCGGGCGGCCCGGTACATGGTCCTCGACGCCGAGGATCGCGGGGTCCTGAAGCCCGGGGGCGTCATCGTCGAGGGGACGGCCGGCAACACGGGGATCGGCCTGGCCCTGGTGGGGCGCGCCCGGGGCTACCGCGTCGTCATCGTCATCCCCGAGACCCAATCCCAGGAGAAGAAGGACATGCTCCGGCTGGCCGGTGCCGAGCTGGTGCAGGTCCCGGCCGTGCCCTACGCCAACCCCAACAACTACGTGCACGTGGCCGAGCGTCTCGCCGCCCGCCTCGCCGAGGAGCACCCCGCGGGGGCCTTCTACGCGAACCAGTGGGACAACCTGGCCAACCGGGCCGCCCACCTGGAGGGCACCGGGCCCGAGATCTGGCGACAGACCGGCGGCGAGGTGGACGGCTTCGTGAGCGCCATCGGCACCGGGGGCACCCTGTCGGGGGTGGGGCTGTACCTGAAGGCCCGCAAGCCCGGCTGCACCATCGCGCTGGCGGATCCCCACGGGGCGAAGATGTACGCCTGGTTCACCCGGGGCGAGCTCGCGTTGGACGTGGAGGGGGGCAGCATCACCCAGGGGATCGGGCAGGGGCGGATCACCGGGAACGTGGATGGGACCGTGGTCGACAAGGCCTACCGCATCCCAGACGTGGAGGCGGTCGAGGTGCTGGACCGGCTGGCGGCCGAGGAGGGGATCGTCCTCGGGGGCTCGGCGGGGCTCAACGTGGCCGGCGCCATCCGGCTGGCGCGCGACATGGGACCTGGCCACACCATCGTCACCATCCTCTGCGACCACGGCAGCCGCTATCAGGCGAGCCTCTGGACACCCTCGTTCCGCCGCGAGAAGGGGCTGCCGGTGCCGGACTGGCTGGGGCGCGACGCCGACCTGGAGCCGCCCTTCGTGAACCACGAGGGTTGAGCAGGCCAGGGCGGCCTACTCGCGGGTGCAGCTCCCGGCCTCGCAGCTCCAGATCCCCGGCCCGACCAGGCGCCAGGCGACCAGGGCGGTGCGCACGTCGAAGAGGCCGTTCTCGTCGGGGCCCACGCCGGTCGCGGGGTGGTCCAGCCGGAACCGGATGAGGCCCGGACCGGACACGCCGCCCCCGGCGTTGCGCTCGAGGGTGTTGTCCACCAGATCGACGAGCAGGCTCGGGGGGCCCAGGAAGTCGGGGTCGACCTCGAGGGCCGGCCCCAGGTCGTGGTCGAGGAAGCGGACCCCGTCGAGGGTCCCGTTCAGGGTGGAGGCCCGGCCCGTGAGCCACAGCCCGGCCCCCTCGGGGGCCCGGCCCTGGGAGAGGGTGGTGTCGAGCCAGTAGAGCTGCCCATTGAGGCCGGTCCGAGCCCAGATGAGGCCCCCGGCGTCGGCCGTGCCGTCCTCGAGCAGGCTCCGGTCCAGCTCCAGATCGAGCGTGGTGGCCCCGTCCAGGAAGAGGTGCCCTCCGCGGGTGGCCAGGCCGTCCTCGAGGCGGGAGCCCACGGCCGCGAAGACCGCGTCGCCAGGCGCGGTCAGGGCCACGAAGCCGCCGTCGCCGCCAGCCCGTCCGACCTTGGCCTGCACCCGCAGCAGGCGCACCACCCCATGCTCCGTCGCCACCATGCCCACGAAGCCCCCGTCGATCCCGGCGGTGGTCCCGTCCACCTCGGCATCCTCCACCGCCAGGCGGAAGGTGCTGGCCCGGCCCGCCACGTGCAGGCTGCCGCCGCTGCCCTCGGCGCGGTTGTCCACGAAGCGCCCGCCGGAGAGGGTGAGGCCCGCCGCGGCCTCGCCCTGCAGGCGCACCGCCACCGCGCCCCCGTGCCCCCCCGCCCGGTTGCCCAGGAACGCGGAATCCACGCTGAACAGGCCCGGCTCGAGGTCGACGGCCAGCAGGATCGCCCCGCCGTCCCCGCTGGCCCCGAAGCCCTCGAGGGTGACGTCCTCGAGGGTGAGATCGGTGCCCCGCGCCCGGATGGCGCCGCCATCGCCCGTGATCTGATGGGCCTCGGGGGCGCGCAGGTGGAGGTGCTGCAGGTGGACCGCGCCTCCCCGGAGGTCGAGGATCCGCGCGTCCGCGCCCTGGGGCACCAGCACGGGAGGGGGCTCGTCGGGGAGGCCGACGCCTGCCAGCACGAGGTCGGCCCCGCCCTCGTCGCTGTAGGAGAGCAGGTGCTCGCCCGGGCACACGGACACGGTCCAGGGTCCCTCGCCCACCTGCCCGCGGGCCAGGCTCACCGCCTCGGCCACGCTGGCGTAGGCCACCCCCCCGAGGGCCGCCGCCTCGGGCCCCTCCTCGCCGCTGCAGTCCTGGTCCATGCCGTCACACGGCGGGTCCTGGGCACCGGGGTAGGTCCCGCCGTCCCCGTCGTCGCAGTCCCCGGACCGATCCGCCCACCCCGCCCCCGGGTCGTCGCACGCCGCCAGCGCCTCGTCGCTGCCGAAGCCATCTCCATCGGCGTCGCGGTACCACCTCGGGGCCCCCACCGGGTCGTCGTCGACGAGGCCGTTGCAGTCCCGGTCGATCCCGTCGCAGACCTCGATGGCGCCCGGGAAGGTGCCGTCGTCCGAATCATCGCAGTCGTCTGGGTTCTCCACGTACCCGGGGGGCGTGAAGCAGCCGATGTGCGGCGAGGCCGGGTCCCCGAAGCCGTCCTCGTCCAGGTCGGCCCACGAGCGCCACGGGTCGGGGCACGGGTCGTCCTCGCCCGTGTCCTCCGGCTCGTCGGGGAGGGGGTCGTCGTCGGAGACGCACCCGGCCAGCAGGACCAGGGCGAGCACGCACACGAGGGGGTGGTGGCGCATGCCTCAACCTAGCCTTGGCCTCGCCGGCTTGCAGGCCGGCCCTCGGTCGCTCGTCGAGCACCGCGCTCACGACCGCATCTCGCCAGCTCGCGACGAGCTGTCATGACGGATGCGGGCTAGGCGGGCCGGCATGCCCCGCGTCGACCTCCGCATCCACACCCTCGCCCCCGAGGAGCCCTGGTGGCCTGACGACGACCGCCTCGGCGAGCTGCTGGTGGGTGCGGTCCGCGGAGCGCTCTCCCGCGGGGGGGCGCCCACCATGGGGGTCGTGGCCCGCCGCGATGCGGTCCACCTGGTCCCGCTGCTCCCGCTGGCCCGGGCCGGTGTACCGCTGCCGGTGGTCCTCGGCGGGCTGGCCCGGTGGGACGAGGGCGCGGGACTGCCCGAGGCGGTGGGGCTCGTGGGGCGGGTCCGGGTGCGCCGCCGTCGCGGGCCGTGGAGCCCCCTGGCCCTGGTCTTCCTCGAGTGGCCGGACGGCCGGTGGTGGGAGTGGCGCGCCCTGGAGGGCGCCGACGGCGAGCTGGTGGCCGACACCGAGGGGATCGCCCGGGCGGTGGACGGCTTGCCCCGACCGGGTGGGCTCGGCGGGTGGTGGACGCTGGCCCGCCGCCGCCGGCCCCAGCTCCGGCTGGAGCGGCGCGTGCCCGTCAGGAGCGAGATCGTCCAGTAGCCGGGTGGCCCGGGCGCCCTCGTGTCGTCCGGATGCGGGCTAGAAGAACCGGCGCCGGCCCTCGAGCTGCTCGGCCTCGGTCTTGCAGTCGATGCAGAGACGGGCGACGGGCCGGGCGAGGAGGCGCTTGTAGGTGATCTCCGACCCGCAGGACTCGCACACGCCGTACTCGCCCTCGTTCATGGTCTCCATGGCCAGGCGGATCTTCTTGATCAGGCGTCGCTCCCGGTCGGCCATGCGGAGCTGGAAGTCGCGGTTGCTCTCGTTGAGCGCGATGTCCAGCTCGTCCGCCTCCTGCTCGCGCTCCTCGCTGGCCTCGGCCACCGCCTTCCGCCCCTGCTCGAGCAGGTCCTCGAGCTGCTTGTTCAGGATGTCGTAGAGCTCGTTGACCTGCTCCGCGGTGAGGTACTCGTCGGGCGGGAAGTTGGGGCGGTCGGCCATGCGATGCCTCCGAGGGGGGCCTTGCGGCGGGTGTCGGGGGATGGGTCAGCGGCGGCCATTATGGACACCATCCTCCCCCTGTCCACCCCCCGCGTGCCGATCGGCGAGACGACGGCCCCCCGTGCCGCCCCGGCCGCGCTGCCGCCGTCGCCCGCATCCATTAGGGGGCCCCGCCACCTCGGAGGGTGCATGTTCGACCGGCTGCCGTCCCCCGCCGAGCTCGAGGAGCAGGTGCTCGCCCTGTGGGCCGAGCGCGACGTCTTCGCCCGCTCCCTCGCTGCTGCCGCGGATCGCGAGCCCTTCGTCTTCTTCGAGGGGCCGCCCACCGCCAACGGCCTGCCCCACAACGGCCACGTCCTCACCCGCGTGGTGAAGGATGTGATCCCGCGCTTCCAGACCATGCGCGGCCGCAAGGTGGTCCGGAAGGCGGGCTGGGACACCCATGGCTTGCCGGTCGAGATCGAGGTCCAGAAGCGGCTCGGCCTCAAGGGCCGCGAGGGCATCCTCGAGCTCGGCATGGAGGCCTTCAACCGCGCCTGCCGGGACTCGGTCTTCCAGTACGTCGAGGAGTGGAACACCCTCACCCGCCAGATCGGCTTCTGGGTCGACCTGGACGATCCCTACGTGACCTTCCACCGGGACTACGTGGAGTCCGTCTGGTGGGCCCTCGGCACCCTGTACGAGAAGGGCCTGCTCTACCAGGGCCACAAGGTGGTCTGGTGGTGGCCCCAGGGGGGGACCACCCTCTCGGCGGCCGAGGTCGGCCTCGGCTACAAGACCGTCGATGACCCGGCCGTCACCGTGCGCTTCCGGGACGCCGACGAGCCGGGCCGGTCCTACCTGGCCTGGACCACCACCCCGTGGACCCTGCCCTCCAACGTGGCCCTCGCGGTGGGGACCGACATCACCTATGCCGAGTGCGACGACCCGGAAGGCGGCACGGTCATCGTCGCCGAGGAGCTGGCCTCCGCCTACGACCTCGAGGTCCGGCGCACCTTCCCGGGCACCGAGCTGGTGGGCCGCCGCTACGAGCCGCTGTACGACTTCGGCCCCCCCGAGGGGGGCGAGGCCTTCGTGGTGGTCACCGGCGAGCACGTCACCACCAGCGCCGGCACCGGCATCGTCCACACCGCGCCGGCCTTCGGCGAGGACGACATGAAGGTGGCCCAGGACCACGACCTGGGGCTGCTCCAGTGGATCGAGCCCGACGGCACCTTCGGCGCCGGCCCCTGGGAGGGGGTCTTCTGCAAGGAGGCCGACAAGGACATCATCCGCGACCTCAAGGAGCGGGGGCTGCTCTTCCGGCGCGACCAGATCCGGCACGAGTACCCGTTCAGCTACCGCGCCGACGACGAGCCGCTCATCCAGTACGCCCGGCCCGCGTGGTTCATCCGCACCACCGCCGCCCTCGACGGGCTCCTCGCCAACAACCAGGCCATCGACTGGACCCCCGAGCACATCCGCGATGGCCGCTTCGGGGACTTCCTCCGCAACAACGTGGACTGGGCCCTCTCCCGCGAGCGCTTCTGGGGCACGCCGCTGAACCTGTGGACCTGCGAGGCCTGCGACACGGTCCGCGCGCCCCGCTCCACCGCCGAGCTCCGGGCGTGGGGGGCCACCGGCTTCGCCGAGGACGTCGACGAGCACCTGCAGATCCACCGGCCCTGGATCGACCAGGTCACGCTGCCGTGCGCCGAGTGCGGCGGCACCATGCACCGCGTGCCCGAGGTCATCGACTGCTGGTTCGACTCGGGCTGCATGCCCTTCGCCCAGTGGGGATTCCCCCACAAGGGCCAGGAGCGCTTCGCCGAGCAGTTCCCCGCTGACTGGATCAGCGAGGCCATCGACCAGACCCGCGGCTGGTTCTACAGCCTGCTCGCCATCTCCACGCTGCTCTTCGACGACGAGACCCTGGCCGAGCACGGCATCGAGCCGGTGGGCTTCCCGCGGCCGTACCGCTCCTGCGTCGTCCTGGGCCACGTCACCGACATGGAGGGCAGGAAGGAGAGCAAGTCCAAGGGCAACTACACCTCGCCCAACCTGGTGCTGCGCGGCACCACCCGCCTGTTCGTCATCGCCGACGACACCCTCGAGCGCGGCACCGTGGGCCTGAAGAAGGACCAGGTCCGCAGCCTCGAGCTCGGCAAGAAGGACCGGGTCCTGCTGTCGAGCGAGGCCTCGGGCGAGGGCCGCTCGCTGCCCGCCCGCGTCGTCGCGGCCGAGGTGGGCCCGAAGGACACCTGCCATGTCCACCCCGACGATCTCGCCGAGCTCGGCCTCGAGGACCGGATCTGGTTCACCCTGCCCGGGGAGCCGCCGGGCGCCGATGCCTTCCGCTGGCTCTTCTGCGCGGCCAACCCGGCCTGGTCGAGCACCCGCCTGTCCATGCGCAACATCCGCGAGGTCCAGCGCGAGTTCCTGATCCGGCTCCGGAAC
>CAZPJM010000125.1:0-13683 GCA_964586865.1 uncultured Enterobacteriaceae bacterium
GTTACGGATCCGCCAGAGCGGGTCGGCATCCGGTGGTCGACGGGGGATGCGGGGCCTGACCGGGATGCGTCGCACACTGGCCGGGCGGGCCCGCCACGGTAGGAGGAGGGGCGGACGCGGAGGCTGCATGGGGCGCAAGAAGCCGGGCTTCGAGTGGGTCGCCGAGGGCGAGGACGGGGAGGTCGCCGAGAAGGTGGAGCGGCCGAGCCGGAGCGCGGAGAAGCGACGTCGAAAGCGGATCGAAGGGCTGGTCGAGCGCATGGCGCAGCTCTCGCCGGGGCAGCGGGCCGCCCTGGACCTGGACCCCGGCTTCCTCGAGGCGCTGGAGGCGGTGGTGGCGGCCGGCACCCGCACCGACCGCAAGCGACTGCTGGGCCACGCCGTCTCCTGGGTCGTGGACCTGGAGGCAGAGACGCTGGAGACGGCCCTCGGCGAGGCGAGGGGGTAGTGGGGGCCGGCCCTCGGCTCCGGTAGGCTTGCTCGCAGGATGGCCCGGTGGCGTTCGCACTGCGGACACGGCGAGGCACTGTCGGGCTGGAGGCGCCATGTACCGACCCTCGAGGGTTCTACTGATGTTCGTATGGACGGGCGTGGCCTGTGGTCCCGACGATACGGCGTTCGACACGGATCCGGACCCTCGCTTCGACGACACGTGCAGTGAGCAGCAGCCGGACGGCCCGTGCCCCGGCGCGCGGATCTGCGTGGAGGGGGCCTGCGTCTTCGACGTCGATCCCGGCACGCCGGCGCCGCCCCTGGCGCAGCGGCTGGACACCTGGGAGCGCGTCGCCGGGTTGGTCGCGGACAACTACGCGGCGTTCGGAGCCAAGCCCGAGCTCGACTGGGCCATCGTGACCGACGACGTGGCGACGGCGCTCGCGTCGGTCGAGACCGAGCTCGGCTACGCCGTCACCATGTCCCGGGGAGTCGCGGAGATCGGCGACGGGCACACCTACCTGGTCCATCCGGCCTGTCAGCGCCTGGTCCTGCCCGCCCGGGGCTCTACCAACACGGGGGTCTGCTTCGTGGAGGGCGAGGCCGGGGCCATCCTGGCCAACCGGGTGACGAACGCCGCCACCATGGACATCGGGCTGGGCGACCGGCTGCTCGCGGTCGATGGACGCCCCGTGGAGCGATTGTTGACGGACTTCGCCGCCCAGCCGCGGTGCCTGTATGTGGGTTCCACCCCCGAGATGACGCGGGCCGATCGGGTCCAGACCCTCGGCTGGCGGGCCGCCGACGAGTCCATGATGACGGTGGAGCGACCCGATGGCCGGATCGCGGAGGTCCCTGTCGAGCTGGCCGGGCCGCCGACCCGCTGCGACACCCGCACGCCGCCCCCAGTCCAGCGCCTTCCCGGTGGGCTCGAGTGGGCGCGTCTCGACGGCGACGTCGGCTACGTCTGGTTCCCCTTCTTCGGCTCCTTCAACGAGGAGGGCCGGCTCGTCGAGCAGCCCCTGCAGGGCGAGCTCCGGCGCGTGCTCTCCGAGAACCGGGACATCGAGGCCCTCGTCATCGATCTCCGGGCGAACGGGGGCGGCTACCCGGCTATCTACTTCGACCTGGCGAGCTGGCTGTTCCAGGAGCCCACGCGGCTCTTCGAGGGCGGGTTCTCACGCGGTGGCCTCCAGCCGGTCGAGGTGTCCCCGGACCGGGACCTCCAGCTCGACGTTCCCGTGGCCGTGCTGGTCGATGCGCGTTCCTTCAGCGCCGCCGACTTCACCGCCCAGTGGCTGATCCAGACCGGTCGGGCGCGGTCCTTCGGCCAGCCCAGCGGTGGGGGCTTCGGCAGCAGCGGGATCTACACCCAGGCCGATGTGATCGTGGCTGTGAACGACTACCTGGCGGTGGGTCTCGACGGCGCATTCCTGGAGGGGAACCCACCCCCTGTCGATGTGGTCGTGTGGCCCCGCGCGAGCGATCTTGCTGCGGGAAGGGACACGGTCCTGGAGGCCGCCCTGGACTGGCTCCGCGACGAGGGCTGACCACCGCGCCCATGGCGGACACCACCCGCGTTACCGGCGCCACGGAGGTGCCTGTGTGGCGTTGCACGATGCTCACCCTGCTGGCCGCGTGTGCCGGTGGCGAGGGGGCGGACACGGATGGCCCGGTGACCGACGAGGCCGTCGAGGCGCGGCTCGCCCGCTACCTCACGGGGACCTTCGACAGCGTCGACCAGGCCGCCGAGGACGCCGACTACCTGGCGGTGCGCATGGTGCTCTGCCCGGTGGAGGCGCCGGAGCTGGGGGAGCGGGTGCTCTACCTGGAGCAGGCGCAGGTCTCCACGCCGGACCAGCCCTACCGCCAGCGCCTGTACGTCATCGAGGCGGGGGATGCGCCGGACCAGGCCGTCTCCCGGATCTATGGCTTTCCCCGACCGGAGGCGGCAGTGGGGGGCTGCGAGGACCCCGGGCGGCTCCCAGATGGGGGCGGCGCCATCGAGCGGGAGGGGTGCGCGGTGACCCTGGCCTGGGATGGAGAGCGCTTC
Source organism: uncultured Enterobacteriaceae bacterium (assembly GCA_964586865.1). Classification (GTDB taxonomy): domain Bacteria; phylum Myxococcota_A; class UBA796; order UBA796; genus REDI01. The sequence goes on from CAZPJM010000125.1 coordinate 2,486, forward strand.
GAGGGCGGGACGACCGGCACCGCGTGCCCGACCTCCCTGGGCGGCGACTACACCACGAGCGAGGTCACCCTCGACGAGGGGCAGCTCACCTCCTGGGACCGGGGCTTCCACGCGGACGGGTCGCAGGCGTGGGGGGTCACGGGCGGGCCCTACGTGTTCGTGCGGCGCTCGGATCTGCCGCCCCGGTGATCGCTCTCCGGTGATGGCCCGGACAGCTCGGCCGTCGCTCAGCCCCACGCGGCGAGGAGGGTGGGCAGCAGGGCTGCGACCACGATGAGGCTGGCCCGCGCCAGCAGGGCGGGGGCGAGGTGGCCGCCGGCCAGGCGGGTCAGGGCCGCGAGGACGCCACCCAGCAGGAGCCCCCGGATCGGATCCCCGGGCGCGATGGTGATGGCGAAGAGGACGGTGGCGGGCAGGGGGCCCAGGCTGCGCTGGAGCCACCCCCGGAAGACGGCCTCCTGGACGACGACGAGGCCGAGCAGCACGAGCACCGAGGTCAGGCCGGGCTCGACGGGCGGGACCAGGCCCGAGGTGGTGCGGGCCAGGAGCAGCGCGAAGCCGCCGTCGCTGCCGAGGGGGAGGAGGGGCGCCACCAGGGCCGGGGCGAGCAGGGCCCCCGCGACCGGCGCCAGCAAGAGGGACCAGGGCCGCTCGGGGCTCGGCCGAGCCAGGCCCACCAGGGCGAACGGCTCCCGGGCGCGGGCGAGGGCGATGGAGAGGACCATGCCCAGGCCCAGCGTCCCCGCCATCAGGCCCGGGCTGATGGGCATGGCCTCGGCGAGGCGTTGGTTGCCGGCGGGATACCAGGCGATGCCCGCCCCCAGGGCGGCCCACCAGGTCAGCACCACCCACACCGCCCCCATGATGTCCAGCCGCCGGCCGCCCCCCTCGCTGGCGGGCTGGGGGCGCTCCAGATCCCGGGCGGTGAGGGCCAGCATGAGGCCCGACGTCAGCAAGGTCACGGCGGCGGCCAGGATGGGGCCGAGGGGGCCCTCCCAGGTGGCCCCGGCGGCCACGAGCGCGCCACCCACGGGCACGAGAGCCCCCCAGGCAGGGGCCGCGAGGCCGAAGAACCAGGCCGCCAACCCCAGGATGGACAGGAGGGCCGGCAGGACGCGGAGCGAGACGGTGGCCCCGCCGACCACATCCCGCGCCCGGCGGATGAGGAAGAGTCCCAGGGCGACGGTGCCGAGGGGGACGGTCGGCAGGGCCACGAGCCACCACCCGGGCGCCACGTGGCCGGCCAGGAGGGCCACGAGGGCGGCCAGGGTCACCGAGGTGGCGCCGAAGGTGGACCAGGCGAGCCACTTGCCCACCACCACCTCGGAGCGCGAGACGGCGGCGGTGAGGAGCGCCTCGAGGGTGTTCCGGCCTCGCTCCCCCGGGACGGACTCGCTCACCGCGCCGGTGAGCAGGGAGGAGGCGAGCAGGGCCAGCAGCAGGGTGCGCCCGGGGAAGGGGAGATCCTCGGTCTCCACGGGCTCCACCGGCATGGCGATGGTGGGGCCGTCGAGGGCGTCCCGGACCTCCTCGGGCAGCTCGAACGCCACGACCTCCAGGCCCGCTTCGGTGTCCCGGAAGTGGACCGCGCCCCGACGGACCGGACGGGCGGCCTCCAGCTCCAGCACCGCCTGGGGCACGTCGCCCGAGACGAAGATGGGCTCGACGCGCTCGGGCCGCTCGGGCCATGGCACCGCCGCCAGGGGCGCCAGGAGGACCGCGGTGAGGACCGGCAGGACCCAGCCCCGCCGCCCCCGGAGCTGGCTCGCCAGATCGCGGAGGGCCACCGCCAGCAGGACCCGGGCGCGCAACACCTCAGGCCCTCGCCGAGCGCCAGGTGAACACGGCGACGGCCAGGCCGCCGAGGACGACCGACAGGCCCAGCGGGGCCCAGCCCCCCCCACCCGTCACGATGGAGGCCAGCGGCAGCCAGGCGCCCACGTCGGGCAGGAACCAGCCGAGCCCGAGGAGCCCCGTGGTGAGGGAGAGCCCCATGGCCAGCGAGCCTGCGAAGCCGCTGCGCAGGCCGGCGCGCCCCACGCTGGCCAGGCCCAGGCCCACCGCCAGGATGGCGGCGGCGATGGCGTCCCGCATCGTGGGCCCGGGCTCGGTCAGGCCCAGGAAGGCCCAGGTCAGGGTGAGGGAGAGGGCCACCCAGGCCGAGAGCATGCCCGCGGCGGCGATCCAGCGGACCACCCCGTGCACCCCCTTGGGGACGGGCAGGGCCAGCTCCACCTCGAGGGAGGTGTCGTCCCGATCCCGCGCCACCATGCCCGCGCCGAAGACCACCCCGTAGAGGGCATAGATGGCGGCCAGCAGCCCGGCGATCCGATCGCCCTGGAGGGCGGTGAACCGGGGGCCGGGCAGGGGCATGGCCCGCAGTCGCCATGCGCCCCGTCGCTCGCGGAGGGCCCCCTCGGCGCGCAGGGCGTGACGGGAGTGGGTGACCACCAGGGTGGTTCCGTCGAAGGCCGCCACCGCCAGGTCACCGTCGAGGGCGTCGAGGGGGTCCGGGACCTCCCGCACCCACAGGTCCTGGGCCCGGAGGGCGGCGCGGTCCACGTCGTCCACGGTGGGCCCCACGAAGACGGTGGGGGTGCCGCGGTACACGGCCACCACGGTCATGGTGACGAGGAGCGTGGCCACGGTGATGACGATGGGAAAGCCGAGCGCGCGCCGGACCATGCCCTCGCGCAGCATGCGGCGGACGGTGGCGCCCAGGAGCGGGGGGGCGGCCCGGATCGCAGCGGCCAGCGGGCTCATCCCTCCTCCCCGAGGAGGACCACGAAGGCCTCGTCCAGGTCGTCGGTGCCCGCCTGGGCCAGGACCTCGGCGAGGGTCCCCTCGGCGGCGAGGGAGCCGTGGCGGACCATTCCCACCCGCTGCACCACCCGCTCCACCTCGCCCATGATGTGGCTCGAGAGCACCACCGCCCGGCCCTCGGCCGCCTGCTCCCGGACGAGGGCGAGCACCTCGCGGCGGCCCGGCACGTCCAGGCCGTCGGTGGGCTCGTCGAGCAACAGGACGGCCGGCCCGTGGACGAGGGCCCGGGCCAGCACCACCCGCCGCTTCATGCCGGTGGAGAGATCGGCGCAGGCCGCGTCGGCGTAGCGGGAGGCCCCGAGCCGATCCAGGAGGGCATCGGCCGTCTCGCGAGGCCGGTCGACCCCCTGGACCCGGGCGAAGAGGCGGACCACCTCGCGGGGGGTCAGGCGGTCGGGCAGCCCGGCCTCGGCGGGGACGTAGGCCATCCTCCCCCGGGCCTCGAGCGGGGAGCGACGACGATCCACCCCGTCGACCACGATCCGGCCCTCGTCCGGCTCGAGCAGGGTGGCGATCATGCGCAGGGTGGTGGTCTTGCCAGCACCATTGGGCCCCAGCAGCCCGTAGACCTCGCCCGGCGCCACCCGGAAGCCCAGGTGGTCCACCGCCGTGACGGTGCCCCGCCCCGGGGTGGTGAAGCGCTTGACCAGTCCCTCGACCTCGAGCACGGAGGCACCTCGCGCGGCGACGCTACCGGCACCGGTGGCCCGGCGCCACCGACATCAGCCGTCCTGCAGCCGGATCCGGATCGGACCGCGGGCGGTGGAGGGGTCCACCACCTGGCCCCCTTGGGTGATGACGACGCGGCCCCGCGCCACCAGGCGGCGCGCCGCCTGTCGGGCGGGCTCCATCAGGGGGCGCCAGTCGTCGGGGTCGACGCTCCGAGCGGCCTCGGATGGACAGATGGTGGCGCCGCGGCGGCGGCGGTCGAGCAGGTCGAGGATCGCCTCTTCCAGGGCCTCGTCCGTGTGGTCCATGCGGGCCCTCCGGCAGCGTGTCGAGCAGTAGCGCACCTGCTCCCAGTCCCGGGCCCACTTGCGACGCCAGGTGATGGTGCGGCCACAGCGGGCGCACGGCTTCTCGGGGAGGGGGGCGCGTCCCATGCAGGGGGCGTAAGGAGCCCCGGCCCGGACGGCGGGTCCGGCTCCCGGCCCGGCGAGGTCCGCTACAGCGCGCCGCATGGCTCACTCCGCCAGGGCCGCGTCCAGGTCCTTGGAGATGGTCCCCAGGCGCCCGGCCAGGCTCCGCGTGGGCTCCAGGATCTCCCACACCCGGTCGGTGGCCTCGTCCAGGGTCTCGAGCTCGCCGCTGATCCGGGTGGTCTGGGTGGCCGCCCCGGCCGCCAGGCGGCTGATCTCGCGGGTGGTGCTCGACTGCTGCTCCACGGCGCCGGCGATGCTGGTGGAGAGGTGGTCGATGGTGCTGATGGTCTCGCCCACCTCGCCGATGACCGACACCGCCTCGCTGGTGCGGACCTGGATGGCCTCGATGCGGCGCCGGATGTCCTCGGTGGCGCGGCCGGTCTCCTTGGCCAGCTCCTTGACCTCGTTGGCGACGACGGAGAAGCCGCGCCCGGCCTCGCCGGCCCGGGCCGCCTCGATGGTGGCGTTGAGGGCGAGCAGGTTGGTCTGGGCGGCGATGCTGGCGATGACCTTGAGCACGTCCCCGATCTCGGCGCTGGCCTCGCCGAGCTGCCGGATGGTCTGGCTGGCGGAGCCGGAGAGCCCCACCGCCTTGTTGGCCACCTCGGCGGCCTGCCCGGCGTTGGTGGCGATCTCCTGGATGGACGCGGTGAGCTCCTCGGCGGCGGCGGCGACGGCGTGCACCGAGTCGGCCACCTCGGAGGAGGAGCGGTTGGCGGTCCGGGCGGTGCGGTCCACTTCGGTGATGTCGTCGACCAGGCGCCTCGTGGCGTCGTCCAGCTCGCCGCTGGCGGTGCGGAGGGCGTCGCTGGCGTCGCGAACGGCCCGGTCGCGGTCGGCGGTCGCCGTCGCGCGGAGCGCGGTGGCCATGGGAGCCTCCGTGGGCGGGGTTCGTCTGGCCCATCGGACCGGGGTGGGCCGGTCTGAAGGTCAGCGATGCCGGGGGCAGCGCCAGGTGAGGGCGGGGCCGGCCCGGGTGGCGGGGAAGGGATCCCTGGAGGGGTCCCACCGCACCAGACGGGGGTAGGAGCCGCCGTCCACGTCGACCTGGACCGGCAGGGGCGGGCCCGGCGGCAGCAGGGGCTCGGGGGCGGAGCTGCCGGCGGGCAGGAGCTGCAGGGCGAGCACCACGACACCGTCGTGGAGGAGCTCGATGGCGGGGACCGACCGCTCCCGGCGCCGGCTGGGGGCCAGGCGGAGGGTGTCCCAGGGCGGCAGGGGCAGGGCGCGGGAGGCCGGGCAGTGGGTGCCGAACAGGGGCAGCGCACCCGACCACGGGCCGGAGGCCGGATCGCAGGGGGCGTGGACCCGGAGCCGACGCTGCAGGGGGGTGCCGGCGATGTCGCCGAGGGCGCGGTGGAGGTGGAGGGTGGCGTTCCAGAGACGGGCGCCCTCGCCGTGGTCGGCCCAGCACCGGGGGGAGGCCTGCTTATGGCGGAAGTGGTCCTGTCGGCCCGGACGCCCGCGCCGCACGGGCGGGAGGACCGGGACCACCGGGACGTGGCAGCCCAGGCAGGCCAGCTCGGGGCGGGCCGCGCCGTCGCGCAGGTGGCTGTAGCGGGCGATGTGGACCGGTCGGCCGCCGTCGAGCGCCCAGGCGATGCGGACCGGCACGTCCTCGTCCGCGCGGGAGCGGTCGGTGCGGGCGAGGAGGGGCAGGTCGGGCTGACTCATCCACGGGGCGTAGCCCGGGAGGAGGCCAGAAAGTGACCGGGCGACCCCTACAGGAAGAAGTCGGGCACCAGCGGCGTCCCGGGCTTGACCGCGTAGTCGTCCAGGTCGGTGATGCCGGCCTCGGCGAGGACCTCGTCGTCCACGAAGAAGTTGCCGGTGGTGTCCACCCCTCGGGTCAGGACGTGCCAGGCCGCGTCGGCCATGATGGTGGGCTTGCGGGAGGCCTGGACCATCTGCTCGCCCCCGAGCAGGTTCCGGACGGCGGCGGTGGCGATGGCGGTGCGGGGCCACAGGGCGTTGACGGCGATCTTCCCCTTGAACTCGGCGGCCATCCCCAGCACGCACATGGACATGCCGTACTTGGCCATCGTGTAGCCCACGTGCCCCTGGAACCAGCGGGCCTCCATGTTGAGGGGCGGCGAGAGGTTGAGGATGTGGGGCGTCTCGGCCTTCAGGAGGTGGGGGATGCAGAGCTTGCTGCACAGGAAGGTGCCGCGGGTGTTGACCTGGTGCATGAGGTCGAAGCGCTTCATGGGCAGGTCGAGGGTCCCGGAGAGGTTGATGGCGCTGGCGTTGTTCACCAGGATGTCCAGGCCGCCGAAGCGCTCCACGGCCTGGTCGACGGCCTCCTGCACCCGCTCCTCGAAGCGGATGTCGCACACCACCGGCAGCGCCTGCCCGCCGGCCTGCTCGATCTCCTCGGCGGCGGTGTAGATGGTGCCGGGCAGCCGGGGGTGGGGCTCGGCGGTCTTGGCGGCGATGACGATGTTGGCGCCGTCGCGGGCGGCGCGCAGGGCGATGGCCTTGCCGATGCCGCGGCTCGCGCCGGTGATGAACAGGGTCTTTCCGGACAGGTCGGCCATGTCTCCTCCGTGCGGGCCCTCCCTGTAGCCTCCCCGGACGCGGCCGTCGGCGCGGTCCGCCGCCCGGTGGGGCGCACCACGTCAGGGGGCTTGGACACTTCCTGACACCGGCGCCGCCGCGGGATGGCTACCGGAGGGCCCCGAGGCGTGCGTGATCCACCTCCGAGACCTCTGCAAGGCCTACCAGGTCGGTGGCCAGCCTCTCCCGGTGCTCAAGCACCTGGACCTGGACGTGCAGGAGGGCGAGTTCACGAGCATCATGGGCAGCTCGGGCTCGGGGAAGAGCACCCTGCTCAACGTGCTCGGCCTCCTCGACACCTATGACTCGGGCACCTACGAGCTCGACGGGGTGCTGGTCCGCGATCTCTCGGAGCGCCGCGCCGCACGGCTCCGGAACCACAAGCTGGGCTTTGTCTTCCAGGCCTTCCACCTCATCCCCTACAAGACCGCCTGGGAGAACGTCGCCCTGCCCCTGACCTACCAGCGGGTGGGGCGGCGCGAGCGTCGCACCCGGGCGCTCGAGATGCTGGAGCGGGTCGACCTGTCCGACCGGGTGGACCACCTGCCGAGCGAGCTGTCGGGCGGCCAGAAGCAGCGCGTGGCCATCGCGCGGGCCCTGGTGACGCGTCCCCGGGTCCTGCTGGCCGACGAGCCCACCGGCGCCCTGGACTCGGCCACCTCCGACACCATCATGGACCTCCTCGAAGAAGTCGCCGACGAGGGGCGCACGGTCCTGGTGGTGACCCACGAGCCCGACGTGGCGGCCCGGACCCGGCGGGTGATCCGGCTTCACGACGGCCTCATCGCGGCCGACGAGCGGAGGGCCTGATGGATCGCCTGGTCGAGATCCTCCAGACCCTGGACCGCAACCGCGCCCGGACCCTGCTCACCGCCCTGTCGGTGGCCTGGGGGATCTTCATGCTCGTCGTGCTGCTCGGCGCGGGAACGGGCCTGCAGAACGCCCTCGAGAAGCAGTTCGTGGACGATGCCACCAACAGCTTGTGGGTCCGGCGGGGCCAGACCAGCCGCCCCTACGAGGGCCACCGCCCCGGCCGCCGCATACGCTTCACCAACGCCGACCACGAGCGGCTCTCCCGGCTGCCCGGCGTGGAGCACATCACCAGCCGCTACTACCTGTGGGGTGGCTTCACCATCCGCTACAAGGACCGCCACGGCAGCTTCGACGTCCGCTCCTGCCACCCGGACCACCGCTTCCTCGAGAAGACGATCATCACCCGGGGGCGCTTCCTGAACGACCTGGACCTGGAGCGGCGCTCCAAGGTGACGGTCATCGGCGACGAGGTCGCCAAACACCTGTTCAGGGGCGAGGATCCCATCGGCGCCTGGATCGACATCAAGGGCATCCTCTACCGGGTGGTGGGCGTCTTCCAGGACGAGGGCGGCCTCAACGAGCTGCGCAAGGTCTACATCCCCATCACCACCGCCCAGGCCGCCTATGGGGGCGGCGACGAGGTGCACGTCATCATGTTCACCGTGGGGGACATGGACCTGGCGGGCACCCACCGCCTCGAGCGCCAGGTGCGCCGGATCATGGCGGCGACCCACGAGTTCGACCCCGAGGATCCCCGCGCCATCCGGATCCGCAACCGGGTGGAGCAGGTCCAGAAGGTCCGGGGCACCATGGCCGTCGTCCGGGCCTTCCTGTGGGTGGTGGGCCTGGGCACCGTCGCGGCCGGGGTCGTGGGGGTGGGCAACATCATGCTGGTGAGCGTGGCCGAGCGCACCGCCGAGATCGGCCTGCGCAAGGCGCTCGGCGCCACCCCGGTGCGCATCGTCGGCGAGGTGCTCCAGGAGGCGGTGCTCCTGACCAGCGTGGCCGGCTACACCGGCCTCGTCACGGGTGTGGCCTTCGTCGAGGTGGCCGACCGCCTCCTTCCCGAGAACGACTACCTCTACGGCCCTCGCGTCGACATCGGCGTCGCCCTCGGGGCGGTGGTGGTGCTGGTGGTGGCCGGGGTGCTGGCCGGGCTCATCCCGGCCTGGCGGGCCGCCAGCATCGATCCCGCCCACGCCATCCGGGAGGGCGGATGAGCCTCGACACCTGGAACGAGATCGGGGCCGTCCTGGTGCGGAACCCGCTGCGGACCCTGCTCACCGCCATGGGGGTGTTCTGGGGGCTCCTGATGCTGATCCTCATGCTGGGCTTCGGCGAGGGCCTCGAGTCGGTGGCCCGCCAGAACTTCGCCGGCTCGGCCACCAACAGCGTCTTCATCTGGGGAGGGCGGACCTCCCTGGCCCACGCCGGCTACCGCCCCGGGCGCTGGATCGGCTTCCGCAACGCCGATGTGCCCGCCCTCGAGGAGGTGCGCGGCCTGGCCTTCGTGGCGCCCCGGGCCCAGCTCGGGGGGTGGCGGAACGGCAACCTGGTCGTCCACGGCACCGAGAGCGGCAGCTACAACATCATGGGCGATGTGGCCCGCATGTTCCGCATCCTCACCGTCGACCTGGTGCGCGGGCGGGTCCTCAACCCGCTGGACGAGGAACGGCAGCGCAAGGTGGCGGTCATCGGCGAGCAGGTCCAGCGCGAGCTCTTCGGGCGCAAGGACCCCATCGGCGAGCTGATTCGGGTCCAGGGCGTCTACTTCCAGGTGGTGGGCGTGGTCCGCTCCACCCGGGCGGACGACCGCGGCGACCGCGACAACAGCACGGTCCATGTGCCCTTCACGACCTACCAGCGGGCCTTCAACCAGGGGGATCGGGTCTCCTGGCTGGCGCTGATGGCCGAGGAGGGCGTCCCGGCGGGTCTCGTGGAGGAGCGGGCCCGCGCCGTCCTCGCCGAGCGCCACAGCGTGCACCCCGACGACGAGAACGCCTTCGGCTCCTGGAACGCCCAGGAGGACGTCCAGCGGATCGAGAACCTCTTCGGGGGGATCCGGCTCTTCGTGTGGATCGTGGGCGTGGCCACCCTGCTCTCGGGGGTCGTGGGCGTGAGCAACATCATGCTCGTGGTGGTCCGGGAGCGCACCCGCGAGCTGGGCCTGCGGCGCGCCCTGGGCGCGACCCGCTCCCAGATCGTCCAGCTCGTGGTCGTCGAGGCCATCCTCCTGACCACCCTGGCCGGGATCTTCGGGGTCTTCGGGGGGGTGGCCCTGGTCGAGGGCGTGGCGTGGTGGCTCGGACCGGACCACGAGACCGTGGGCACCCCCTCGGTCCGCCCCCTCGTCCCGGTGGCCGCCCTGGGCGTGCTGGTCGTGGCCGGCGCCCTGGCCGGCCTGCTCCCCGCCCGTCGCGCCGCCCGTATCCATCCCGTCGAAGCCCTCCGCGCGGAGTGAGCATGAAGCGTTTCGGCATCCTGGCCGTCGTCCTCCTGGTCCTGGTGGCCTTCGCCGGCACCGTGGTGTTCCTGGTCTCCGAAGCCCTGGAGCCCCCCGTCACCTACAAGGTCCACAGCCCCGAGACGGTGGACATCGTCCAGAAGACGGTGGCCACCGGGGCCATCGTGCCGCGCAACGAGGTGGAGCTGAAGAGCCGGGTGAGCGGGATCCTGGACGAGGTGATGGTGGAGCCCGGCGATGCCGTGGAGGCGGGGGATCTGGTGGCCCGGATCCGCGTGGTGCCCGATCCCCAGGCCCTCCAGCGGGCCACGGCGACGGTGCGGACGGCGCGCATCAACCTGGACGAGGCGGTGGCCCGCCTGGCCGAGGACGAGGCCCTGTTCGAGGACGGCGCCCTGGCCGCCACCGACCTGTCTCGCCGCCGCTCCGAGGTGGCGCGCCGGCAGGAAGAGCTGCGCGCGGCCCGCGAGGCCCTCATCCTCGTGCGCGAGGGGGCCCTCCGCAATGCCGAGGCCGTCAGCACCGACATCCGGAGCACGGTGGAGGGCATGGTGCTCGACGTGCCGGTGAAGGTGGGGGCCTCCATCACCGAGACCAACACCTTCAGCGAGGGCACCACCATCGCCTTCGTGGCCGACATGACCGACATGATCTTCGAGGGCCAGGTCGACGAGTCCGAGGTCGGTCGGATCCGCGAGGGCATGCCGCTCACCATCACCGTGGGGGCCCTCGACAATGCCCGGCTCGAGGGAACCCTCGAGTTCATCGCCCCCAAGGGCGTCCTGCAGGAGGGGGCCGTCCAGTTCGCCATCAAGGCGGCCATCACCCCGGTGGAGGGCCTGTTCGTCCGGGCCGGCAGCTCGGCCAACGCCGACATCGTGCTGGACCGGCGGACCCAGGTGCTCGGCCTGCGCGAGGCCCTCCTCCAGTTCGAGGACGGCGAGCCCTACGTGGAGGTGGAGGTGGGGCCACAGCAGTTCGAGCGTCGGCCCGTCGAGCTCGGCCTCTCGGACGGCCTGGTGGTCGAGGTCAAGTCGGGGCTCACCCTCGAGGACCGGGTGAAGGGCCGGCCGGTCGAGGGCTGAGCCGGGTCCACGGGGGGGGCCGGCCTGTCACGGCCACGCCCCGGATCGTGTAGAGGAGGGGGAGGAGGATCGATGGACCGGATGGGATGGATCGCCCTGGCGGGAGCCGGCGTGGTGGGGATCGGGTTGGCCGCCGTGCTGCTGGTGGCCTGGCCGCCCCCCGACGAGGCCCCGGGACCCGAGCTCGGCGAGACGGCCACCCTGGAAACCCGCGCCCCCGACACCCACCCCGAGCCGGTCGTTCCCCCCCGGACCCGGCCGGAGCCGGGCGCGACCACGCCCGCCGCCGCGCTCCCGCCGCGCGGCGAGGACGGG
>CAZPJM010000126.1:0-13623 GCA_964586865.1 uncultured Enterobacteriaceae bacterium
AGCTAGGAGGGAGCTTGGCTGGCCAAGTGACCGACGACGGGACAACGCTGAGAAGCCGGCGGGCGGGCCGGGCGACGGGAGTTTGCGTCACAGACTGCTAGAGGTTCACGCGGGCTCGGGCCGCTTGGCGAGGACGGCCTCGTACTCGCTCACCAGCTCGCGGAAGGCCTGCCAGCGGGCCTCGGCCTCGCGCTGGCTGTCCCGGGCCCGCTGCTGCAGCTCCCGCACCTCGGTCCAGGCGGCGTTGGAGGCGTCGGACAGCGCCTGCTTGCGCTTCTTGAGCCAGGCCTTGCGCTGCTGCCCGAACTCCCGGAGGGCCTCCTCGGCGGCGGCCTCGGCCAGGACGAGCCGCAGGCCCAGGGCCTCGCGGTGGGTGCGCACGGTGGCCTCGAGCTCGGCCCGACGCGCCTTCAGCCCGGCGGCCCACTCCTCGAGGGCGCCCTCGCCAGCGGCGGCCAGGCGCTCCCCGAACCAGCGGCGCTCCTCCTCGAAGCGGGCGCGGAGGGTGACCTCGGGCGGGATGCGCTTCAGGTCCCAGGCCAGCCCCACCCGGGCGAGGGTCCAGATGAGCCACTTGCTGGGGTCCCAGTGGTACCAGCGGATGCCGTTGCGGTAGTCTTGGGCGAAGGTGTGGTGGTAGTTGTGGTAGCCCTCGCCGAACGTGAACAGGGAGAGCACCCAGTTGTCCCGGGCGGTGTGGCTGCGGGACCAGGGCCGGTTGCCGAAGGTGTGGGCCCAGGAGTTGATGAAGAAGGTGCAGTGCTGCACGAAGACGATCCGCGCCACGCCGGCGATGAGGAACATCTGGATCCAGCGACCGGTGATCCAGCCCAGGAGCAGGGCCACCGCGATGTTGGTGGTCCAGGCGATGGTGGCGTAGTTTCGGTGCTGCCAGGCCACGATGGGGTCGGCCTTCAGGTCGGCCACGTTGGAGTCGTCCTCGGCGTGGGGGCCGGCGTGGAAGAGCCAGGTGAGGTGGCTGTACCAGAAGCCGCGCCGGGCATCGTAGGGATCGCCGATGGTGTCGACCTGGCCGTGGTGGAAGCGGTGATCCTTGGCCCAGTCCAGGATGGAGCCCTCGACGGGCATGGCACCAGCGAGGGCGAAGAAGAGCCGCACCGGCCAGGACGCCTTGTAGGCCCGATGGCTGAACAGGCGGTGGTAGCCGGCCGTGATGGAGAGCCCGGTGATGAACCAGAGCGCGACGGCGATGAGCACGTCGGTCAGGTTGATGCCCACGGTGAGGGCGGTGGCCGGGATGGCGACGGCGCCCACCACCAGCAGACCCACGATGGCGATGAAGTTGCGCCACAGGAAGCGGCCGTCGGAGAGCTGGGGGTCGACGATGCGGCCGTCGGCGGTGCGCCAGGTGCCGTCCTCTTGAAGCTCGTCGCCGTGGGCGAGCGAGGTGGCGATGGCACCGGGGTGCTGGGCGCGCAGCGTCTCCAGGCGATCGGGGGAGGTCTGGGGGTCGGTCAAGGGGGCTCCGCAGCATACGAACGTGTGGACTGCACTACTTTATGCGGTCGGCTGGAGGCCGTCAGGTCTTGACCTGCAACACGTGGACGCGCGGGGATCGATGGCCGCCACGATCCGCCCGAGCGGGTGATCGGCACCGGGCCTCCCGCGAGCGCGACCCCGGATCGTCACCCCGTGGCCAGGGCCTCCGTGACACGGGATGGTGCCCGCCGGGGGGCGCCCGGGGACCACCCGCCGGGAGAGGGCGGGGACCCGCCGGGGGGCGCCCGGGGACCACCCGCCGGGGAGGGCGGGGACCCACCGGGGGCGGGCGTCAGGCGCCGCGCATGGCGTTCCAGAACACGCCCGACAGGGGCATGGCCGAGGCCCCATCGGCCACCACCGTGTGCCCCGAGATGTAGCCCGCCCCCTCCGAGACCAGGAAGACGGCCACCTGGGCGATCTCGTCGATGGTGGTGAACCGCCCGAGGGGCAGGGCGCCCTTCATGCGCGCCTCGAAGCCGTCGGGCATGAGCCGCTTCATGCCCTCGGTGCCCTCGACGCCGCCCGGGGCCAGCCCCACCACCCGGATGCCGGCCGGCCCCCACTCGAGGGCCAGGTCGGCGGTGAGCTTGTCGATGGCGGCCTTGGCCGCCCCCGGGTGGGCCTGGAGGGGGGTGGGCATGAAGGCCTGGGTGGCCGAGATGTTGAGGATGACGCCGCCCGCCTTCGAGAGGTGCGGGAAGCAGAGGCGGCTGGCGTTGAAGGTGCCGCGGGCGTCGATGTCCATCACGCTGCGGAAGCCGTTCGGCGAGAGGGTGGCGGCGGGGGCGAGGAAGTTGCCGGCGGCCCCGTTGACCAGGATGTCCAGCTTTCCGAAGTGCGCCACCGTGCGGGCGATGGCGCCCTGCAGGGCCTCCTCGTCGCGGACATCGGCGGCGAAGCCCACCGCGGCGCTGCCGTCCGGGGAGAGGTCGGCGGCGGCGGCATCCAGCTTCTCCTGGGTGCGCGAGACCAGGGCCACCCGCGCGCCATGCTGGACGAAGGCACGGGCGATCCCCAGGTTGATGCCGCTCCCCCCGCCGGTGATGAGGGCGACGCGACCGTCGAGCAGGTCGGGACGGAAGATGGACACGGGACCTCCAGGCTGGTCCTGCGCCGTATCCCGACCGGGGCGACACGCGGCGCCAGGCCCCCGCGGCCCGGGGCTCCCATGGACACCCCCGACCGGGGCGCGCTCGGGCCGGGGCGGGCGTCAGGGCTCGCCGTACCCGAAGGTGGCACCGTTGAGGAGCAGGCCGTCGCGGCGTCCGGCCAGGGCGAAGCCATCCGGGCTGTCCTGCAGGCAGACCGTGGTCCAGCCGGGCTCCACCGGCTCCGTGGCGCGGAAGCGGATCGGGGCGGTGCCCGTGCCGCCCTTCAGGCCCCACGATGGCTCCATCCGGCCGCCGTCCGCGGTGGCGTGGAGCTCCCCGTAGGCCAGGACCGCGCACCCGGTCCACGCCTCCGCGTCTCGGGCGTCGGTGATGGCTCCGGTGGTCACGTCGATGCGCACCCGCCGCCCCGAGGTGGTCTCCAGGACCAGGGCGTCGCCCTGAAGGGCGGGGAGCGGAGCCCGGCTCGCCAGCCACCGGACGTGCGAGGTGCTCACCGAGACCAGGTAGGGCCGGGACACCAGGTCCATGACCGTGTGCCGGGCCACCACATCGCCATCCCGGACCACCACGACGCCCAGCGCATCGCCGCGGGTATCGCCCCCCCGGTCGATGGCCACCACCCGTCCATCGGGCTGCAGCTCGGCGTACGGCCAGGTCTGCACGAAGACCACCGACCGCCCATCGGGCGAGGCCAGGATGGTGCCGCTGCCCTCGAAGCCGCTGACGGTGGTGCCCGGTCCGCCGGCCTGCGGGGTGAGCCGTGCGCCCACGCAGGCGCCCCGCTCGGTCAGGGGCTCGACGCGCACCGCCGCGCTGGAGCGGGCGTCGCAGGTGTAGGCCACCTCGTCGGCGAGGGCCGGGGTGGCGGCGAGGGCGAGGAGCAAGGTGGTGGTGGTGCGGAGCATGGGGCCTCCCTGATGGCGTGCGTCCAACGGGGGGAGGCGCCGGTCCTTACACGAAGGGCGGCCGCCCCGGAGAGGGCGACCGCCCCAGCCTGTCAGGGGATCCGGGCGGCGAGGGTGGGGGCGGGGTCACGCCGGGACACGAAGCCGCCCCAGGTGACGCCGAGAGCGACGACGCGGCGGACGCCCCGCCCTCGGAGGCCGACCCGCCACCGGCCGTCGGGCGAGACCAGATGCAGGCCCGCGCCCGCCTCGGGCATCAGGTCCCGGCTGCGGCGGTCCGGGGAGCACCCGCCGTCCGGGTCCAGGGGAGCGCAGAAGCCCTCCGAGGCCGTCCACGCCATGGCGGCCCCGGCGGTGAGGCTGGCCTCGAGCTGCCAGCGGCCCACCGGCACCTGACGCCCCACCTCGGCCTGCAGGGCCAGATCGGTCTCGCGGGAGGTCCACACGCGACGATGGGCCGTGTCGAGCCGGGCCCCCGTGAGCCATCCGCCGCCCACCCGGGCCCCCTCGAGGGCCAGGGCCGGGCCGGCACCGCCGGGGCTGATCTCGGCCGAGGCGCCGGCGCGGGCCACCCAGCCGCGCGGCCGGGCCGGTCCCGGCGCCACGGTGGGCGCGGGGGTCGGTTCTCGGGACCGGGCCTCATCGGCGCCGGCATCGGTGGCCGACCCCGCCAGGGCGGCCTGGGACAGGGCGAGGGAGAGGGTGCAAAGGGCGAGATGCTTCATCATGGGGTCCTCCGTGGGGCCTCCGCACCTATCCGCGCTCCTGCCGAGAGGAGGGGTTGGACCGTCACTCGATGGGCGAGCGGTGCCCCGGCGCCGCGAGCGGTCGCCCCCCGGGGATGACCGGCGGTCCGGGGGGCGGGGGGTCGGGGGCCAGGGGTGCCCCCGACGACAAGACCCCCGACACGCGGTGCGTGCCGGGGGTCCGGAGCCGCTCGGCAGCGGCCAGGAATCAGAGCTTCTGCGAGTAGAACTCGATGATGGCGTTCTCGTTCAGGTCGAACGGGAGGTCGCCGCGCTCGGGGGGGGTGACGAGCTTGCCGGTCTTCTTGGCCGGGTCGAACTCGATCCACGAGGGGCGGGGCATGGCCGCCGTGATGCCGAGGGTCTCCTCGACGAAGCTCTTGGTGGCGCTCCGCTCGCGGACGCTCACCACGTCGCCGGCGCTCACGTGGAAGCTCGGGCGGTCGACGCGCTGGCCGTTCACCTCGATGTGGCCGTGCACGACGAGCTGGCGGGCCGCCGGGATGGTGACGGCCAGACCCATGCGCCACACCACGTTGTCGAGGCGGCTCTGGAGCAGGCGCACCAGGTTCTCGCCGGCCGGGCCCTTCATGCGGGAGGCCTTGACGACGTAGCGCTGGAACTGCCGCTCCAGGACGCCGAAGTGGAAGCGGGCCTTCTGCTTCTCGAGCAGTCGGACCTTGAAGTCGGAGGGCTTGCGGCGGCGCTTGGTCCCGTGCTCACCAGGGGGGAACGGACGCTTGAGGTCCGGCCGGGTGGTGATCCCGGGAAGCACCGTGCCCACGGCCCGGCACTTCTTGAGCCGGGGTCCACGATAACGTGCCATTGCTGGCTCCTGTCGGTGGGTGCGGATGGAACGGGCGGATCCGGGGGCTTGCAGACGACAGGCGTCGTGGGCCGGACCGCCCGGGGCGAATCACTTGATCTCGCGATGGACCGTGACGCGCCGCAGGTAGGGGTTGTACTTCCGGAGCTCGAGGCGCTTCGGAGTGTTCTTCTTGTTCTTCTGGGTGGTGTACCGGCTGATCCCCGGCACCCCACTCTTCTTCTGCTCCGTGCACTCGAGGATGATCGACTGCCGGGCTTCCTTCTTCTTCTTGGCCATCGTGCGACTCCGGGTGGGCCGTCGGGCGAGGGGCGAGAGGGGACGGGCGCGCCCACCGGGGCTCGGCGGGACCGCCGAGGACCCGGGCCAGGAGCGACCCGAGGCGGGGCACACGACAGGCGTGCGCCGCGCCGTCCCTGCGACCCCGCGGGGTTATCCGTGGGGCCCCTCGGCGTCAAGGCATCGGGTCAGCCGTGGACGGGCGAGAGGGCCCGCAGCGCGGCGACCTGCTCGGCGAAGGCGTCGACGACGGTGTCGATCTCGTCGGCGGTGGTGTGGCGCCCCAGCCCGAAGCGGACGCTGGCCCAGGCCAGGGCATCGGGCACCCCCAGGGCCCGCAGGACGTAGGAGGGCTCGAGGGTGGCCGAGGAACAGGCGGAGCCCGAGCTGACCGCCACCGTGCCCCGCAGGTTCATCATCAGGGCCTCGGCCTCGACCCGGTCGAAGCTCACGTTCAGGTTGTGGGGCAGGCGGCGGGTGGGGCTGCCGTTGAGGATCACCCCGTCGATCCTGGTCTGGAGGCCGTGGAGGAGGCGGTCGCGCAGGGCACCCACGCGCTCGGGGGTCCCGCCTTCATGGGCCTCGTCGGCCAGGACGGCGGCCTTGCCCATGCCGACGATGAGCGGCACCGGCAGGGTCCCCGAGCGGTGCCCGCGCTCGTGCCCGCCGCCGTGGAACAGGGGCTCGAGGCGCACCCGGGGGCGGCCGCGCCGGACATAGAGGGCGCCGATCCCCTTCGGGCCGTACATCTTGTGGGCCGACAGGGCCATGAGGTCCACGTGGTCCCGGACCACGTCCAGGTCGAGCCAGCCCGGCGCCTGGGTGGCGTCCACGTGGAGGGGGATCCCCCGCCGGCGGGTCTCCGCGCCGACCTCACCCACGGGCTGCACGGTGCCGACCTCGTTGTTGGCCAGCATGAGGCTCACCAGGATGGTGTCGTCCCGAAGGGCGGCGCGGATCCGCTCGGGGTCCACGATGCCGTCGGCGTCCGGGGGCACCACCGTCACCTGGAAGCCGAAGCCCCGCAGGTGCGCCGCCGGATCCAGCACCGCCTTGTGCTCGACGGCCGAGACCACCACGTGCCCGGCGCCCCGGTGCATGGCCACGCCCAGCACGGCCAGGTTGTCGGCCTCGGTGGCGCCCGAGGTCCACACGATCTCCTTGGGCGAGGCCCCGATGAGGGCGGCCACCTCGGCGCGGGCCTGCTCGACCGCCGCCCGGGCCTCGAGGCCGAAGGTGTGGGTGCGGGAGGCGGCATTGCCCGGACGGGCCGTGAACCACGGGAGCATGGCCTCGACCACGGCGGGCTCGCAGGGCGTCGTGCTGTGGTGGTCCAGGTAGATGGGCGCCACGGGGCCTCCAGGGGGCCCCCTAACGCCCGACCGGGCAGGTCAGCCGGTGATGGTCTCGCCGCCGTCGACCCGGATCACATTGCCCGTCATCCAGGCGGTGCCCGGCCCGGCGAGGGCCACCAGGCAGCGGGCCACGTCCTCGGGGGTGGTGAGCCGGCCGTGGGGGTTGCGCGCCAGGGCCCGCTCGGCGATGGCGTCGGCGCCGGGGATCTTGTCGAGGGCAGGGGTGCGGGTGACCCCCGCCATGATGGCGTTGGCGGTGATGCCCCGCGGCGCCAGCTCCAGGGCGAGCTGCCGGATGTGGGACTCGAGGGCGCACTTGGCGGCGCTCACCGCGCCGTAGCTCGGCCACACCGCCACCGAACCCGACGAGGTCATGGCGAAGATCCGCCCGCCGTCGGCCAGCATGTCCCGGGCGAGCAGGTCCTGGCACCAGTAGACGAGGCTGTGGGCCATCACATCGAGGGTCATGTCCACGTGCCGGCGGCCCAGCGGCTTGTCGCCGAAGAAGGGCCGGAGGGTGCCGAAGGCCAGGCTGTGCAGGATGACGCCCACCCGCCCGCCGTGGGTGTCCAGGGCGGCCTGGAGCCCGTCGAGGGCCTCGCCGCGGACGTCGTCGCTCGCGGCATTGCCATTGTGGAAGAGCACCGGGACGCCGTGGCCCTCGAGCTCGGCGACCAGCGCCTCGACCTGGGGGAGGGTGCCCCGGCGGTCCATGTGGGCGCCGAAGATGGGGTGGCCCTCGGCGGCGAAGGCCCGCGCGGCGGCCGCCCCGAAGCCGGAGGAGGCGCCCAGGATGACGACCCAGGGCTTCACGGGGCGTCCTCCTCGACCTCGAGCTTCTCGATCTTGAGCTCGGGGGGCTTGGCACCGGGCGGGGTGACCTCGTCCATGTCGCCGCCGGCCTCGGTGCCGCTGGCCTCGCCGGCCCAGGTGAGCTCGGCCTCGCTCATGAGCTTGTCGCGGGTGCTGCGCATGGCCTCCATCTTGACCCGCTCCTCGAGCTGGTCGCGGACCTCCTCGAGCGGGACCTTGTCGCGGCGGTCGGTCACCTTGAGGATGTGGTAGCCGAGGCGGCTCTCGATGGGGCCGGTCACCTCGCCCACCGGCGCGTTCTCCCAGGCGTCCTTCAGGGCGGGCATGGGGGCCCGGCTGGTCCAGCCGATGTCACCGCCGTGCTGGGCCAGGCCCCGGTCCTGGCTGTGGGCCTTGGCCGCCTCGAGAAAGCCGATCTCGCCCGCCTTGATCTGCTCGACGAGCTGGTTGGCCAGATCCTGCTGCTTCACGAGGATGTGCTGCAGCTCGACCTGCGGGCGGTTGAACTGGACCGCCATGCTCTCGTACTTCGCCTGGATGGCCTGATCCGTGACCTCCTCCTCGGCGAGCTTCTGCAGCATCAGGTTCGCCAGGACCTCGCGCTGGGCCAGGCCCAGGCTGGCCTGGACCTCAGGATCCTCGTGCAGGTTCTCCTCGAGGGCCTTGTGGTAGAGCACCTCGGCGAAGGCCAGCCGCTCCACGAGGCGCTTCCGGCGGTTCTCGTCCTCCATGAGCTGCTTGCGCTGGTCCTCGGGCATGGGCTGGGTGGCCACCTCGAGCATCGTCTGGGTGATCCGGTGCTCCCCCACCGTCACCAGGGTCTCCTCGCCCACGTCGAAGGTGCCCGGCGGCGGCGGAGGCTCGGGCGGCGCCTGCTCGCAGGCGAAGGCGAACAGGGAGAGGGCGAGAAGCACGCGGTGCACGGGACCTCCAGGGGAGCGACAGTCGAGAGGGCCCGGGCTATCCCGCCCCGGATCCCGTCGCTACCGCCCAGAGGTCGGATGGAACCGCTCTCCCCCGCCTTCTTCCAGCGAGACGCCCTGGCCCTCGCGGGGGCCCTGCTCGGGTGCCACCTGGTCCACGACGACGTGGTGGTGCGCATCACCGAGACCGAGGCCTACCGCTTTCCCGACGACACGGCGAGCCACGCCAGCCACGGCGTGACCCCGCGCAACCGGCCCATGTTCGGGCCCCCCGGGCATGCCTACGTCTACCTCTGCTACGGGATCCACCACCTGCTCAACGTGGTGGCGCGACCGCCGGGGGAGCCGGCGGCGGTGCTCATCCGCGCGGCGGCACCCGTGGGGGGCGAGGCCACCATCGCGGCACGACGAGGTGGGCGCCGGGGCCCCGATTCCCTGGCCGGGCCGGGTCGGGTGGGGCAGGCACTCGGCCTCGACACCTCCTTCTCGGGTGCACCGCTGTTCGACGGCCGGGGGCTGTACGTGGCGGCGGGCCCTGCGCCGGCCGATGTGCTGGTGGGGCCGCGAATCGGCATCGACTACGCCGAGCCGCGGCACCGGGAGGCCCCGTGGCGGCTGGCCGAGGCGGGCAGCCGATGGGTGAGTCACCGTCGCTCCCTCCGGCCGCCGAGCGCCGAGGAGCGGCGGATCCTGGACCTGCCCGGTCCGGTCGCCCGGTAGGGGGGGGCGCCGATCCGGGGGCCGGGTTGTGCGGGGGAGATGCGTTAGGGAGCGGATCGGAGGATGCATGGCCCGGTTCCACGAGCGGGTGATGGGCGTCTACTTCGACGACCTGGACCCCTTCCAGATCCTGCACAATGCGCGCTACCTGCTGCTCTTCGAGCGGACCCTGGGCTCGTTCTGGGAGGAGCTCGGCATGGGGGCCCTGCAGGACCGCGCCGAGACCATGCACCTCGTCCGGGCCAATGCCATCGAGTACCACCGCCCGGTGCGGGGGACCGGTCGGGTGCGGGTCCGGGTGTGGATCGACCGGCTGGGCCGGAGCTCGCTGGTGTTCGGCTTCCGGGTGATGCCCATCGACGAGGACGTGGACTATGCTCGGGGGAACCGCGTGATCGTCCACATCGACGCCGACACCTGGGCGCCGGCACCGTGGGGCGAGCACTTCCGGCGCAGTGTCGCGCCCTGGGTGGGCGGCGACGGCTCGCCGACCGACTCGGAAGCCGCCCTCGCCGATCCTCCGGCCGCTCCGGGTCCTCCATGAGGCGGGCCGTGGCCGGAGCCCGCGCGGGGCTGCTGGGGCTGGCGCTGGTCCTGCCGGGGGCGGTCCACGCGGACCCGGGCGCGACGGGCGAGCCCGAGCCTGGCGACACCGACGCCCCCGAGGCGGCGGAGGACACGGACCCTCGGCCGACCTACACCATCCCCTCGCCGGCCGAGGGGGCGCGGCGTGCCCCCGAACCGCGACCCGGGTCGGAGGGGGGATCGGGCAGGAGCACCGGGCCCCGCCCCGAGGGGGTCCCCGACGACTGGGCCGAGGTCCCCCTCGAGCCCGAGGCCGACACCGACGACGAGGCCGACATCGTGGTGTGGGGCACGGCCGCGGTGCAGCGGTCCAGGGCCGTGCTGGTGAACCGCTTCGAGGAGCTGGGCTGGTCGGTCCGGAAGCGCAAGCCCGACGGCTCGGTGGTCTTCGCGGGCCGGGAGCCGTGGATGGGCTCTGCCCGCCTGGATCCGGGTGGCTACATCCAGTTCCGCAAGCGCTGGTTGTGGGCGGATCCGGTCCGTCCCGTCGAGGGGACCCCCATGGACGGGATGGATGCCCTGGATCAGGCGGGGCCCCGCGGCCAGGCCGGGACGACCACCCGTGGGGGCCTGCGCGGGCCGGTGAGCGACCGCAAGCTGGACGGGCCACGCCGTGAGCTCCTGGAGGGCGTGCAGCCCCAGCTCACCCGCTATCGGCGCGTCCTCGCCGAGACCGCCTTCCGCCAGACCCTGGCGGTCATCCCGGACCGGCTGGATCGGCTGTGGGCCAGCGGCGAGCCGATGGCACCTGGCCCGGTCCTGGACTCTCCGGCCGAGCGCCGCGCCGCCATCCTGGACTACTGGGCCACCCGCCCGGACACCCGCGAGGGCCGCCTGGCCATGAGGGCCGTGGAGGACTGGATCGCCGAGGTGCTCCAGGACTCGGAGCACCCGGCCACCCCGGCCGAGCTGGACGCCGCCGCCGCCCGCCGCGGCGACGGGAGGCACCCGCTCGGCGGGTCGTGAGCGGAGCGCGCCGGGCAGGTCGGGTGGGCGTCAAGCCCGTGTCGAGGCGCGCCAAGGAGGCCATCGTCGGCTATCGTGGCGGTCGCGACGCACGACCGCCACATGGAGGAGGCCCCATGCTTCGGATGACCCTGGCCACCGCGCTGGTGCTGGCCCTGACGGGGGCCTGCAACGGCGGGGAGACCGACACGGACATCGGCGCTGACACGGACACCGACACGGACACCGACACCGATTCGGACACCGACACCGACACCGACTCGGACACCGACTCGGACACGGACACCGACACGGATACCGACACCGACTCGGACACCGATACCGACACGGACACCGACACCGACCCGTGCGATGACCAGCCCCGCCTGGCCTGCGGCAACGGGGTCGATGTGTGCGCGCGCGTGTGCGGCACCATGGACGGGGAGTTCATGCAGTACTCGGTGGACGAGACCCTGCTCCTCAACAGCTTCGACTGCAACCAGGGCAGCAGCGACCCCGCCCAGATCCTGCTGAGCGACGGCACCGCCTTCTCCCTGTCCATCGACATCGCCGACAAGGCTACCGGGTCCTACACCATCGCCCAGGACCTGGACGCCACCCACGTCTTCTTCTCCCACCAGGCCCCCGTCGACCGGATCTTCGCCACCACGAGCCGGCCGCGGGGCTCGGGGCCCAACGGCGCGGTCTTCGGGCAGGGCACCCTCGAGGTGTTCGCGTGGCCCGACCCCGACGACGGCGGTGAGATCCTCGGCCGCATCGTCGTCACCGAGGCCTACATCGCCGAGCAGGGCTTCCTGCCCGAGAACGAGCGTGATCCCGTCACGGGCGAGGTCCGCATCGAGTTCCGGGGCATCTGCGACGCCCCCTGAGTCCCACCCGGGCGCCGGGCTCTCACCCGGGCTCGGAGCCCGGGAGCGGCTTGAGCGGGCCCTGCTCCATGAGGGTGGCGACCCGGTCGCGCATCCAGAGGTTCTCGCGACCCGCCGCCTCGCGGAAGGCGCGGTGCACCCCCGGGTGGCCGAACTGGTGGACCGAGTGGGTGAGCCGGGGCTCGAAGCCCCGCCGGTACTTGTGGTCCCCGCCATGGCCGGGCTCGAATCGTGCGAGGCCACGCTCGATGCAGACCTCGATGCCCTGGTGGTAGCAGACCTCGAAGTGCAGGAAGCGGACCGGCTCCAGCAGGCCCCAGTAGCGGCCGTAGAGGGCGTCGCCCTTGATGACGTCCAGCGCGCCCCCCACGAAGCGCTCCCCGTCCCGGGCCACCACCGCCAGGAGCCGGTCGCGGAAGTGGGCGCCCAGGTGCTCGAAGAAGGCGCGGCGCAGGAACCGGTCCGTGTCGCCGTGCTTGCGCATGGTGTCGTCGTAGGCCTCCCAGAGGTGGTCCAGCAGCTCGGGGCCCGGGGCGTCCACCACCTGCAGGTCCAGGTGGGCCACCTCGCGGCGCTCCCGGCGAAGGTCCTTCCGGCGTCGGCTCCGGAACCGGGCCAGGAAGTCCTCGAAGGAGCGGTAGCCGGCGTTGTTCCAATGGAACTGGAATTGCATCCGGCGGAACGCCCCCCGGGTCTCCCACCACCCGGCGTCGTGGACGTGGGGGAACAGGACGTGCAGCGCCCGGGCGCGTCGTGAGGCCCGCCCCAGGCCCCGGCGCAGCGTCTCCCGGATGAACCCCTCGTCGGGGCCGGGGCGCACCAGCATGCGGGGGCCGGTGACCGGGGTGAAGGGGATTCCCACGACGAGGGCCGGGTACAAGGAGAGGCCGGCCTTCTCGGCGCTCTTCTCCCAGTGACCCTGGTAGACGAACTGTCCGCGGCTGCCGCGGACCTCCCAGGCCGGCGCGCCGCCCACCATCTGCCCGCCGGGGGTCTCGACGGTGACGGGCCGCGGCGCCCAGCCGGTCTCGAGGGTGGCGCAGCCGGTGGCCTCCAGCCCGGACAGGAAGGCGTGCTCGAGGAAGGGGCTCCCGTCGCCCACCAGGGCGTCCCACGCCGCGGCGTCCACGGTGCGCCAGGTCTCGTGCACGGTCGGGGTCAGGGGCACCGGGGGCGCGTATCCGGCACCGCCGAGCCCGTCCTCCCGGCGCCCGGACCCCGGTGAGGCCGCCTGGGCGCGGGCCCTTCCCTGGCACCTCGTGCTCGGCGCCGACCCTTCGTGACCTCCCGCGACCCGATCGGTGGGCACCTTCCAGGCGTCGGGACGTCTCATCGAGCGTCCCCGGAGGTGACCGTGAACCCGGACCCGACCCGCCTGGCCGCCGCGCTGCACCGCACGGGCTCGCCCCTGCTCTTCGCCGCCGCGGGTCCGATCGTCGCCCGCGCCTGGCTCGAGGACCGCACCGACGGCCCGGTCGAGCTGCTCCTCGACGCGATGGAGCGCCGCCTGGGCGATGTCCGCCGGGCGGCCCTGCATCAGCGCCACGAGCCCCTGCTCCACGACCTGGCGGTGTCCGCCGCCGCGCTCGGGGTGCAGCGACCCCGGCTGGCCCGCATGGCCGGCGCGGCCATCGACGGCTTCCTCCACAACCTGGGCCCCGCCGGTTGGACCCGTCAGCCCGAGGCCCTGGGGGCCCGCGCCGTGCTGGCCCGCGCCGCCGGCCGGGAGGACCTGGCCGAGGCGGCCCTCTCGGCGCTCCACCGGGAAGGGCGCGCCCTCCTCCCGCCGCTCCTGTGCCGCTGGCTGCGGGTACGCCGGGAGGATCCCTCCGTCTCCGTGTCCCGCGCCCTGGACGAGCTCCGGGACCTGGGGCGCCAGATGGCCGACCCCGCGCTCCCCGTGCTGGTGGCCGCCGCCCTGGCGCTCCGCCTCCGGCACCGGGCCCCCCGCGCGGCCCGGCACCCGGCCACCCGCAGATCGGAAGAGCACACGTCTGAACTCCAGTCACGTGAAACGATCT
>CAZPJM010000127.1:0-6457 GCA_964586865.1 uncultured Enterobacteriaceae bacterium
CCGCGCGCCGCTCCCCCGGCGCCTCCCCACCGCCCGCATCCCACCCCGCAGAGTCCCCCCAGGAGGTCCCCATGATCGAGATCGTCGAAGAAGAGCTGCCCCAGGGCGCCCGCATCAAGGTGATCGGCGTCGGCGGCGGCGGCGGCAACGCCGTCAACACGATGATCTCGGCGGGCCTCACCGGCGTCGAGTTCATCGCCATGAACACCGACGCCCAGGATCTGCGCCGCAGCCTGGCCCCCCGCCGCTTCCAGCTCGGCGCCCAGCTCACCAAGGGCCTCGGCGCCGGCGCCAACCCCGAGGTCGGTCGCGAGGCCGCCCTCGAGGATCGGGATCGCATCGCCGAGCTGGTGGTGGGGGCCGACATGGTGTTCGTCACCGCCGGGATGGGTGGCGGCACGGGCACCGGGGCGGCGCCGGTCATCGCCCAGGTGGCGCGGGAGTGTGGCGCGCTGACCGTGGCCGTCTGCACCCGGCCCTTCTTCTTCGAGGGGCGCAAGCGGCTCCGTCAGGCCGACGAGGGCATCGAGGCCCTCACCCAGAACGTGGACACCCTGATCACCATCCCCAACCAGCGGCTGGTGAGCATGGCCAGCGACCGCACCACCATGAAGGAGGCCTTCCGCATGGCCGACGAGGTGCTGCTCCAGGCCGTGCAGGGCGTGAGCGACCTGATCAACTTCCAGGGCATGGTGAACGTGGACTTCGCCGACGTCCGCACCATCATGAGCGACAAGGGCGTGGCCCTCATGGGCGCCGGCCGGGCCAGCGGCGAGCACAAGACCGTCGAGGCGGCCCAGCGCGCCATCAGCAGCCCCCTGCTGGACGACGTGAGCATCGTGGGCGCCACCAGCGTGCTCATCAACATCACCGGCAACTCCAACCTGACCATGTACGAGATCCACGAGGCGAGCTCCCTCATCCAGGAGGAGGCCCACGAGGACGCCGAGGTCATCTGGGGCTGGGTCATCGACGAGTCGATGGAGGACGAGGCCCGGGTCACCGTCATCGCGACGGGCTTCGAGGAGAGCCGGGGAATGCTCCAGCCCCAGAGCATCGAGCGCCGCGTCAACGAGAAGGTCGCCCGCGCCGCCGGGGGCAGCCGTCGCCCCGAGCGCAAGCTCCACACGGGCTACGACCGCATGTACCACGAGTACGACATCCCCACGTTCTTCAAGCACGCCGACTGATCGGACGTACGGGGTGGGCAGGGATTCGAGTCCCCCCCCCCTCCAGTTCGCCGATGGCCGTACCGACCTCCAGGGGCATCCACCTGGAGGACCGCATGAACCGCATCCCGACCCTCATCCCGCTCGTGGCCGCCCTGCTGCTCGGCTGCACCGACGGCGGCGACATCGACGTCGACGACGACAATTACGACGACACGGCGTCGGGGGATCACGAGGACACCGGCACGGACGACGACACCGGCACGGACGACGACACCGGCACGGACGACGACACCGGGGACACGGGGGACACCGGGGACACGGACGACGACACGGGCGACACCGGGGACACGGACGTGCCGGGTCCCACCGCCGTCCTGCCGGTGGGGGTCCCGACGGACTCGGCCCTCGCCGGCGGCGCGGGGGGGGCGCGCCATGACGATGACTGCCCGGATGGCGCCTTCCTGGTCGGCGTGGAGGCGGGGGCGTCCTCGGAGGGGTGGCTCGGCGAGGCCGCCGTGCGGTGCGCATCGCTGGACGTCGCCTGCGTCGATGGCGTCTGCTCCGTCCACACCGGGGCCATCACCACCGGCGACGCCCGCGGCGGGGGCGCCACGAGGCCCGAGATCCGCGACTGCCCCGATGGCGCGGTGGTGGTCGGCTTCTCGGGCCGGAGCGGGGTGCTCGTGGACCAGCTGACGCTGTCCTGTGCCCCCGTCGAGGTCGATCTGGACGTGGCCTGGTCCGCCGGCGCAGGCACGCCCGCGGATCTCACCGTGGTGGGCAACCCCGGTGGCTCTCCCTTCGAGCCCATCGCCTGCCCCGACGGTGAGGTCGCTGGGGGTGCCGTCATCCGCGCTGGCGACGGGGTGGATGCCTTCGGGCTCCGCTGCGTGGGCCTCTCCGCGGTGGACTGAGGCGCGCCCCGCCGCGGGCGTCAGCCCGCATCCGTCATGAGGGATGCGGGTTAGCCCATCGCGTGAGCAGGACCGCCGACATCGTCGTCGTGGGCGCCGGGGCTGCGGGCCTGTGGGCGGCGAGCGTGTGCGCGCGGGCCGGGGCCGACACCCTGGTCCTCGAGAAGACGCGGCGCACCGGCACCAAGATCCTCGCCAGCGGCGGCACGCGCTGCAACCTGACCACGACCCTCTCGGGGCGGGAGGCGGCGCGGCTGTTCGGCCCGGAGGGCGCCCGCTTCGTGAGCCCGGCCTTCAAGGCCCTGCCGCCGCACGCGGTCCGGGAGCACTTTCATGCCCTGGGCGTGCCCACGGTGACCGAGCCTGCCTACGAGAAGGTCTTTCCGGCCAGCCACCGGGCCATGGACGTGCGCAACGCCTTGGAGCACGACGCGAAGCGCCACGGGGCGGTCATCCAGACCGGGCGGCCGGCGCGGGGGATCGCCCCCGACCCGGCGGGCTGGCGCATCGCCACCGACGATGGCGACGTCACCTGCCGGGCCCTCCTGCTGTGCACCGGGGGGCAGAGCTACCCCAAGACCGGCACCACCGGCGATGCCTACGCCTGGCTGAGGGCGCTGTCCCTGAAGGTCGTCCACCCGGTGCCGGCCCTGGTGCCGCTGACCAGCCCCGCCGGGTGGGCCACGGCCCTCACCGGCATCTCGGTCGACGTGGAGGCCCGCATCGGCGATCGCCGCCGCCGCCGGCCCGTGCTGTTCACCCACCACGGCGTGTCCGGCCCGGGGGCCATGGACGTCTCCGAGGGGGCCGCCCGCGCCGAGGGGCCCACCGTGCTCCACCTGGATCTGCTGCCCGAGCGCTCCTGGGAGGACCTGCGCGCCGACCTCATCGACGCCGCTGGCCGCAAGGGGGCGCCGAGCCTGAACACGGTGCTCCCCCTGGAGCGGCGGCTGGTCGAGACCGTGGCGCGCCAGGCCGGGCTGCGGAGCGACAACCCGCGCGTGGCCGAGATCAGCCGCGCCGAGCGCCACCGGCTGGTCGAGTCCCTCAAGCGCCTGGAGGTGCCCATCGACGGCACCCGGGGCTACGCCCACGCCGAGGTGACCGCCGGCGGCCTGGCCCTCCACGAGGTGAACTGGAAGACCATGCAGGTGAACCGCCACCCGGGTCTCTACGTCTTCGGCGAGCTCCTCGATCTCACGGGCCCCATCGGCGGTCTCAACTTCCAGGCGGCCTTCGCGACCGCGGAGCTCGCCGGGAGGCACGCGGCGGGGGGGTGAGCGCGGTAGGGTCGGGCTGCACGGGAGGTGCCCAGGTGGCCAACAAGACCCGACCGACCGACGTGGACGTCCATGCCTACCTCGACGCTGTAGAACACCCGGTCCGGCAGGCCGATGCCCGGGTGTTGCTGGCGATGCTGGCGGAGGTCTCGGGCGAGTCCCCTCGGATGTGGGGGCCGAGCCTGATCGGCTTCGGCAGCTACCACTACCGCTACGACAGCGGGCGGGAGGGCGACTTCCTGCGCATCGGATTCGCGCCGCGCAAGGCCCGTCAGGTGCTCTACATCATGCCCGGCTTCGAGGAAGACACCATCGCCGGGCTGCTCGAGCGGCTCGGCAAGCACAAGGTGGGCAAGGGCTGCCTCTACATCAACAAGCTCGCCGATGTCGACCTGGACGTGCTGCGCGAGCTGATCGCCCACGCCTGGGCGGTCATGGCGGAGCGGTATCCGGAGGGGTGAGCCGGGTACTCGGGTCGGGCTGGTCGCGTCCCGCTCCCTGGCGGCCCCGGATCGGGTGGTCGGACGACCGTGATGCCGGGTAGACTGCGTCGCGGGAGGGCGCATGCGATGGACCTGCCTCACCATGACGGCGGCGATGGTGGGCGTGGCCTGCGGACCCGACTGGACCGAGCCGAGCGATGGACCTGGATTGATCGGGCCGCGCGAAGCATGGCCCGACGATGACGCGCCCGTGCCGGTGCTGGACCCTCCGGCCCTGGACTTCGAGAGTCTGGCTCCGGGACGCAACGCCAGACGAACCATCGAGCTGCGGAACGAGGGAACCGCACCGTTTCGGGTCCTGTCGGCCGAGGTCAACGACGAAGGGGAGTTCTACGGACTGGGATACCCCAGCGGAGAGATCGATCCCGGCCGGCGGCTCACCTACGATGTGGTGTTCGCGCCCATGGCGGAGGGGCCGCGAGAGGACACCCTGTCGATCACCACCGACATCGGCGACGGGGAAGTGCTCAGGGTCCCGCTGACCGGCTTTGGCGATCCCTGACCCCTCGAGGCGCTGTGCCGCACTCGCAGGTGCGTTCACACATCGGGCCCGGCCCGGGTCTTCTCCGACGGCGCGCCCACGCGGCTCTCCCACGGGTAGCGGCTACGGGACCGCGAGGTGGGCGATCTCGGCGTCGTTCAGCACACGGCTGTACAGACGCAGCTCATCGAACGCGGTGTGGTCGCCGAAACAACCGGCGTCGATCGTCTGAAGCGTCCGCTGAGGCACGTAGGACGCCGTACGACCAGCCGGCTCGCCGTTCAGGTACAGCCGATTCTCTCGGGCTGTGTCATCCCAGACGATCGCCATGTGGACCCATTCGTCTGGAACGACGGCGCGCATTGGCTCGATGGTGGCCGGGTCGACTGTCCGGTCCAGAAGCTCGACCTTCCACTGACCGTGGTCGTAGCTGATCCTCGCACCGCCGATCGTGGCGAGTGGCGGGCGAAGCTCTTCCGGAATGCCGCCATCCACACGGATCCAGAAGGACGTCGTCGCCGCGCCGGCGGGCATCTCGGCCGGAAGACGGAGCAGGGAGCACCCCTCTGGAGCGAGGGCCGCGTCCGGTGTGCCATCCGGATCGGCCGTGAACGCGGCCGATTCAGGATCCACGATCAGGGCCCCTCGACAGACATCCTGCAGGGTGCCGTCGAACGGGAAGCGGTGCAGGAGGCCCTCACTGGACACGCCGTCGTCGGGGGCACAGGCCTGTCGGACATCGTCGTCGGTGAACAACACCCGGTCGGGCCCGGAGAGGACCTCCCGGGTCGGGCGCTCGGCGCCGGTCTCACAGGTGGCCGCCGCGGCATCGTCGGCCTCGTCGACCGTGCAGGAGTCCGGCGCCGGGGTGCCGCGCCCGAACGGTCTCTGAACGTCCACCAGGGTGAGACCGTTCACCTGGCTGGGCGACCCCGTTGCGTCGGTGAAGCCAGTGTCGGCCACGTCGAAGATGTCCAGGGAATCCACGGTCAGCGAGCCGCGCTCCGCGGGCCCATCCAGCGTCACGCCATCGCCGCGCGACCCGTGAACGGTGACCGCCCGCAGGCGCGTCTCGCTGCCGCCGGCGTCCGACGTGGGTGGGGGGATCAGGATGCCGTGGTCGGTGGAGCTCGCGACCAGCACGTGGACCGCGTCCAGCACGCTGTCCCGGGCAACGATGCCACGCGCCGCGCCGGCGACGACGACCTGGTTCAGCGACACCCCGCCCGCAAGGTCCTGGAACGCCAGCCCGTCCGCACGCAGGCCCGAGCGGCCCCGCCCACCGACGAACACGCTGTTCGCGATGGTGACCTGGGAGCTGTCGCCCTCGAGACCCTGGATGGACAATGCAGGCCCTCGGCCAGCGGTGATCCGGCTGTTGCGCACGGTGACCGTCCACCCCGGGATCTCGTCGGTGGGCTCCGGTCCAGGCCCGATGAAGACGCCGCGGGATGCGCCAGAGGGCGCGACGATCACGTCGTCCAGTTCGACGCTGACCGGACCCGGCACCAGCAGGGCGTGCGCCCGGCTGCCGCCCAGCCGCAGGTGCCGAGCGGTGAGCCAGGTCGTGCCTTCGAAGGAGAGGCCATCGATGGTGGGGTAGGCCTCCGGGTGGGCCGCCACCCACGCGTCGGGTGCTGGGGCCCATCCGCCGTCGATCATGACCGCCAGGTCCAGGTCGGTCGACCAGACGCCCTCGTAGACCGCCGCGGCTCCATCGCTGTCGACAGCGGCCACCCGAATCACAGGGTCCTCGGCCTCGGCCAGGCGGACCCAGTCGGGCGTGTCCCAAGGGTCATCGGGGGTGCCCGCACCCTCCGCCGTCCCATCGGGACTGACGTAGAAGACGTCGGGGCGGTCCCCGTCGACGCGGCCGACGGCCCGCTCCCCCTCCAGACAGTGGCACACGCCCTCCGGCACGAACCGGACCCCGACACCGTCCGTGGGATCGCCGGCCTCGACCAGGCACGCGCAGCTCTCGGGCCCGACGCGCGGCCGGTTGTCGCAGGAGGCCAGCAGCCCCACCGCAGCGAGGGTCAGGACAGCGATACGCGGTGCCGAAGTGATGGGTTCCTCCCTGGCCGTTCAGGCCCGGAGAGACCCTACC
>CAZPJM010000127.1:6557-13501 GCA_964586865.1 uncultured Enterobacteriaceae bacterium
ATCCACCGAAGGTCGATGGTCTCGGTCAGCGTGGTCGCGTCCGGATCCCAGTAGGGCGTGGGGAGCGGGTAGGTCTCGGCCTCGGGGAGCGCCGTGATGTCGCCGCCGACCCCGAGGTCGTAGTTCATGCCCTCGGGCAGGCAGTCGTACCACTCGACGAAGACCTCCAGCGTCATGTCCTCTGGCGCTGTGAACGTGGCCGCGCTGCAGAACCGGGAAGCGTCGCCTTCTGCGCACGGCAGGCCATCGTCGAACAGCCCCATGATGCAGTCCCCGTTGCCGAGCATCAGGAACGGGTCGTTGCCCGGCGCGGCGGTGAGGTGCAGGTCGATCGTGTCGCCAGCGTTCATGGCCACGATGTAGGCGTCGATGTTGGAGGTGTCGCAGTCGATCGTGCCGGAGGCCACGGCGGACACGGCGGGCGGGCTCTCGAGGGCATCCCCAGCCTCCACCTCGCAGTAGTCGTAGCCAGGCCAGGGGGTGCGACTCGTGATCTCCAGCTCGCCCTCGCCCGACGACGCCGTCCAGGTACCGCCGTTGCTCTCGACCATCAGGGCGCTGCGAAAGAGCTGCCAGTTCCCATCCCCGGTGTCCAGGAAGAGGTTCTCTCCGATCGGATCCCAGCCGATGTGAGCGCCGAAGTCGCCGTCGGCGTCAACGACGGAGGCGGCGAACTCGCACCCCGGGCAAGGATCGATCGCCGGTGGAGCCAGGTCGAAGCGAACGGTCTCGAGCTCACCCCAAAGCTCGTAGTCGTAGACCCCGAAACCGGACAGAGGCTCCTCCTCGGCGTCGTCGGTATCCACGACGTTGTCCCTGTCGCCGCCATCGGTGTCCGCAGGGACTTCGCTCCCACAACCGCTCCACACGAGCCATCCGAACAGCAGGTATCGGTACCGCATACTCCCTCCATTGAAGGTCCCAGCTGCAATATACCTGGTCCGTGGAGCGTGCGCCCCGAAACGTCAACCCGGGAGTTCGGAAATCTCGATCGGAGGTCGACGCGGTGCCCCGGGCCGCGGGGGCGCGGGATGCCCGGCCAGGTGGGCCACCACCCCCGCCCTGGGCATCCGAGTCGGCGTCCGCCCGATCGCGATGCTCCGCTGTGGGCCGACGCGGTCAGTCCCGCATGCGCAGGGCGGCCTGGGCCGCGGCCAGCCGGGCGATGGGCACCCGGAAGGGCGAGCAGGAGACGTAGTCCAGGCCGAGCCGGTGGCAGAGGTCGATGCTGTCGGGATCGCCGCCGTGCTCGCCGCAGATGCCGACCTCCAGGTCCGGGCGCACGGACCGGCCCTTGCGCACCGCCAGCGCCATGAGCTGGCCCACGCCCTTGGGGTCGATGGTGGCGAAGGGGTTGCTCGGGAGCACCCCCTGCTCGATGTAGGCGAGCAGGAAGCCCTGCTCGGCGTCGTCCCGGGAGATGCCGTAGGTGGTCTGCGTCAGGTCATTGGTCCCGAAGCTGAAGAACTCCGCGGACTCGGCCAGCTCGTCGGCGGTCAGCGCCGCCCGCGGCACCTCGATCATGGTGCCGAACTTGTGGGGGACGCGCAGCCCCTGCTCCTCCATCACCTCGGTGGCCTCCGCCTCGAGGAGGGTGCGCTGGATCTCGAGCTCCCGGACGTCGGAGACCAGCGGGATCATCACCTCGGGCTTCACCGCCACCCCGTCGCGAGACACTCGGATGGCGGCCTCGAAGATGGCGCGGACCTGCATTCGGGACAGCTCGGGGATCAGGATCCCCAGGCGCACCCCGCGGGTGCCGAGCATGGGGTTCTGCTCCCGCAGCGAGGCGACCCGGTCCAGGTAGTCCTGGTCCTTGCGGATCTTCGCCAGGCTGCGGTCGATGTCGCTCATGGTGGTGTGGTGCTGGAGCTGCACCTTCAGGTCGGCCAGCTCCTGGACCAGGTCCTCGAAGGTGGGCAGGAACTCGTGCAGGGGCGGGTCGAGCAGGCGGATGATGACGGGCTTGCCGTCCATGGCCCGGAAGAGCCCCTCGAAGTCGGCGCGCTGCAGGGGCAGCAGCTTGTCGATGGCGGCGCGACGATCGGTGGGCGTGCGCGCCATGACCATGTCCTGCACGATGGGCAGGCGGTCGGACTCGAAGAACATGTGCTCGGTGCGGCACAGCCCGATGCCCTCGGCGCCGTAGCGACGGGCCCGCTCGGCGTCCTTCGGGTAGTCGGCGTTGGCCCACACGCCCAGGGTCCGCACCTCGTCGGCCCACCCGAGCAGGGTGGACAGGTGAGGGTCATCCACATCGGGGACCACCGTGGGGAGCTGCCCCTCGTAGACCTCCCCCGTGGTGCCGTCGATGGAGATCCAGTCGCCCTCGGCCAGGGTGATGCCCTCGGCTTCCACGACGACGGCGCGCTGGTCGACGTCGATCTCCAGCTCGGACACGCCCACCACCGCGGGCTTGCCGAACTGGCGCGCCACCAGGGCGGCGTGGCTGGTCCGGCCGCCCCGGAGCGTCACGATGCCCTCGGCAGCGAGCATGCCATGCACGTCATCGGGCCGGGTCTCGGGGCGGACCATGATGACCCGCCGGCCCTCGGCCGCCCACGCCGCCGCCGTGTCGGCGTCCAGGGCGATCTGCCCGACCGCGGCGCCCGGCGAGACGTTCAGGCCCGTGGCCAGGGGCGAGGCCTCCTGACGGGCGGTGGCCTCGAGCTGGGGGTGCAGGAAGACGTCGACCTGGGCCGGCGTGACCCGCGACAGCGCCTCCTCCGGGCTGATCAGCCCCTCCTGGGCGAGCTCGACCGCGATCCGGACCGCCGCCTGGGCGGTGCGCTTGCCGTTGCGGGTCTGGAGCAGCCACAGCTTGCCGTCCTCGACGGTGAACTCCATGTCCTGCATGTCGCGGTAGTGGCGCTCCAGTCGCTTGGCGATCCCCAGGAACTGCTCGTAGATCTCGGGCATCAACCCGCCGAGATCCTCGAGGGGCCGGGTCTGGCGGATCCCGGCGACCACGTCCTCGCCCTGGGCCTGCAGCAGGAAGTCGCCCTCGGGCTTGTCCTCGCCGGTGGCGGCATCCCGGCTCATGGCCACGCCGGTGGCCGAGTCGGCGGTGAGGTTGCCGAACACCATGGTCTGGATGTTGACCGCCGTGCCCAGATCGTCGGCGATGCCGGCCGCCTTGCGGTAGTCGATGGCCCGGCGGCCGTTCCAGCTCCGGAAGACCGCCTCGGTCGCCAGCCGGAGCTGCTCGTGGGGGTCGGTGGGGAAGGGGATCCCGGCATAGCCCTCCACGAGCTTGCGGAAGGTGGAGGTGGCCTCCCGCAGGTCGTCGGCCGGGAGCTCGGCGTCCGTTGCGACGCCCCGCTCGAGGCGCAGCTCCTTGAGCACCGCCTCGAAGACCTCCGAGGGCACCCCGAGGACCACGTCGCCGTACATCTGCACCAGGCGCCGGTAGCTGTCCCACACGAAGTGCTCCAGGCCCGTCGCCTGGACCATGCGCTCGGCGACCTCGTCGTTGAGGCCCACATTGAGGATGGTGTCCATCATGCCCGGCATGGAGAACCGGGCCCCGCTGCGCACCGACAGGAGCAGGGGGTTGCTCGGGTCGCCGAAGGTGCGTCCCGCCTGGGCCTCGACCTCCCGGACCGCGTCGAGGACCTGCTCCCACATGCCGCCGGGGAAGGCGCCGTCGTGCTCCAGGAAGGCCAGGCAGGCCTCGGTGGTGACCGTGAGCCCCGGGGGCACCGGGATGCCGAGCCGGGTCATGTCGCCCAGGTTGGCACCCTTGCCGCCGAGCAGCGCCCGCACGGCCTCCCAGTCCCCGCCGACCCGCTCCTGGGCGGCATCGACCTCGGTGAACACGTACACCCACTTCGTCTCGGACATCGGCGCTCCCGCTGCAAGGGGGCAGCATGCCCCGTCGGGCGGCTCGGTGGGCGCTCTTCTGTGAGCTGGCACACAAATGTGTCTTGGAGGACCGCCCCGGCGGTCTCGGAGGCGCCCGACGGGCCTCGCCCGGCCGCAAGGGGGATCGGTCCGGCATCACCGAGGACCCCTCGGCCCCGCGGCGGTTGATCGCCAACTCCGGCACCGGCCGGATCACCATCACCGGCTACGCGCCGTAGCCGATCCGCGGCTCACCGCCCGCCGGCGGCCCGCAGATCGGCCAGCGTGCATCGGTCCTGCACCACGTCGATCCCGGCCTCGATCAGGCGGGAGGTCACCTCGGCGTGACGGATGCCGAGCTGCAGCCAGACGAGCCCCGGCCCGAGCCGGAGGAGCTCGTCCAGGTGGTCGGGCAGCTCGGCGGACCGGCGGAACACGTCCACCACGTCCACCGGTCCCTCGATGGCATCCAGGGAGCCCAGGACCGGCCCACCGAAGAGGCGCATGCCCTCGTAGCGGGGGTTCACGGGCAGGATCTCGTAGCCCTGCTCCTGCAGGTAGGCGGGGACGTAGTGCCCCGCCCGCGCCGGCCGGGTCGACGCGCCCAGGACGGCGATGCGTCGGGCGGCGCGGAGCCGCGTGAGGGCGGTGGCGGGTTCGAGCTCGCTGGCCATGGGGCCTCCGGGGCATGCCCGAGGCCTATCGGGTCGACCCGGGGTCCTGCCCGGCCGGTCCGCGGTGAGGCATCGCCGTGGGGTAGGGGAGGCCATGGACGCCGCCCTCGCCCAGGCCCTGGCCCGCCACCCCCTGCCCGCCGCCGTGGTGGACCTGGCCTCCTTCGACCACAATGCGCAGGTGCTGGCCCGGCTCTCCCGGGGGCGCCCGCTGCGCATCGCCACCAAGTCGGTGCGGTGCCAGACCCTGCTCCGCCGCGCGGCCGACGCCCTCGGGGATGGCTTCGGCGGGCTCATGGCCACCTCGCCCCGGGAGGCCCTGCACCTGGCGGAGCACGGCTGGGACGACGTGCTCGTCGCCTACCCGGTGGCCCGGCCGGCCGACGCGGCGCCCCTCGTGGAGCTGGGCCGGCGCGGGGTCCGGGCCCCGGTGGTGGTGGATCATCCCGACCACGTGGCGCTGCTGGGGGGAGCGGGTGCCGCGGCCGGCCTGGAGCTGCCCGTCATCCTCGAGGTGGACGCGGCCTGGCGTCCGCTGGGCCGGATCCACCTCGGCGTGTGGCGGAGCCCGGTGCGCACCCCCGAGGCCGCCGTC
Source organism: uncultured Enterobacteriaceae bacterium (assembly GCA_964586865.1). GTDB lineage: Bacteria > Myxococcota_A > UBA796 > UBA796 > REDI01. The sequence goes on from CAZPJM010000127.1 coordinate 11,670, forward strand.
GACCTGGCCCGTCTCATCGCCCGCACCGACGGGGTCCGGCTCGCCGGGGTGATGCTGTACGAGGCCCAGGTCGCCGGCCTCCCGGACCGACCGGGCGGCCTCCGAGGGGGCGTGGTGCGCCTGGTGAAGGCCCGATCCCGGCCGCTGGTGGCCCGTCGCCGCGCCGCGGTGGTGGCGGCGCTCCGGCAGGCCGGTCACCCGGTGGTCCTCGTCAACGGCGGCGGCACCGGCAGCCTGCGCTCCACGGCCCGCGATCCGAGCATCACCGAGGTGACCGCGGGCTCGGGCTTCCTGGCCCCCCACCTGTTCGACGCCTACGACGATCTCCCGCTCCGTCCCGCCGCCTTCGCCGTCCTCCCCCTCACCCGGCGGCCCGCCCCCGATCGGGTGACGGCCCATGGTGGGGGCTACCCCGCCTCGGGCGCCGCGGGGGCGGACCGACTGCCCCGGGTGGCCTCCCCCGGCCTCTCCCCCACCGCCACCGAGGGCTTCGGCGAGGTCCAGACCCCCCTCCGCGAGGCCCGCCCGGGGAGCGCCCCCCTGGGGGGCCTGGTGGCCGTGCGCCACGCCAAGGCCGGGGAGCTCTTCGAGCGCTTCGGCACGGTCCTCTTGTGGGATGGCGCCGAGCTCTCCCCGGTGGCCACCTGGCGTGGCGAAGGCCTGGACCTCGGGTGACGGGCCCGCCCCTCAGTCGGCGCGGGTGATCCCCCCCTCGACGAAGCGGATCCGACGCTCCCGGTACAGCCCCCCCACCGCCTTCTTGAAGGCCTTCTTGCTGATCCCGAGCCGGTCGGCGATGGCGGCGGGCGGGCTCTTGTCGTGGAGCATCAGCGTGCCGCCCTCCTCGTCGAAGGCGGCGAGGATCCGGGCGGTGGCATCGTCGATGCGGGCCGGCCCCGGCCGGACCAGGCTCACCTCGACCTTGCCGTCGGGGCGGACCTCCTTGACGAAGGCGTCGAGGGCCTGCCCCACCGAGACGGGCTCGTGCAGCTCGGTGTCGTGGATCATCCCCCGGTAGCGGCCGTCGACGGCGACCAGGGCGCCGTGGGGGTTGAAGCCGAAGACCAGGGCCTTCACCGCCTGGCCGACCTCGAGGGCGCGGGGGTCGCCGTCGAGGAAGCGGGCGAGTCGGGCCCCGGCCACCACCCGACCCCGGGCCCCGGTCTCGACGCCCACCACCACCCGGTCGCCGGGCCGGACGGGCTGGTGCATCTCGGAGAAGGGCAGGAAGAGGTCCTTCTCGAGGCCCCAGTCGAGGAAGGCGCCGTGGGGGCTCACGTCGACGCAGGTGAGGGCGGCGATGTCCCCGACCGTGACCAGCGGCTCGGCGGTCGTGGCGGTGAGCCGGTCCTCCGAGTCGGTGTAGACGAAGACCCGGAGCTCATCGCCCACCGCCGCGTCGTCGGGGACGTCCCGGCGGGGCAGCAGGACCAGCTCCTCGCCGTCCCGGCCCAGGTACAGCCCGATGCGCACCGAGCGGAGGACCTGGAGGGTGTGGTGGCGGCCGGCGTCGAGCATGGGACCTCCGTTCCTCGGGACCGGACCGCCTGCACACGATCCTCGGTGGGGCGGCCCCGGAGTTGTACGACGGCCCGGCGTCGCCGTCGACGCCCGCCCCGGCCGCTAGCAGGCTGTGATGCAAAGGGACCGAGTCCGGTCCAGGACGCCGGTTTCGCAGCTAGGAGCTAGGAGGGAGCTTGGCTGGCCAAGTGACCGACGACGGGACAACGCCGAGAAGACGGCGGGCGGGCCGGGCGACGGGAGTTCGCGTCACAAACTGCTAGCAGGCTGTGATGCAAAGGGACCGAGTCCGGTCCAGGACGCCGGTTTCG
>CAZPJM010000128.1:0-13406 GCA_964586865.1 uncultured Enterobacteriaceae bacterium
CCACCGAGATCTACACTCTTTCCCTACACGACGCTCTTCCGATCTGCCCCCGGCGGCGGGCCGCCCTGGCGACCGGGGTCGAGGCGGTGGCGGCGGCCCTGGCGCACCTCCAGCCGCCCGAGGATCCCGAGGTCGTGGCCGAGGAGGCGGCGGGCATCTGGCGGAGCCGGGTGGACGTCGCCTGGCGTGAGGCGGCCCGGGAGGCCCGGGAGGGGGGCGCCCTGTTCCGGGACGAGGCCGCCGGGGCGCTGGTCCGTCGCCTGCAGGACGCCGCCGCCGACCTGGCCCGTCCGGTACGGGCCCGCCTGGGGACGGCCCCGGGATGGTCCCCTCCTGAGCCCGGGTCCCTGGATCTGGGGGGGCAGGTCCGGGATCTGGTGTCGGGGACGGCGGGCGTGGTGCGGGACCTGCGGGTCCGCGCCGCCGCGCTGGCCGCCGAGGGCGAGGCGGCCTGGCGGAGCTGGGCCCGGGGGGCGGACACGGCCTGGCTCCGGTCGCGGCGTGCGGCGGTGCTGGAGGCCCGGGCTGCCGTCGCGGGGGCACGGCAGGCGGTGGAACCCCTCGAGGCCCCGGGCGCCCCGGACTGACCGGCCGTCGGGCCGGCCCTCGGACGGGCCCTCGGAGTCGCTCCCTCGGTCGACGTGCCCCGGCACGCCTTCCCTCGGTCGCTCGTCGAGAACCGCGCTCACGACGGCATCTCGCCGGCTCGCGACGAGCTGTCATGATAGGCCCGGCCCATGCGCACCCTCGCCCTCCTCCTCCTCTCCTCCACGGCCGCCGCCGCGCCCCCGACCTACCAGGACGAGGGCGACATCGTCGTCGTCCACACCCTCCGCGCCCCGCCCGAAGCGGTGTTCGATCACCTCACCGACCTGGAAGCGGTGGTGAAGGACGCCCCCGAGCGCTGCATGCGCAAGTGGGAGCTCGGCCCCCAGACCACCGGCGAGGGGGCCACCTTCCGGGTCGTCTACCTCATCGAGGCGTTCCGCCGGAAGCTGGACGGCCGCATCTCGATGGCCGAGCGGCCGCGCCGGCTCGCCTGGGATCACGCCGGCAACAAGGGCTTCGTGACCCGCTTCGGCCTCGAGGCCGTCGAGGGGGGCACCCGGGTCGAGATGCGCACCTTCCTCAATCCTCCCGGCTGGCCGCTCCGCCGCTACTACGCCAACACGGTGCAGCCCGGCTGGCAGGACTGCTACCGCCGATTCCTCGAGCAGGTGGACGAGACCCTCGGGGAGGGCCCCCCCGAAGCGGCGGACCCTGCCCAGGACCGGTCCCGCCCCACCGAGCCCGCCCAGGCAGACGGTACCATGGGCATGGGGGATTCCCCCACTCCGGACCCTCTCCGAGAGGGCCGGGCCGATCCCGCCCCACCAGGCGACTGAACGACTCGGGTACCGCCCCGACCCCGGGTCTTCAGGGTGGGCCTCTCTGTCCGATACTGACCCCTCTTCAACCGAACCGGGGGATCCATGGACAGGCGCCGAGGGGATGGCCACCCGCCGCTGGACGAGGTGCCGGCGCTCTTCGTCGAGGGTGAGTTCGAGGCCGCCGCTATCGCGCTCCACCACCACCTCGCCGTGGCCCGGGACGACGGCGACGCCGCCTCCGAGGTGAAGGCCCTGGCCTGGCTCGGCCAGATCGATGGTCGGCTCGGTCGCTGGCTCCAGGCGATCGAGCGGCTCGACGAGGCGCTGCGCATCGCCGGGCGGGAGGGCGTCGACCCGGTCTCGGCGCCCATCGATCTGGCCATGGTCCACGCCCGCCTGGGCGAGGTGGACCGGGCGCTCGAGCTGATCCGGGTGGCCCTCGAGGGCTACGAGGCTCGAGGCGACGACTTCCGGGCCGCCATCGCCCAGGGCAACCTGGGCCACTTCCTGCTCCAGGCCGGTCGCCACCAGGAGGCCACCCAGGCCTTCCGCGAGGCGGTCCGGCGGGCCCGCGCCGCCGGAGACGATTCCCGGCTGGTGGGGGGCTACACCGGGGCCATCCGCGCGGCGGTGGAGGCCGGTCGCCTGGACGAGGCCCGCGATCTGCTCGCCGACTTCGAGGCCGCCACGGAGGGCTCGGACCTCTCCGCCTACCAGCGCGCCCACCTGGCGTGGGGCAGGGCCTGGGTGCTGCTGTCCACGCGCCAGCCCGGGGCCCTCGCGGCGGCCCGGGAGTGCCTGGGCCCGGTGGATCGGGACGACCGGCGCTACGAGCGGCTCGATGCCCTGCTCCTGTGTGCCCGCGCCGCTGCCGCCGAGGGCGACTACGAGGCGGCCTGGGACTACGAGCGGCGGGCCCGCCACCTGCAGGAGGACCTGGTGCGGGTCCGCCGGGACGAGGCCCTGGCCCTGGAGCGCTCCCGCCACGCCGCCGAGCGGGCCCGGGTCCGCAGCGAGGCCCTCGAGGACGCCAACGCCCGGCTCGAGGAGACCCTGGAGGCCTTCCGCGTCCAGGCCGCCGAGCTGGAGGCCGCCCGCGACCGGGCCCAGGCGGCGGTGCGCGCCGAGAATCGCTTCCTCGGGGTGGTGAGCCACGAGCTGCGCACGCCCCTCAACGGCATCCTGGGGGCGGTGGATCTGCTGCGGACCACCGAGCTCGACACCCGGCAGCGCCGTCTCCTCGGGGTCATCCGCGGCTCGGGCGAGCTGATGCTCGGGGTGGTGGGCGATCTCCTCGATGTCTCCCGGCTCGAGGCCGGGCGGCTCTCCCTGGAGCCGGGGCCGGCGGTGCTGCCCGAGCTCCTCGAGGACACCCTCGCGCTGCTCGCCTCCATCGCCGCCGACCGGGGCCTCACCCTCGAGCTCTGCCTCGAGGAGGGCCTGCCGGTGGACGTGATCCTCGACGCCCGCCGCTTCCGACAGATCCTGCTGAACCTGGTCTCCAACGGGCTCAAGTTCACCCCCGAGGGGCAGGTCCGGGTCACGGCGCAGCCCTTCGACGGGGGGGTGCGGATCCGGGTGGACGACCAGGGGCCGGGGGTCCCGGAGCAGGAACGGGAGCGGATCTTCGGCCGGTTCGAGCAGGGCAGCGAGGGCGTCGACCGCCCCCACGGCGGGGCCGGGCTGGGACTGGCCATCGCCCGGCAGCTCACCCGCCTCTTCGACGGCCGGCTGCAGGTCATGGATGCCCCCGACGGGGGCGCCCGCTTCGAGCTGGAGCTGCCGCATGCCCCCGGGGCGATCGGCGGCCGACTGCCCGAGACCCGCACCCGGGTCCTGGCCGATCCCGAGGCGGGCGCCGTGGCCCTCTCGGAGGGCCCCTCCCACCCCGATCTGGATGTGCTGCTCGTGGATGACGAGCCCATCTCGAGGCGGGTGGAGGCCGAGCTCCTGCGCCGGCTGGGGGCTCGGGTGGTGGCGGTGGCCTCGGGCCGCGAGGCGGTGGCCTCCTTGGAGCGGGGCCACCCCGACGCCGTCTTCCTAGACTGGATGATGCCCGAGATGGATGGTCCGGCCACCGCCCGGGCCCTGCGCGAAGCCGGCTACCGGGGACCCATCCTGGCGCTCACCGCCCACGCTGGCCCCGAGGCCCGCGAGGCCTGTCTGAGCGCCGGGATGCAGGCGGTCTACGCCAAGCCCGTGCGCCTGGCGGATCTCCGGGCCGCCCTCGACCGCTGGGCACCCGTCGGGGAAGGCCCCAGGATCGGTTAACACCGGACCTGGCTCGTCCGCCCCGGAGTGTCCGTGTCCCCCGATCTCGAGGAAGTGCTCCCCGCCCTGACGGAGCTCATCAAGACCCACCTGGCCCACGAGGCGGCCGAGCCGGTGCGCGCGCCACGCGACCCGGCCACCCTCCGGGCCGAGCTCGACCTCTCCCTGCCCGAGGAGGGGCGGCCCTTCGGCGAGGTGCTCGAGGATCTCCGGGCCCTCATGGACCGCACCCCGGCCACGGCTTCCCGGGCCTTCTTCAACCAGCTCTTCGGGGGGCGCGACGGCGCGGCGGTGGCCGGGGACATCCTGGCGGTGGTCCTGAACAACTCCATGTACACCTACAAGGTGGCCGGCGTGCAGGTCCTGGTCGAGCTGGAGCTGGTGCGCCGCATGGGGGCCCTGCTCGGCTGGGGCGACCCGGAGGGCGTCTTCACCCCCGGCGGCAGCCTCTCCAACCTGTGCGGCATGCTGATGGCCCGCAACGAGGCGGTCCCCGACCTGAAGGAGGCGGGCCACGACGGCCGGACCCTGCGGATCTACACCTCGGCCGACAGCCACTACTCGGTGCGCAAGGCGGCGGGCGTGCTGGCCTTCGGGCGCGACAACGTCGTCCTGGTCGACGTGGACAGCCGCGGGCGCATGCTCCCCGACGCCCTGGCCCGCGCCATCCGGGCGGACCGCCAGGCCGGACACGTGCCCGTGATGGTCAACGCCACCTCGGGCACCACCGTGCTCGGCGCCTACGATCCCCTGGACGGGCTGGCCGACGTGTGCGAGGCCGAGGGGGCCTGGCTGCACGTGGACGGCGCCTATGGCGGCTCGATGGTCTTCCACCCCGACTACGCCGAGCACTTCCGCGGGATCGAGCGGGCCGACTCGGTCACCTGGGATGCCCACAAGATGATGGGCGTCCCCCTCATGTGCTCGGTGATCCTGGTCCGGCACAAGGGCCTGCTGACGAAGCACCTCAACGAGACGGCCACCTACCTGTTCCAGGACGACACGGACGACCTCAACCCGGGGACCCGCTCGCTGCAGTGCGGCCGGCGGAACAATGCGCTCAAGCTGTGGACCGCCTGGCGGACCCACGGCGACGCCGGGTACCGGCAGCGGATGATCCGCCTGCGGGAGAACACCCTGTACGCCCGGCGCCACGTGGTGGGTCACCCCGATCTGACCCTGGTGCGGGAGCCCGAGTCCATCAACCTGTGCTTCGACGTGCGCGGCGTGCCCTGTGACGTGCTCTGCTCGCGCATGAACCGGGAGGGCCGGGCGATGGTGGGCCACGCCATCGTCGACGACGCGCCGGTGGTCCGCATGGTCTTCCTGGACCCCGCCCACACCGAGTCCGACATCGACGCCTTCTTCCATGCGCTCCACCAGGCGGCCGCCGGGCTCCGCGCGGAGGCGGCGTGAGCGAGAGCCTCGAAGGGCTGGTCCAGCGGATCTCGGAGGCCGTGGCGACGCGGCCGTGCACCCCGACCACCTGCGCCGCGGTCGAGGAGGCCCTGACGGAGGCCATCGAGGAGGCCGATCGCACCGGGGTGCCCCTGCTCCCCGCCCGCTACCGCATCCCGGATCCGGATCGCTACGCCCGGTATCGGGTGGCCCGGGACCCGGAGGGTCGCTTCTCCATGATCGCCATGGTCTGGGGCCCGGGCCAGGGCACCCCCATCCACGACCACGGCGGGCTGTGGTGCGTGGAGTGCGTGGTCCAGGGGCGGATCCGGGTCCGGGCCTTCCAGCCCGAGGATCACCCGGCCCCCAAGCGGCTCGACTTCGAGGAGGAGGAGCGGCTGATGGCCGGGCGGGGCGAGGCCGGCCACCTGATCCCTCCCCTCGACCACCACGTCATCGACAACCCGCACGAGGATCCCGCCGTGACGCTGCACGTCTACGGCGGCGACATGGCGTGGTGCCATGCCTTCGAGCCCCACCCGGACGGCGGCTATGTGAAGGTCAGGCGGGTCCTCCAGACCGAGAACGGGCAGGCGGGAGCCCAGCGCGGGGATCCACCGCCAAGGACAGGAGCCGGGCCAGACCGGTGGCGTCCCGGGGGCGACGGGTAGCATCGTCCAGGCCCGCGGCCCGGGCCGCCATGCGGGCGCCGGCGGTGGGGTGATCCACCAGCGAGAGGCTCGGGGCATCGGGGAGGGCCACGGGATCGATCTCCCCGAGGACGGTGCCGTCCACCAGCACCAGATCCCAGGGCCCGGGGCGCGCCTCCAGGGCTGCGAGGGTCGCCACCACCACCACCTCCCAGCCCAGATCGGCCCCGGCGCGCACCAGGGCGGCGGCGGCGCCGGCCCGCGTCTCGAGCGCCAGGATCCGCCGAGGGCACCGACCCTGGGCGGGCTGGCTGCCGTGGTGGCGCAGGGCCTCCTCCAGGTCGTCCACCAGCGCCTCCTGCCGGACGGCGCGGGTCAGGTCCGGGTCCCCCGGCGGATCCAGCAGCACCAGGTTGTCCAGGTCGGGGGAGAGCACGAGGGCCGGGATGCGGGCCAGGTCCGGGTGGGCCCGGAGCCGTCGCAGGGTGGGCAGGCTGTCCTGGTGCAGGTCCAGGAGGAGGAGATCCGCCGGCAGGGTCTCGAGCTGGACCAGGGCGTCGGTGCCCGTGCGCGCCAGGCCCACGTCGAGGCCCATGTGGCCCAGCAGCCGACGCAGCCTGGCCCGGCTCGCCGGGTCGTCGGCGGCGACCATCACCCGGGCCGGCGGGAGGGCCTCCGGGACCACCGACGCCCCCGGGTCGGGGGCCTCGGGCTGCCACCAGGTGAGGGCCTCGGCCCGGGTCCCCAGGACCGGCGGGGCACCCAGGGCCTCGGCGAGGCGGGCTCCCACCCCGTCAGCCAGGTGATCCTCGCCCTCGCCCCATGCGATGCGCAGGCCGGTGCTGCCGCCGCGGGCCACCCATGCCAGGGCGAGGCGCCAGGGCCCGGGTCCCGACTCCCGCACCGCCTCCATCGCGGCCCGCAGCGTGGTCCGCAGGCCCGCCTCGCCGCCCGCCGTCCACCGAGGTGCGGCCGCGTCCAGCTCCCAGGAGAGGCCCTCCACCGGGTCCAGCTCCTCCGCCACCACCCGGCGCAGGTCGAAGGCCGGCTCGGTCTCGAGGGTCGGGCTGGGGGTGATGAGGGTCTCCACGTCCCGGACCAGCTCCAGGAGCTCCCCCACCTGGCCCACCACCCGCGGCACCGGCCCGTCCGGGGCGCGGGCCGCCTCGGGGGCCAGCTCGGCGTCGATGGACACCAAGGTGTCCGAGAGGGCCTGGACCAGGCTCCCCAGGACGTCGGCGTGGGCGTCCAGCTCGGCCTCCGCCTCCTCCAGATCCGCCAGCAGGCCGAGCTCCACCCCCTGCAGGCTGGCGGCCTCGTCGGCCAGGTCCCTCCGGCGCTGCTCCAGGGCGTCCCGATCCGCCCGCGCCGCCTCGAGGGCCCGCTCCCGGAGCCGCAGCCGATGGGCGCCCACGCCTGCGAGGCCCGCGCCGACGAGGGGCAGGAGGGTCAGGACCAGGGCGGCGGGGGTGAGCAGGGACGCCCCGGCCGCCCACTGCAGGCCCAGGCCGGCGAGGGTGACCGGGAGCAGGGTGGCGGCGCCCAGGGCGAGGGCGCCCGCCAGGGAGGGGCGCGAGGGATGCATGGAGGGGCTCCGTCGTTGGGGCGACGGGTGCTCCACGGATCGTTCGAGCCCGGCCTCAAGGCCCGGCCGTCCCCCGGGGCGGCGCCGGTCAGGCGCGGCGGACGCGGGCGTGCTTGGGGAGGGTGGCGTCGAGGGTCCCCACGAACTGGTCGGGCTGCCCCGGGGCGCGCAGCTCGACCTTGAGGGAGGGGGCGTGGCGCTCGCGGCCCGTCCACTGGAAGGTGCCGTAGAGCCAGCCGTTGCTGCCGTTGACGAAGACCTCGAGGGCATCGCCCACCCGGACCTCCTCCCCGTCGAGGGTGTAGCGGAAGCGGCCGTCCCGGCCCTCGATCAGCACCAGCCGCGTGCGATCGTCGGCGGCCGCGACGGGGCCCTTGGCGCTGTCGGCGCGATCCGCGGGGGCTCCCTCGGTCCCGGTGACGGTGCGGGTGCGACGGCTGCCGCTCGAGCGGCGGGCCTGGCGAAACAGGGCGTCGAGGTTGCCACCGGGCTTGTCGGGCATGAAGACCTCCGGACGGCGATGCTACCACGCCCCCCCGGGACGCCTCCCGGCCCCCCCCGGGACCGGGCTGCCGGGCCCCTCACCGGCCGACCAGGTCCCCGGTGCGCCACCCGGCGAAGTTCTCCAGGAAGCGGTCATCGCGGGTGGGATCGTCGAGCCAGTCCTCCACCATGTGCAGGTGGTAGGTGCTCTCGAACTGCACCCACAGGCTGCTGTCGGGGCTCCGCGCCGGGGTGTCGTCGGTCCGGTCCGACTCGTGTGCGTGGGAGCGGGCGCTGATCCCGTGCGGCGTCAGGTAGGGCGTGAAGCTGAAGGCGCCGGCCGGATAGGGCCCCTTGGTGGTGGGCGCCTTGATCACGGCGTTGAACTCGATGGCGCTGTTGCGGCGGAAGTAGGGGGGCCGGAAGGTGTGCTCGGTGGGATCCCAGCGGCCACGGAAGACGCCCACGTCGACGGCGTTGCGCCCATGGGTGTCCATGGCGTGGGTGAGCACGGTGTGGATGGACGGGTCCGGGTGGTCCCAGGTGACCGAGCCGTACGCCATGAACTGGTCGAGGTCGTAGACGAAGGGGGCGTAGCGGCCATGCCAGGCCACCACGTCGAAGGGGCTGGCGGGCGCGATGGTCCGCCAGAAGCGCCCGCCGTGCTTGACCACGATCTCCGTGTCTTCCGGGCGATCCTCGTACCAGGCCACCGGGGCGCGGAAGTGCCGCTCGCTGGCGAGACCATTGGCGCCGACCAGCCCACGCTCGGGGAGCTCGTAGTGCCCATCGTAGAGCTCGGAGACGAAGCCACGGGCCGCCCCGTCGGGCAGGCTCACGCGGAAGCGAAGTCCCCGGGGGAGGATCAGCAGCTCGCCGGGACGGGCCTCGAGCCAGCCCAGCTCGGTCTGGACCCGCAGGCCGCCGTGCTCGGGCACCACCAGGAGGTCCCCGTCGATGTCGGTGAAGGCACGCTCCATGTCGGCGGTGGCGGCGTAGACGTGGATGGCCAGCCCCCGGCGCAGCCCGGGGTCCCCGGCCGCGGCGAAGGTGCGGAGCCCGTCGAGCCAGTCCACCGGCCCCTCCGGCAGGGGCTGGGGGCGATAGCGCTGGACCTGGGGCAGGGCCGAGCGGCGCGCCGGATCGGTCAGGAACCGGGGTGGCGGCGAGGTCAGGGCCTCGAAGGGCCGGTCGTGGATGGCGGGCCGGAGGCGGTAGACCCAGGTGCGCAGGTTGCGGGCGCGCTCGAGGGTGAAGCCGGTGCCCTGGATCTGCTCGGCGACGAGCCCGTGAGGCACGTCGCGGGGGCTGTTCCGATCCGCGGGGAGGCTGCCGGGCTCGGCCTCGGTGGCGAGCACGTTGCCGAAGCCGGTCTGGTAGGCGAGGTCGGACATGGGAACTCCATGGAGAAGATGGCCGCCGAGGGGCGGCAGGGTGGCACGGGCGACCCCGTCCAGGCGGCCGGTACCCCCAGGGCGACGGGGCCGGCCTCGTCAGATCAGGTCGAAGAGGAGCGCCTCGACCGGCGCGTCGTGCGCGGTGAGGTGCAGGGTGTCGGCGTCGACCACGGCCAGCCCGTCGCCGGCCTGCAGGCGCGCGCCGCTCACGTCGACCGCGCCCTTCACCACCTGGGCCCAGGCGCGGTCGCGACGCACCGGGTGCTCCAGGGTCTGTGCCGGATCCAGCAGGATCCGCCACACGTCCACGTCCTGGCCCAGGGTGAGCGAGCCGTCCCGACCCTCGGGACTCACCAGGAGTGTGGCCCCGCGCACGTCGGTGTCGAAGGCCTTCTGGTCGTAGCGCGGGGCGCCCCCCGCCTGGCGGGGCAGGAACCAGACCTGCAGGAAGTGCAGGGGGTCGGTGTCGCTGGCGTTGAACTCGCTGTGTGCCACGCCACGGCCCGCGCTCATCACCTGGACCTCGCCCGGGCGGACCACCGAGCCCGTGCCCAGCGTGTCCCGGTGGGCGAGTCCGCCCTCGACCACGTAGGAGAGGATCTCCATGTTGGCGTGGGGGTGGGTCGGGAAGCCGGCCCCGGGCGCCACCCGGTCCTCGTTGAGGACCCGCAGGTGGGAGAAGCCCATGAAGCGCGGGTCGTGGTAGCCCGCGAAGCTGAAGGTGTGCCGGGTGTCGAGCCAGCCGTGATCGGCATGCCCGCGGTCGAGGGAGCGTCGGATCTGCATCTGCATGGTGGACCTCCGGGGAGGGGGCCGACTGGCGGCCGGTTCATGGCGGGATCATGGTCCCGGCGGGGGCCCTTGGAAGCCCTCGGACGGGGGACGCAGCGTTGCCGCGGGGAGGACACCCGCCGCATTCTGCACACTTGTTTGCATTGTTGAAGGATGGCGTTAGGGATCTGGTGTGATGCATGCAGGAGGACAAGTGGCCCGGCCGACCCCGCAGGACGATCCCGAAGGTCCGCGCTTCGACGTCCAACCCCCCGATCCGGTGCCCACGCGGCGCCGGTGGCCGCTCATCGCGGTGGGGATCGGGGCCGTGGTGCTGTTGCTGGTCGGCGTCATCGCCTTCGTGAACGCTGCCCCCTATTCGCAGCAGCCCACGCCGCACGCGCTTCCCGGGGCGGAGAACCGCCCTGATCCAGCGGCGGCCGATCCGGCGGGTGATGCCACGCCCTCCAACGCACTTCCCCGGCGCTGAGCCGACCGGGACGCCACCCGGTCGGGCGCTGGACTTCCGAGGAAGACGCTCTTCCTGCGCACTTCACACATCAACCTCGAAAGGAGCCTCATGAGCAAGGAAAACGCTGATACGAACCAGAACCAGGGCATCGACTGGTGGATCCCCGCCATCGCCATCGGCGCGGTTGCCGCCGTGGGCGGCGCGGTCGGCATCTACCTCGCCCGCCGCAACGAGGTCGGTCCCTTCCGCAACGAGGAGCTTCCCGAGGTCCCCGGGCCGGACGATGGCGCCGGCAGCTGGATCCGCATGCAGGAGACGGTCCGCGTCGACGCGCCGGTCAAGCAGGTCTACGGCTTCTGGCGGGATCTCAGCAACCTCGAGGCCCACATGCGCAACGTGGACGGCATCTCGGAGAACGGGCAGGAGCTCCTGCACTGGTCCCAGAAGGGTCCGCTGGGCGTCTGGACCGCCGAGTGGGATGCCGAGGTCGTCGAGGACAAGCGCAACACCTCCATCGCCTGGCGCTCCACCACCGACTCCCAGGTCCCCACGGCCGGGCGGGTGCGCTTCGACCGGGTGAAGGGCGAGGATGCCACCGACGTCACCTTCACCGCCGAGTTCCAGCCCCCCGCCGGCTCGCTCGGCGCCTTCTTCGGCCGTGCCGTCTTCCCGATGGTGCGCCGCCAGGTCTACCAGGATCTGTATCGAATCAAGCACGCGGTGGAGCACAGCAACGAGCTCGCCGAGGCTTGAAGCGCGCTGGCCTCCCCGGGCGAGGCCTGAGGCCCGCCGGGGCGCCACACCCAAGCCGACCCGACCCCCTCAGCCCTCTTCGCCCTCGGCCTCCGCGGCCGGGGGCGCCGTGATCAGGGCCTCCGGGTCCAGGTCGAGCAGCGGGGCCACCGCCTCGGCCTCCACCTCGACCGGGAAGCCGCGGTCCGGATCCAGCACCACCCGTCGGCCGGTCTCGGTCTCCGGGCCGATGACCAGGCTGCCCGGGACGCTCTGGCCCTCCTCGGAGCGGATCCACGACACGGTGGAGCCCCCCGCGACGGCGGTGTCGGTGAGGGCGGCGGCCTCGAGCCCGGCCAGGCCGCCCAGCGCCTCCATGAGGGCCTCGGCGTCGACCACGCGATCCTCGAGGGGCGGCTCCACCCGCCACGACTCGCCGTCCTTGACCAGCCGCAGGGTGTCCGCTCCCCCGTCCACCGGCAGGCTCACCTGTTCCAGGCTCTGCAGCTCCAGGTCCAGGTAGGGCTGCTCGAGCCAGTCGAGCTCGCGCGCCTCGATGGACCAGGCCGAGAGGTCGTCCACCTTCCACACCGTGGGGTCCTCGTCCACGCGCACGTGGGCGTCCCGGCCCGCGCCGAGGGTCAGGGTGCGGGTGACCTCGCCGGCCTGGAGGGTCACCCGCCGCTTCCAGTCGGTCTCGGCCAGGCCGAGCTGGGCGTGGCTGGTGGCGGTGGTGGAGATGGGGTCCCGCACCCGGTGTCCCAGGAGATCGTCGAGGAGCGCCTGCACCTCGGCTCCGTCGGCGAGGGGACCATCGGCCGTGTCCAGGTGCCACTGTGCGCCGTCGCGGACCAGCACCACGTCGGGGGCCTCGTCCTCCGGGCTGTCCGAGATGGTCACCCGATCCACCGAGGCCGGGTCCAGGTCGATGAGCGGGCGGGCCGGGGTGGGTCCGCCGGTGGCGCTCCAGGTCCAGGTGGCGATCACGGCCAGGGCCTGCACCCCGGCCACCACACCCAGGATGGCGTTGCTCTTCATGGCGCCTCCTTCGCGGGGCTCGCCTCGGGGGCGGGCAGGTCGGGAGCCCGATCCAGGCGGGCCAGCTCGGGCGGCAGGCGCCGGCGCAGGACCAGCGGCAGGGCCCCCAGGAGCACCAGGGGGATGAGGGCTCCGGTGTAGGCGGCGATCTCCCAGATCCGGTGGTCGTCGGGCTCCATGGGGTCCAGGGTCCGGGCGAAGGCGCCGGCCGAGCGGATCGCCAGCAGGTCGGTGTCCTCGGTGGACCAGTCGATGAGGTTCTGGACGAGCTGCAGGTTGCCGCGGTGGCGCTCGCCGCTGATGGACTCGGCCAGGCGCACGAGCAGGTCGCTGGTCACCTCGGCCGATCCCACCACCGCCAGCCTCGCCTCGGGGGCGGCCTCGGTGAGGGTGCGACCGGTGGGGTCCACATCGCCCTCGCCATCGGACTCGGCCTCGGCGTCCCAGACCGGCGAGGGCTTGTCGGCGAACCAGGAGCGCATGGGGCCCGTCAGGGTGAGCGCCAGGGGGCGGGCGCCGCGCTCGGCGTCGGCGGGTGGGCCGAAGCCCGCGTCGGGCCAGGTGGTGAAGTCGGGCTGGATGTCCGTCCCGGTCTGGGTCCATGCGCGGTCCGAGCTCTCGAGGAAGGTCCGAGCGGTCACCCCCTCGGGCAGCTCCTCGGCGGCGCGCACCGGGCTGGACCAGGGCATGGTCACATTGGTGAGGCCCGAGGTGGCCGGGTGGCTGCCGTCCAGGCTGCCGCCCCGCACATCGGGGAAGAAGGGGTAGGGCAGCAGCTCGATACGCTCGAGGACGTAGGCCCCGCGCTGCTCCTGCACCGGCAGCGGGAAGGGCGCGTTGCGCGGGTCCAGGACCAGGGCCTCCTCGACGTCGACCCCGTAGTGGGCCAACAGCTCGCGCAGGTCGCCCGGGGCCTCCTCGAGCGAGAGGCCGCCCTGGGGCCCGAAGTCGGCCTCGAAGGCGCCGGCCAGGGCGATGACGGCGCCGCCGCGCATGAGGTACTGGTCGATGGCCCAGCGCGCCTCGTCGGTGAGGGGCCCGGCCTTGGCCAGGAGCAGCACGTCGAGGTGGTCGGGGACATCGCCCTCGGACAGGTCGACCTGGGTGACGTCGTAGCCCTCGAGCAGAATCTGCCGCAGCGCTTGGTAGTCGGGGCGGGGCGGGGGGGGGGGGCCGCGGGGGCGGCGGGGGGGGGGGGGAGGGGGCGGGGGGGGGGGGGGGGGGCAGCAGGCCACCGAA
>CAZPJM010000129.1:0-13366 GCA_964586865.1 uncultured Enterobacteriaceae bacterium
ATGGCCATGGGGGCCATCCAGGCCGCCACCGCGCAGCTCGCCGACGTGCGCCGCGCCACCGACGAGGCCCGCGCCGAGGCCCGCAAGGCGCTCGCCCGCGCCGAGTCGGCCCTGGCCACCGCCGAGTCGGTGTCCGAGGGGGTCGATGCCCTCGAGGACGCGGTCGAGCAGGGGGGCGGCGACAGCGCCGAGGGCGACAGCGCCGGGGACGACCGGCTGGACCTGAACCGGGCCACCGCCGCGGATCTCGAGGCCCTGCCCGGCATCGGGCCCTCCATGGCGGTGCGCATCGTCGAGGACCGCGAGGCCAACGGCCGCTTCCACAAGGTGGGGGACCTCTCCCGGGTCAAGGGCCTGGGCGTGGCCACCGTCAAGCGCCTCTCGGGCCACCTTCGGGTGTGAGCACCATCAGGGGACGGGCGGCCCGTAGACCCCGAAGAGGCCGTCCATGACGCGCCGGGGCTCGCCGCCGTCCAGCGGGACCTCCCACAGGGCCCGGACCCGGTGGGGGTCGCCGTGCCCCTCCAGGCCGCCCGAGACGAGCAGGTGGCGGCCGTCGGGGGCCACCATGGGGTGAGACTGGGCGTATTGCTCGAAGAAGCGTAGGAAGAAGCCGAAGTCCCGGGTGGGGTACATGTCGCAGAGGGGGGTGACCGTGCCGTCCAGATCGACCCGCTGCCAGCGCATGAGGTTGGCCTCGGTGTCGACGCGGGCGGTCACCAGGCCCGAGCTGTCGGGCAGCCAGAGGAAGGCCAGGCACGGCCCCGGGTGCACCGCCGTGACCCGCCCGCTGGCGGGGTCGATGACGGAGAGGTCACGGTAGGGGGTGCCATCGCCGCCCGGGGCCACCGCCCGGGCCACCAGGCCGCCCCGGGGAGCGCCCAGCAGGGCCACCAGCCCCGTCAGCGACTCGATGACGCGGGGCTCCGGCTCGTCGAGTCCGCTGGCCACCACCCGGGCCACGGGGCCGTCCTGCAGCACGTACACGAGCCGCTCGTCGATCCACACCGGAGCGCAGAAGTTGCCGGGGTGGCCGGGGAGGAGCCGCCGGTCGGCCCCGCCGTCGGGGGCCAGGAGCGCCAGCCGGGATCCGCCGTCCCGGGGCTCGCCCACGAAGGCCGCCAGCCGGGTGCCGGCCCAGGTGAAGAACAGGGGCGTGCCCTCGGCGACGTGGATCTCGGAGCCGGCCTGATCCGGATCCGCCGCGCCCAGGCAGAGGCGATCGGCGCTGCCGTGGAGGCGCTGGGTCAGGATGGCCAGCCGGTCGCCGGCGGCGCTCCAGAACAGGTAGATGGGCAGCCGGTCTTCCAGGTGGGCCACCGCGGTGCTGGCGACGCCGTCCACGTCGAGGACCAGCACCTCGCCGCGGCCCTCGTCGTCGGTGGCGAAGCACGCCAGCCGACGACCATCGGGCGACCAGGTCGGCCAGGCATGGCTGGCCCGGGCGATCCCGTCATCCCACCAGCCCCACATCACGCCGGGCTGGCCGCCCGCGGTCTGGGCGCGCTTCTCGCCGTGGACGTCCACCACGTGGACGTGGCGGTCCGGGCCGATGCCGGCGATGGGCGCCGCGCGCACGCGCCGGCGGTCGGGGGTGGGGGCGGGGTCGGCCACGCGGGCTCCGGTCAGCCGTGGTCGCGGGCGAGGATCCCGCGCAGGATGGTGTCGATCCCCGCGCTGGTCAAGCGCTCCCGATCCGGCCGGATTCCGATGGCCGCCTGGCCGGCGAGTCCGTCGATGAGGGCCTTGAAGAGCTGGGCCACCGCCAGCGGGTCCTGCTCGCGGAAGGTGCCCTCGGCCATGCCCTGGGCCAGGATGCGGGTGGTGGCGTCGACGAAGCGGGCGTGGGTGGCGTGGAGCTCCTCCCGGATCTCCTCGTCGCGGATGGCGGCCTCGGAGCACATGAGGAAGAAGCGGGGCGGGGTCTTGAGCCCGGCGAAGTAGTCGATGTACTGGCGGCCCAGATCCAGGAGCTTGACGTTGGCGGGCCGCTCGTCGTGCTCCGCCTCGTCCAGGAAGGCGTAGGTCGCCTCCTGCTCCTCGCGGACCAGCGCCAGGAAGAGGTCCCGCTTGCTGCTGTAGTAGAAGTAGACCGCCCCCTTGGACAGCCCCGCTCGCTTGGCGATGTCGTCGACCCGCGCCGCCAGGTAGCCCCGATCCACGAACACCGTCCGGGCGGCCCGCAGGATCTGGCCGCGTCGCTCGGCCTCGGACTGGTGCTTGGTCATCGCGACCCGGTCTCGGGGGAGGTGCGTGGGAGGCGCGAACGTAGCACGGGGTCTGCATGCTGGTGACCACCTCCGACCGCGCCACCGCCGTCACCCGGGCCCGCGCCCTGGCCCTCGGTGCCCTGCCCGGCCTCCGCCACGTGGACCGCGCCAGCTGGGATCGCCACACGCCGGCCCTGGTGGTGTCCCGGCCGGGTCTACGGATCGGCGCTGGCGGCCGGCTCTTCCGCTGGCACCCGGGGCTGCTCCACACCCGCCTCGAGGCCGGCTGGTCCCACCCGCTGGTCCGGGCCGCCGGTCTCCGCCGTGGCGATCGGGTGCTGGACAGCTCGCTCGGCCTGGGCACCGACGCGGCCTTCCTGTCTCGCCTCACGGGTCGGACCGTGGTGGCGGTCGAGGCGGTGGCCGGCGTGGCCCTGATGACCGCCGAGGGGCTGGCCCGCGCCGGCGAGGACGTGGCGGTGGTCCACGCCGACGGCACCACCTTCCTCGCGGGTCTCCCCGAGGGCGCGGTGGACGTGGTCCAGGGCGACCCCATGTTCCCGCCCGGCGGGGGGCGGACCGACAGCCTGGCCGGGCTTCGGCTGGTGGCGCGCCAGGCTCCCATGGACCGCGACTGGCTCGTCCAGGCCCGGCGGGTGGCCCGGCGCTGCGTGGTCATGCGCGACGTCCACGACGGGGACCTCCTCGAGCGCCTGGGGTGCCCCGAGATTCTCGCGCTGCGCAAGGGCCGGCCCCGTTATGGGGTGTGGCGCTCCGCCTGACCCTCTGGTCGGGCCCCCTCTCTCGCACCGGATCTGCCCATGCCCTGGCTCCTGTCCGCCCTCCTGGCGGCCGCCGTCTCGCCCGACCAGGTCGCCGCCGCCGTCGACGCCACCGCCCAGGCCCGCAGCCTGCGCGGCTCCAGCCCCCCCTCCCTCGACGCCCAGGTCTACGCCCGCGCCGCCGAGGGCGAGGTGGTGACCGGCCTGCAGAAGGTGCCCGACCACCCGGCCCGCAAGGCCTGGGGCGTGGCGCTCATCGACGCGCCCATCGACACGGTGTGGTCGGCCATCAACGACTTCAGCGCGCGGACCGAGCACGGCGCCCTGTCCTACAGCGAGGTCCAGACCGGGCAGCACTGCGGCCCGGAGCGCACCGTGTTCCAGTACCTCCCCGTCGGGGTCCCCATGGTCAGCGACCGTTGGTGGGTGGTCACCCTGACCATCAACAGCGCCATCGCCGAGGCCACGGGCGGGGCCATGCGGGAGCTGGCCACGTCGGCCCGCGGCGATCTGGGCCGGGTACGGACCGATGCGGCCCGCGCCATGGCCGCCGAGGGCACGCCCATCTCGTTCTCCGAGGGTGGTTGGCTCGCCGTCCAGGTCGACGAGGGGCACACCCTGGTCGAGTTCCACGTCTGGAGCGACCCGGGCGGGTCCGTCCCGGCCGGCCTGGCCTCGAGCTTCGCCACCGGCGGCGTGAAGGACAACTTCGAGGCCCTGCGCGCCATCATCGCGGATGGGCCGCGCTGTCCCTGACCCCGGGCCGCGCCGCCAGGTGACGGCGCAGGGTCGTCGGGGGGTGCTCCTGGGCGATGCGGCTGTCCGAGATGGCCTCGAGCAGGCCGTCCGGGATCGCCCCCGCATCCAGCCGATCCAGCAGCCACCACACCAGGTGCGCCCCCTCCGCCAGGTGGGTGTGGAGCGTCCCCTCGTCGAGGGCCACCTCCTCGCCCTTGTGGCCCGCGATCGGGCAGGGGATGGCGAGCGTCAGCCCGGGGGCCAGGGTCCACACGAGCAGGGGGAGCCGGGCGGCCGGGGTCTCGGCCACGCCCGGCACGTCGAGGAGCTGGAGGGCCCGGCTGCTGCGCCCACCGTCGCGGGCCTCCAGGCGGGCCTGGTGCGGCTCCCCGCCGATCCGGGGCACCAGCCGCACCGCCTCGCCCTCGCACAGCAGCAGGGCGTCGGGCGGGCCCTGGTGCAGGCCCATGAAGTCCATCGGTGGGGCCTCGCCGCGCCACACCCGCACCGCCACCCGATCGAGGGCGTCCGCCGGCAGGGCGTCCAGGAGCGCGCGCGTGAAGGCGCCGTCCCGGTCGAGGAGGGTCTGCCGCACCAGGCGGTCCTGGGGGGCCAGCCCGCGCAGGATCCCGGCGTTGCCGCCGAGCACCGGCTGGAGGGCCTCGAGGGGGGTGGTGCCGTCGGGGAAGGCCTCGTGGGGGGTGTGGATCCGCAGCGCCACGAGGGCGCGGTCCCCGTCGTGGGCCGCCAGGAAGACCTGGTGCTCGCCGGGAGCCTGACCCGGACGCACCCCCAGGCTCACCGCGTGGGCCGCCCCCAGATCCACCTGCCAGTCGCGCCCGGTGCGTCGATCGGCGATCGACAGGGTCTCGCCCTCCAGGCTCACCCGCAGGGGACGGTCCCCGCGGATCCAGAACACCACCTGGTGGAGCAGGATCGCCCCGGCGAAGGGCAGGGGCATCCACAGCCAGTCGCCCACGAAGGCCAGGAAGGCCGAGCCGCCCAGACCCGCGAGTCCGAGCAGCACGAACCACACCGGGCGCCACACCGCATCGAGCCGCTCGGGCTTGCCCCGCACCGCCACGGGCCCGACCGCCGAGGCTCCGGCAGCCGGGGTCCCGGCCTGGCGATCAGTGCCAGACATCCGGGTCGTTCTTCCCGTCCTGGGCGCGGCCGCCCTCGAAGACCTGGAACTTGAGCTCCTTCTCGATCTGGCGGCCCTTGCGGGCGTACTTGCGGCGCGTGGCCCCCGGGCCGAGGAACTGGAACCACAGCCAGACACCCGCGAGCGCGCCGAACATCTCGAAGGTGTGCACCCCGGGCGAGGCCAGGAACATGAGGCCGAGCAGGCCGAGCTCCACGTAGAGGAGGACCTGGGCCTTCATGGGCAGCACGAAGAAGAAGTTGATGGTGGCCTTGGGGTTGCCCAGGGCGAAGGCCGCCACCATCCCCACGACGAAGGGGTGCCAGCCCATGGCCGGCGTGGCGATCCAGCCGCCGCTGGCGGGCACGCCGAGCGACAGGGCGGTCCAGGCGATGCCCGACCAGGCCAGGCCCGCCACGAAGCAGCCGAGGACCACCGAGAGGGCGAGCTGGCCGATCTGCCGGGGGACGAAGCGGTCCAGGACCCAGGGCAGGAAGAAGTACAGGACCAGCAGGCCGATGAGGACGTTGAAGACCGCGGGGCCCTGGACCAGGTACTTGGTGAGGGGCTGCCAGAGCTGGGACCAGAGGGGCTCGAGCGGGGAGGGGAGCCAGGCGAGCCACTGGTAGAGCAGCCCGCGGTCAGGCAGGAGGAAGTTCGCGAGCACCAGCTCGACCACGTAGAGCGCCCCGAGGGCGATGAGCAGGTTGCGCACCCCCGGCCGAAGCGGTGGGAGCGCGAACCGGATGCCGTCCATGCCGCCTCGGCGGGTGCCCATGGCGGTCGGCTAACGGTTGCCGAACGCGTCCACAAGCCGATGCATCGCGGGACCCTGCTTGCCCCGGTGCCGGGTCACGGCGTAATACGGGGCGTCCGCGTCGAGACTGTCCAGGAGGGGAGACCGCGTGGTGCCCGACACGCCAGCAGGAGGTCCGCCATGGCCGTGAGGTGGTGGCTGAACCTCGTGGACGGGCCCCGGGCGGGCGAGAAGGTCCGTCTCGAGACCGGCAAGGACGTGGTCGTCGGCCGCACCAAGCAGGGCATCGACCTGCTCGACCCGCGGGTGAGCGCGCGCCACGCCGAGCTCTCCTGGCGCGAGGACCGCTTCTGGATCCGCGACCTGGAGTCCGCCACCGGCACCCTCGTGGACGGCATCGCCATCGGGACCGAGGCGGTCCCCATCTCGGACGGCACCCGCCTGCTCATCGGCGAGACGGTGATCGAGGTCGCCGAGGAGCGCCGCCTCCTGCCCCAGTGGGTCTACTGGGTGGCCCTCGTGGTGCTGGCGCTGACCGCCTACCCCTTCTTCCTCTTCGTGAGCGACCTCTCGCTGTGGGACCAGCTCCACCCGAGCATCGAGGCGCCCGAGCCCGTGCAGGGCCACCGGGGCTTCCTGGGTCTGTCCGGGGACCCCTACCGGGTGGAGCTCGACCGCTGCTTCATGCGCGAGACGGGGGCGTCGTCGGGCGATGTGAGCATCCGTCGGGTGACCGACTGGGACGGGGATGGGGTCAGCGAGATCTGGATCGAGGGCGCCACCTGGGAGCGGGTCTACACCTTCGATCCGGGCGGGCAGTGGCGCCTGCTGGGCGAGATGCCCAAGGGCTGCCTCAACAGCGATGGCGCGGGCTTCCGGCCCATGACCTGCGGCGACCCCACCTATGTGAACGAGCGCTACGTCTTCCGGCCGGGCGTGCCGTTCAGCCCCGGCGAGGAGCGGTGCGCGGTGGGCTCCAACAAGGGCCACTACCAGCTCGAGCGGCTCCGCGGCGCCTACGTCTGGATCCGGGACCCGAGCGACCTCGGTGGCCCGCCCCGGCCGTGGCACCTCCAGGTCCAGGGGGCCAACGTGCCCATCGCCTCGTGGCTCGGCGAGCGCGGCATCGACCGTCCGGTGCACTTCATCGTCTGCGAGGAGTTCTTCCCCGACATGAGCGCCCAGGTGCTCACCGAGGACGGCCAGATCACCCAGCTCCAGCCGGGCTGCGGCGAGTCCATCCAGCTCCGCGGGAACATGGTGCGCGAGCGGTTCGGCACCCAGCTCCCCTCGGCGGTGGCCTTCACCGCCACCGGTCGGGAGCACCTGCTCGAGCAGATGAACGTCTTCCTCGGCGGCTCCGAGCGGCGCCACTTCCAGAACCCCTCCCAGCAGGCCTGGCACGACGCCATCTCGGTGGTCCCCGAGCGGGTGACCTCGGACTTCGTCGTCTTCCGCCACGACTCGGTCCGCGGCTTCAACGCGGTGGCCAGCGAGAGTCCCCGTCTGCGCCTCAAGCCCTTCGAGCGGCTGGGTGGCCTGCGGGTGCCGGGGCTCCGGCGGGCCACCGACTGGACCTGGGCCGACCCCGAGCCCATCGTGGTCTCGCCGTGCGGCGAGTACGTCCGCATCGAGACGAGCGGGTGGCGCTGCGGTCCGCCGTGCTTCGCCAGCCGGCCGTTCATGACCGTCACCCAGGTCAACGGCCAGCAGCAGTTCCAGATCCAGTACACCCCCGGCATGCACCGGGTGGGCAACGAGGACATCGAGATCAGCGTGGACCTGCGCGGGGCGGGCCTGGGGATGGTGCCCCAGGTCGTCTACGCCTCGGTGGCGGTGCGCGACATGGAGACCTGCCCGGCGTCGGGGCAGGTCGAGGACAACCCGGCCATCCCCCGCCGGGAGCAGGGCGAATAGCCATCGGGCTCAGAGCTGACGCCACACGCCCACGGCGCGGCCCACCACCGTCACCTCGCCCGAGGCGGCGTCGACCAGGATGGGGGCCATGGTCGGGTGGGCCGGCTGGAGGCGGATGCGCTCGCCCTCGCGGAAGAAGAACTTCACGGTGGTCTCGCCGTCGACCAGCACCACCGCGATCTCGCCGTTGCGGACGGTAGGGGTGCGCTGCACGAAGAGGGTGTCGCCGTCGTGGATGCCTTCCTCGATCATCGAGTCGCCGTGGACGGTGAGGGCGATGACCTCGCCCGAGCGGGGGAGCATGCTGCGGTCGACGCGGAGGGTGGCGGTGTAGTCCTCGACGGCGTGGTGCAGGGAGCCCGCGGCCACCCGGCCCACCAGCGGAACCCCCACGATGCCGTCGTGGGAGAGGCGCTCGGTGGCCTGGTGGGTGAGCCGGATGGCGCGCGAGGCCCCCCGGCCCCCCACCCGCTCGATGTAGCCCTTGCGCTCCAGCGCCTTCAGGTGGTCGCTCACGCCGTTGGTGGAGCCGATGCCCAGGGCGGCGCCGATCTCGCGATAGGTGGGGAAGACCCCAGACTGATCCACGGTGGCGATCAGGTAGTCGAGCATCTCGCGCTGACGGGGAGAGAGATCCTGCACGGCGGCTCCTGGACGAACGTTCGGCTGTACGCGCGTACAGCCTACCCCGGGGAGCGGGGTCGTCAAGCCCGCCACCACCTGTGGCGTCCGGCGGGCCGGGGGGCCGCCGATGGGGCATGCTCTCGGTGCCGCGTCGGCGATCGTCACCTCCGGTCAACCCCCCCGTGACCTCGCCGCCGTCCGGTTACCGCCTCGACTGGCCCCGCCGCCGACCCTGGAGCGCCCCCTGAGCACCGAAGGCCCCGCCAGCCACCCCCACACCTCCGGCCGGGACGCCGGCGAGCGGCGCACCATCCGCCGGCTGGTCACGGCCCTCGTGTGGCGCGAGCGACTGCTGCTGCTCGGGCGGGTCCTGCTGCAGGGTCTGGGCCTCACGCTCGCGGTGCTGCTCCTCGCCGTGCTGGCCGCCACCTTCTCCTGGGACCGGTCCATCGCGGCCCTGGTCCTGGTGCTGACCGGCGGGATCGGGGCCTTCGCCCTGGTGGCGGCGCCGCTCATCGCGGGGTGGGGCCGCGCCGGCGACCCGATCCGGCAGGCCCGCCGCGTCGAGGCCCTCCGTCCCGAGCTCGAGGGCCGGCTCCTCACCCTGGTCGAGCGTCTGGACGGCCCGCGCCCCAACGAGTCGGCCGCCATCCTGGGCCTGGTGGCCCGGCGGGCGGCCGAGCGTCTCGCCGGCCTCTCCCCCGGCCGGGTGCACCGGAGCTGGCCGCTGGCCGCCGGCGCGGGCGGGGTCCTCCTGGCGCTCCTGCTCACCCTGGGCTCCAGCCTCTTCGCCCCCGGCGGTCCCTTCGGGGTCGTGAGCTGGTGGCTCCGCGGCAACGAGGCGGTGGCGGCCCTCGCCCCCCCGGACCCGACCCTGGGCGCCGACAAGGCCCGGGTGGGGGATCTGGTGCTCGAGTACGTCTATCCCACCTACACCGGGCTCGATCCCCTCGAGGTGACCAACTCCACCGGCGAGGCCCACGGCCCCCCCGGCACCTCGGTGCGGGTGCGGGCCCGGAGCGCCGAGCCGGTCGAGGCCGCCGCGGTGGTCGCCTACGATTCCCCCACCGAGGGCACCACCGTCGAGGGGGGGCGCGTGGTGCGCGGCCGCTTCACCATCGGCGAGGACGAGGGGACCTGGCACCTGGAGCTGCACCGCGGCGAGCGCACCACCTCCAGCGTCGACTTCCCCATCACCCCGGATCCGGACCTGGCCCCCGAGGTGCTGGTCGACGGCCCGCGCCGCCTCGAGGTCCCCCTCGACGCCCCCATCGAGCTGCCCTGGGCGGCCCGGGACGACTACGGCCTCACCCGGGTGGTGCTGCTCCTCGACGAGCAGGAGACCACCACCCTGCGCACCTTCGACGACCGCACCGCCGAGTCCTCGGGCACCCTCTCCTTCACCCCCGCCCAGCTCGGCATGTCGGTGGGCATGCGGGTCAAGCTGCAGGTGGGCGCCTGGGACAACAACGCCTGGTCCGGCGAGCAGCTCGGCGTCTCCCAGCCCCCCATCGAGCTCGTGGTCCAGCGGGCCGAAGACCTGGCCACCCTGGGTCCCGAGGAGCGGCTGGCCCTGCGGGACACCCTGGTCGACCTGCTGGCCGGCCAACTCCTCGAGCCCTGGCCCCCCGGCCGCACCTCGGCCGACGTGGCCCGCGCCGGCGAGGCCTTCGACGCCCACTACGACCCGCTGCGGGACTTCGCCGAGGACACCCCCGGGGTCTACCGCGACCGCTTCGTGGCCCGCCTCGTCCAGGCGGTCCAGCGCACGGGCCAGGACTTCGTGGCCTACACCCAGGTGAACTTCGATCGGGACCGGGTCGACGAGACCCCCGAGCGCCAGCTCGTCGTCCAGGCCGGCGAGCTGCGCACCCTGGCCGTCGAGGAGGTGGAGTACGCCGTCATCCTCCTCGATCGCTACGTCCAGATGCGCGCCCTGATGGAGGTCCTCCGCGAGGCCGAGACCCTCGCACGGCTCGGGGACCGCCTGGAGCGGCTCCTGGACAGCGACGCCGCCGAGGCCGAGGTCCAGACCGCCCTGGGCCGCCTGGATCCAGCCCTGGAGCGCCTCGAGGAGGCCGTCGCCCACATGGACCAGGACAGCACCCGCTCCATGGTGGAGCGGCGCCAGCGCGAGCTGGGCCTGCTGCGCGAGGAGGTCGGCAAGGCGCTGACGCGCGGGGACCGGGACGAGGCCGACGAGCTGGCCCGGCGGCTCTCGGGGCAGCTCCGGGAGCTCCAGGAGGATCTGGAATACCGCCTCCAGGCCCTGGAGGAGGAGGAGAACGAGCTCGCCCAGAAGATGAAGGACGTGGTGGCGGAGCTCAAGCGGCTCGAGCGCGAGCAGCGCCAGCTCCAGGGCCGGGTGCGCGAGGCCCGCGAGGCCGCCGACGCCCAGGGGGCGGCCGAGGCGGAGCGTCTCTGGAAGGAGGTGGAGCGGCTGGCCGACGAGGCCACCGAGCGCGGCGAGGAGCTGGCCGAGCGGGCCCGGGCCTTCGACAACCGCACCGTCCTCGACGATGCCGCCCGCATGGTCTCGCGCCTGGGCGAGGCGGCCCGCTCCCGGGACCTCCGCAAGGCCCGGGCCGACGCCTCCAATGCCCTCGGGTCCTGGACCTCGGTGACGTACCAGCGGCGGGTCCCGCGCAGCGCGTCCGCGCCCATCATCGACCGGATCGAGCGGGCCGAGCGGCTGCTGGACCGGCTCGAGCAGGCCGCTGGCAGCGTCGATCCCCAGGCCGCGGCCCAGGCCCGCGCCATGCAGGAGGCCCAGGACACCCTCGACGAGGAGCTGGGCGCCGCCCGGGAGCTGGCCAGCGAGGTCGCGGCCCAGATGCCCATCGAGCCCCGGGGCATGGAGGAGGCCCTGGAGCAGGCCGACCAGACGATGGATCTGGCCAGCGAGGATCTCCAGGGTGGGCGCCCCATGCCCGCCGAGGGCTCCCAGGGCCAGGCCGCCGAGCGCATCAAGGAGGCCCGGGAGGCCCTCGAGCAGGCCATGCAGCAGATGGCCGCCAGCGGGCCCGGCGCCGGGGAGCCCTCCGAAGGCGAGGAGGGCGGAGAGGACGCCGAGGGGGCCGACGTGGACCTCGAGGGCGAGCCCGCCGCCTGGAACGCCGACAACGGCATCGACCGCGAGCGCTTCGACCTGGACGCCTTCCAGCGGGACGTGCTCCGGGGCGCCCGCGGGGACGTGCCCGATGCGTACCGCGCCCTCAAGAAGCGGTACTATGAGGAGCTGATGACCCAGTGATGGACACGCCTTCCCATCGCCGTCCCCCCCACCTGGGTCGGTGGCTCCGCCGCGGAACCCTCGGCCTGCTGCTGGGGGTCCTGGGGCCCACCGTCGCCTGGGCGAATCCCTCCCGGATCCTCTCCTGCCTCAACGAGGTGGATGTGCCGTGCGCCGAGGCGGTGCTCGACGGCTACGACCTCGAGGCCGAGTCCGATCCGGAGCTCCTGTACCTGGCGGCCCGGACCCGCTTCTTCGCCGGCCGCTTCGACGAGGCCTACCCGCTCATCGCCCGGGCGGTCGAGAACGGCTACGACGACCGCTGGGACGAGCTCTCCCTGTACGAGCGCACCCGCCGCGTCTCGCAGGACCTGGTCGAGGAGGTCCGCGACGATCGCTACGTCGTGCGCTACCGCCCCGGCCTGGACGCCGTCCTCATCGAGGAGGCCTTCGACGCCATGCGCCGGAGCGAGCGCAACCTGGCCCCCCTGCTGGGCGGGCCGCCCCCCGGCAAGGTCACGGTCGAGATCTACCCGTCCGCCCAGACCTTCACGGCCGTCTCCAGCCTCACCGAGAAGGACGTGAAGACCACCGGGGTGGTGGCCCTCTCCAAGTGGTCGCGCCTGCTCATCACCTCGCCCCGGGCCCTGGGGCGCGGCTACGACTGGCAGGACACCATCGCCCACGAGTACATCCACCAGGTGGTGAGCCACCACTCGGGCGAGCGCTCGCCGGTGTGGCTCCAGGAGGCCCTGGCCAAGTACCTGGACAACCGCTGGCGTGACGGTCGGAACGCCTTCCGCCTCGAGCCCCGGGCCGAGGCGCTGCTGGCGCGGGCCATCGCCGAGGACCGGCTCGTGCCCTTCGAGGCCATGCACCCCTCCCTGGCCAAGCTCCCCTCCGCCGATCTGGCCGCCCTGGCCTATGCGCAGCTCGCCAGCCTCATGGACTTCATCGTCCAGCAGAACGGCGAGGCGGTGATCCGCAAGGTCCTGCCGCGGGTCCGGGCGATGGAGGATCCG
The DNA here is from genome assembly GCA_964586865.1 of uncultured Enterobacteriaceae bacterium. Classification (GTDB taxonomy): domain Bacteria; phylum Myxococcota_A; class UBA796; order UBA796; genus REDI01. The sequence goes on from CAZPJM010000129.1 coordinate 12,427, forward strand.
CGGGTGGCCCTCTCGGAAGAGGCCGGCTTCTCGAGCTTCCAGGCCCTCGAGGACGCCTGGAAGGCCTGGGTGGTGGACCAGGGGCTCCGGGACCGGAACATCGCCGAGCTCCCCCCCGGCGTGGACGCCGGGGACCCGGTCGAGGGCGATCCGGTCATGTCCGAGCGGCGCGACCTGGCCCGCTTCATGCGCCTGGGCGAGCTGCTGGCCCAGCGCGGGCACCACGAGGCGGCCCTGCTCGAGTTCGCCAAGGCCGACGACCAGTCCACCCAGGCCTCGCCGCTGCTGCGGACCCGGCAGGCCCAATCCCACGCCGCCCTGGGCGACGTCGCCCAGGCCCGGGAGCAGCTCCGGGAGACCGTCTCCCTCTACCCCGACTACACCCGGGCCTGGAAGGCGCTGGGCACGCTCGAGATGGGGGCCGGTCGGCTGGACGCCGCCCGCGAGGCCTATGCGCGCGTGGTGGCCGTGCGGGCTCGCGACCCTCGCGACGTTGCCGACGAGGTCCAGCGGCTGCTGGCCCAGGGTGCCGACGTGCTCCACTTGTGTGATGGCGAGTTCAATCTGCCGATCGATCATGCCCGCGCCGTCTGCGACGAGTTCATCGCTCGAGGTCTGGGCGGGAAGGTCCGCTGGTACGCCTACCTGGCCGTGGCGCCGCTGGATGACGAGTTGGTCCAGGCCATGCGCCGGGCGGGGTGCGCAGGGATCGACTTCACCGGGGATGCCGGCTGTGACGTCATGCTCGCCACCCTGGGTCATCCCCATCGCAAGGCCGACGTGGCCGAGGCCGTCCGCCTGTGTCGCCGGCACGGAATCCGCTGCATGGTGGACCTGCTGTTGGGCGGTCCGGGCGAGACGCCCCAGACGCTGGCGGAGACCATCGGTTTCTGCAAGCAGATCGCCCCCGACGGGGCGGGTGCGGGCCTGGGCATCCGCC
>CAZPJM010000130.1:0-13338 GCA_964586865.1 uncultured Enterobacteriaceae bacterium
GAGGGGCCGGCGGGCGGCGTCCAGATCGGCCCGGAGCCGAGCCAGGGCGCGCCCCACCACCGCCGGTGCCCCCAGCCCCTCGAGCCAGGGCCAGGCCGTTCCCCCCTCGCGGAGGACCCGGGCCGCCAGCGCCGCCTCTGCCCCCGGGGAGAGGAGGGCCCGCCCATCGCCGTGGCGCGCCCACAGGGCATCGAGCCACTCGGTCCACACCCGCACATCGGGGGCGAAGGTGGGGCGATCCCGCCGGAGGGCCAGGAAGCCGCGCTCCACCAGGCGACGCTTCTCGGAGGTGCCCACCACCACCAGGGCGGTGGGGCGGCCCACCGGGTCCACGCCAGAGAGGTGGTCGCGCGGCAGCGCGGCGCGGCGCCGCCACCGCGCACGGCCGAGCAGGATCTGGATCGAGCCCATGCTTCCCCCTTGCGGGGATGGGGTAGCGCGCCCCACCGCCAGAATCTGTCCGCCGTGGGGAATCCCACGCACGGGGCCGATCCACCGGGCGTCCTCGCACCACACCCCTCGACAGACGGTGCCGAACCCGTCATCCTCTCGTCTTGCGCTCCCCAGAGGCTCCCATGGATCTCGACGACGACCGACTCCACGACGGCAGCGACCTGGACTGGCTCGATGCGGCCGAGGCTCCCGACCTTGTCGACGAAGTGGTCGACGATCTCGTCGACGACGTCGCCGAGCCCCCGGCGCCCCCGGTCGCCCCGGGGGGCGGCGGGCCCCGCTCCGATCACGAGCACTGGCTCTCCCGCTCGCCGTGGTGGGCGATTCCGCTCCTGGTCTCGGTGGTGATCGGGATCGAGCGCCTCGCCATGCTCGCCGTCGTACCGGGCTGGAGCGACCTCCCCATCATCCTTTTCGGGGCGCTCTTCGTCCTGACCTTCACCGCGGTCCTGATCGGCGGCTCGCTGATCATCGGGGCCCAGCGTCCCCGATGACGGGAGCGGCATCCAGGGACTGAGAGGCCGGCCCGGCCGCCCTCGCCCGCGCGGGCTCCTCCCCGTCGCGGTAGGCTCCCCCCGGAGGTCGCATGCGCCGCTCCCCGTACTCCGTGCTCCTCGTGGGCGTCGCCCTGTGCGCCCCCGCCACCGCCTGGGCCACCTCCGGGCCCTGGGTCGTCGGCGATGGACAGTACGGGCTCTACCTGGGGGTCGAGGCCCAGCGGCTCGACCGCCTCGCCATCCGCCTGCCCGACGGCAGTCGTGACGTGGTCGACGTGGACGAGGGCATCAGCACCCTGGGCGCCAAGGGCATCCTCTCCCTGGGGGCCCAGGGCCGGTTCGAGGCCGAGCTGTCGGTGCCCGTGTGGCGGGTCCAGGCCAACCGGACCGACGGTCCCGTGTGCACCTCCCTCGGGCTGGATGCCTGCGAGACCACCCAGGGCGTCGGCACCATCGGCGTGCGCGGGAAGGGGACCGTGCTCGACCAGCTCTACGGCGACCCCGTCACCTGGGCTGTGGGCGGCGACCTCCGCATCGGGCACTTCACCGCGCCCACCCGGGCCCGGATCACCAACCTGGGCGAGGGCACGCTGGACGTGGGCGCCTTCACCGCCGTGGGCCGGACCGGCCCGCTGGGCTCCGGCTACTGGTCCGGCTGGGTCGAGGTGGCCGCGTGGTACCGGCTGCCTAACACCGACACCTTCCCCGACGGCTCGGGGGGCACCCTCTCGGTCCCCGGGGCCGAGCTGGCCGCCACCAGCGAGTTCCTCCTTGGGTGGACCCCCAGCTTCTCCTTCGGCCCGCTGGTGACCGTGTTCGGCCGCCCGGCAGGCGTGGACTTCGGCGCCCTCTCCGATGCCCAGCTCGGCGATCCGGACCGCTTAGCCGCGCTGCGCGTGTTCAATGCCCGGGTCGGCGGCACGGTCATCGTCCGGGCGCGGCGCGACCTCTCCTTCGTGGGCACGGTCATCACCACGGTCGCCGCCGAGAACAACCCGCTGGTCACCGTGGTCTCCTTCGGCATCGGGACCAATGGCCGGCTGTCCCGGGGGAGGGAGTAGATGCTCCAGACCGGGCAACGCGTAGGGGAACGCTACGAGGTCGAGGCCCTGGTAGGCCAGGGTGGCCTGGCCGAGGTCTACCGGGTACGCCACGTGGAGCTCGGCAGCGTCCACGCCCTCAAGCTGCTGCTGTTCCGCAAGAAGGCGCTCGCCGACCGGCTCCTCCTCGAGGGCCGCATCCAGGCCCAGATCCGTCATCCCAATGTGGTCTCGGTGACCGACGTGGTGCGCCACGACGGTCAGTTCGGCCTCTTGATGGAGTACGTGGACAACCTCTCCCTCGAGTCGCTGATCCAGCGTCGGAAGGCCCTGCCCGCGGACGAGGCCCTCGAGGTCTTCGCCCCCATCCTGGCCGGCGTCCATGCTGCCCACAAGGCGGGCGTCCTCCACCGGGACCTCAAGCCCGCCAATGTCTTGCTCGCCCGGCAGGGGGGTGGGCTGGTGCCCAAGGTGAGCGACTTCGGGATCGCCAAGGTGGTGAGCGAGGGCCTCGAGGGGGCCACCCGGGAGGGCGTCGCCATGGGCACGCCCGGCTACATGGCCCCCGAGCAGGTCCTGGACGCCCGCTCGGTCGACGCCCGCACCGACGTCTTCGCCCTGGGCGCCATCCTCTATGAGCTCGTCGCGGGGCGGCGCGCCTTCGAGGACGAGACCGGCGAGGTCTCGGTCCGCGCGACCCTCGAGGGCACCATCGAGCCCCTGGAGACGGTGGTGGACGGGGTGCCGGTCCACGTCTCCGACGCCGTGGCCACCGCCCTCGCCCGGGACAAGGACGCCCGCTTCGCCACGGTGCTCGACTTCGCCCGCGCGCTGCTCTCGGCGAGCCCGGACCTGCTGGCCCAGGTCGAGGGGGCCGGCGCGTCGCGCCCCATCTCGGTCGATCCGGGGCGGCCCTCGACCTACGGCGATCCCGACACCCTGCTCGACCCCGGGGCCACCGAGCGCGGCGCCGCCCTCACCACCCCGGTGGACCTGGACGACCCCCACACGGGCGGCGGGCCCACCATCCTGCCTCCGCCCACGGCCATGCCGGCGGTCGATGCTCCCGGGGCGCCGGACGACTTCGAGGAGGCCCGACGTCGGCGGCGCGCCCCGCCCTTCTGGACGGCCCTGGCCATCACCCTCGGCGTCCTGCTCTTCGGCCTCTCGCTCCTGGTCCTGACCGTGGGCCCGGGAATCCTGGGGATCGCCACCCGGGATCGCGGCGAGCCCGGGCCGGTCGGGGTCAGCGGGGTGGGCGACGGTCGTGCCGGGTCGGTCCAGGTCGAGGTGGGCGCCGTCGCGAGCGAGGCATCCGGCGACGTCACCGAGCCCGAGGGCGACGAGAGCGCCGAGCCCGCCCCCTCCCAGACCGCCGATCCGGGGACCTCCTCCGCTCCGCGCGACCCGGCCGCCGCCACTGGGGCGCCCACCCCGGCCTCCGTGGACGGGGGCGACGCCTCGACGGAGGAGGGGGCCGCCGACGCGCAGGCCGAGCAAGCCTCCGACCCGCAGGCCGATGGGGAGGCCGGCACCGGGGAGGAGTCCGACACCGACGCCGCGAGCAGCGCCGCGGTCGCGCCCACCCAGACCGGCGAGGAGGGCACCCCCGAGGACGCCTCCACCGATGCGGCAACCACCCCCGAGCCCGACCCCGACCCCGAGGTGGGCACCGCCGAGCCGACCCCCGCCCCCGACCCGGTGATGCCCATGGCCCGGTTCCTGGGCACCTCCTGGCGCGGTCGGGTCTTCAACCAGCCCTTCACCCTCTCGGTGCTCCGCCGGTCGGGCGACGACATCATCGCCGAGGGCAGCTTCGTGCTCGGGATCAACCAGCGGGTGGTCCCCCTGGTGGGTCGCTTCGACCCCCTGACCGGCCGCCTCTCCTTCCAGGAGACCGACGGTGATCTGGTCCTCGAGGGGGTCGCCTCGGACGGGGCCATCACCGGGCTCTACCGGCGCCGCGGCAAGGGCGGCCCGGAGCCCCTCGAGCTGAAGCGGCGCTGATCCCGGGCCTCGCCTTCCCTCGAGGGGCGGTCACGACGCGCCCGGGCTCCACAGGGGTGTGAGGAGCCGGGCCACCGCCTCCGGGGCCTCCGAGATCGGATCGTCCGCATCGAGGGACACCGCCTCGGAGGGTGCGCCGGCGGCACCGCCCCAGTGGGCACAGGTCGCCGCCGCCGGCCCGGCTTCCGAGCGCTGCCCGCGGATCCACAGCAGGGGCGGGCGTCGTCGGGCCTCCAGCACCGCCCGGGCGTCGTAGTCGGGGGCTCGGCACGCCGCGAGCACCGCGCCCTCGGGCCCCTCGAGGGTGGCCTGCTCCGGGGGCACCGGCGGGAGCCCGTCGAGGGGCACCGGATCCACCACCACCGCGGTCCGCACATCGGGGGCGAAGCGGATCAGGTACTTCCACGCCACCCCGCCCCCGAGGCCGTGCCCCAGCAGGTGGTGGCGGCCCAGGCCCAGGTGGTCCACCGCGGCCCGCACGTCGGCCGCCAGGTCCTCGAGGCCGCGCGCCGGCTGGACGGGGAGGGCCTCGGTGCCCCCGTGCCCGCGGAGATCCACCGCCACCCCGCGCACGCCCGCGGGCAGCGCCGAGAGGAGGGGCGCGAGGGCCTGGGCGCTCCGGCGGTGATCGTGGAGGAGCACCGCCGGCACGCCGTCGGGGGGGCCAGCCTCCACCACGTGGATGGCCAGGCGGACGGTCTGGAAGGTGGTGGTGCGCAGGCCGCTGGACATGGCGCCAGACTACCCGCCGCGGCCCTCCAGGGGGCAGGCTGGCGCGCCGATCCGCCGCCGGCCGGGTCAGCCGGCCCGGAAGCCGCCGTCCACCAGGTAGGTGTGGCCGTGGCAGTAGCTGGACTCGTCGCTGGCGAGGAAGACGGCCAGATTCGCCACCTCCTCGTTGCGCCCGTATCGGCCCAGGGGCACCCGGGCGGTGAAGCCCGCCCGCGCCTCGCTCTCGGCGTCGGGCGCCGCCATGTGCTCGATGCTGGCCATCATGCGGTTGTCGATGGGGCCCGGGTTGATGGTGTTCACGCGGATCCCGAGGGCGCCCAGCTCCAGGGCCGCGGTCCGCATCAGGCCGATGACCGCGTGCTTGGAGACGCAGTACGCCGCCATGCCCGGCGAGCCGATGAGGCCCGCCACCGAGGAGGTGATGAGCACGCTGGCGCCATCGGCCTGCTGGAGGTGGGGGAGGGCGGCCTGCAGGCCGTGGAGCACCCCGAAGAGGTTCACGTCGAGCACCTGCTGCACCAGGCTCGGCTCCAGCTCCGGGATGGGCGAGACCCGGCCCTCGATGCCGGCGTTGAGGAAGAGGATGTCCAGGCCGCCCATGGCCTCGGCCGCCTCGGAGGTGCTGGCCCGGACCGCGTCCCGGTCGGTCACGTCGACGCGGCTGCTGCCCGCCGCTCCGATCTCGCGGGCCACGGCCTCGACCTCTTCGGGGAGGTCGGCGAGCCAGACCTGCGCCCCATGGGCCAGGAAGGCCTCCGCGGTGGCGCGGCCGATGCCGCCGGTTCCTCCGGTGATGTATGCGCGCTTTCCTGCAAGTCGGGACATGGGACCTCCGGGTCGGGTGGACCGGGTCCCTTGCAGGGGGCGTGCCTTACCGGCCGTAGGTCTGCCAGTCGCCGTTGAAGGCGAAGCCCACCGCAAAGAGGGGGAGTCCCACCGGCTGCTCATCGCCGGTCCGGTAGGGGTGTTGCGCCCACCACTGTGCGAGAACGAACAGCGTGGCCTGGTTGAAGCGCGACCCGGGGGGCTCGTCGGAGAACTGCCAGGCGAAGAGGGGGCCCACCCGGTGGTGGGCGAGGGCGCCGTCCGTGTCCTGGTTGCGGCCATCCAGGTCGTCCGAGAAGGTGTGGCGCACCCCGAGGCGGAGCTTGCCCTGCACGTAGAGCAGGTCCAGGTCGTTGAGCACCATCCAGCCGCCGTCCTGGGCGAGCCGGTCCCAGTACTGGTCGTAGAAGAAGAGGCCCTGCTCGCCGAGGGACAGGTCGATCCGGCTCACCTGGCCGGTGGAGCGCACCGCGATGGGCCCCACCTTGGCGCGAAGGGTGCCGCCCACGGTGGCGGTCCAGCCGATGGCGGTGCGCGCCTCGTCGCCCCGGGCCGCGATGGTCTGATCCGAGTACCGGGCGCTGGGGTCGTCCCAGGTGAGGATCTGATCGAAGGTGCTGAAGTAGCCGACGCCGCTGACCGAGCCGAAGACGCGGAGGATGGCCAGGGGCTGGGCCTCCGCGTACAGGCCCAGGCGGGCCCAGGCCGGCGTGATGATGGCTCCGCCCCCGAGCAGCGTGTAGGTGTCGCGGAACAGCAGGCTGTCCTTCGTGGACAGGCGCCGACGCCACCCGAACCGGTGCACATTGATGAGGCCCAGCGGGTTCACCCGGGCGAAGATGGCGTTGCTGTACCAGAGCCGGTCCTTGGGGGCAGGGACGTAGACGTCCTCCTCGTCCCCGGCGAAGGCGGCGTCGTCGGCGCGGGCGCCGCGGTCCTGGGCCCGGGCGTCGACGGACGTGGCGACGCCGAGGGTGAGGGCGAGGACGGTCAGCACGAGGCGAAGGGCTGGGCGCACGGACACCTCCGAGAGAGGCCGGACCGTACACGAGGGGGCGGCCCCACGGGAAGCCCTGAAACGGGCGGCGCCCGGCGGGACGCCCGCGGCCCCGGCCTCGGCAGGGAGACGTGTCAGGCGGGCGACGGCCGGGGCACGGCGAGGTGACCGGGGCGAGCCGGGTCGTGGCGGGACCGGACCGGATCAGGCCAGGCGGGTGGCCACCGCCCCGTTCTTGCCGGTGATGGCGTCGACCTCCTCCTCGGTAGCAGGGCCTACCGCGACCGCGGTGCGGGTGGGGACGCCGTGGAACTCGGTGCGTCCGCTGTCGGTGATGAGGGCCCGAGGCAGCCCGGCCCGACGGGCCAGGTCGTGGATGGCGGTGAGGGCGGCCTCGTCCTCGACCGAGAGCACCACCTTGGCGGAGCGGTGTCGCAGCCAGTGGGCGGTGGGGCCGTCCAGGGCGACCCGGAGCTCGTCCACCGGGCCGTGCTCCCCGCGCACCACCGCGGCCAGGGAGGCGTGGGCCACCTGCGCGGCGATCTTGCCCTTCCGCATCTTCAGATCGCGCCGGTAGGCGATGACCTGCTTGACCCGCGAGGGGCGGTAGCGGCCCACCGTCTGCACGCGCCGACCGTCCGGCAGGAGGAGCTCCTGTTCGAGCACCAGGACGTCGCCTTCCCGGCGGCGCACCGCGCGCTGGCTCACCTCGCCGGCAGAGCGGATCTCGACGACGAGGGCGCCGTCCTCGAGGCGGGCCACGAGGGCGGCGCTCTCGGCGGGGGTCTCGGGCTGGAGGATGCGGGGCGTGCCGTCCACCCGGACCCGGAAGCCGGCCTGGTGCGCGGTGCCCGCGTCGTCGACCACCCGATCGTCGAGCCACAGGTCCAGCCCGCCTTCTCCGTCGGCGAGCAGCGTGCTGATGCCCCGCCGGGGCAGGGGGACCGGCCCGTGGTCGGAGGCGTCGCGGTCGAGGGACCACACGCCCAGGAAGGGCTCGAGGGGGGAGTCGGCCGTCATGGACCCCCGCTAACCGGCCTCGGGGCGCCGGGTCGGCGCTGCTTTTGCATCCATGCAAGTTGCTGCAAGTGATGCAAACCACTACAGTCCTCTGCGTGGCCGCAAGGCCTCACCCGCTCTGAAGAAGGAGGATCGATGCTACGCCTGGTGATGATCGCGGTCGGACTGACCGCCTGCGGCCCCCGCGCGGCCACCGTGGTGGATGAGCGCGAGACCTACGTGGAGACCATCTCCGACACCATCTGCGACGAGAAGCAGACGTGCGACCAGATCGGCGAAGATGGCCAGTACGAGGACTACGAGGCCTGCCACGACGATGTGGAAGCCTTCATGCGCGACTGGTGGCCCGCCGACGAGTGCGGTGACGACGCCATCGATGGCGACATCTTCCTGGACTGTGACGACCGCGCCCGCCTCGCGGCGTGCGACGGCGGCCTCGGCGATCTCTTCGAAGCCGTCACCGAGTGCAATGCCGGCGATGTCTGCATCGACTGACCGCGCTCGCGCCCCGGTCTGCTTGCAGGCCTCGTGACACCCCCCGCGGCACCACGCCGCATCCCCCGACCCCTGGAGGTCCCTTGCTGTACCTGACCCTTCTCTTCGCCCTGCTGGCCCTCGTGGCGGCGGTGCTCGGCTTCTCCGGCGTGGCTGGCTCCTTCGCCTGGATCGCGCAGCTCTTCCTGGTCGTCTTCGTCGTGCTCGCCATCGTGAGTGGCATCTCCCGCGCCTTCCGCGGCGGCTCGGTCACATGACCCTCGCTGCGTGACAGGCCCGCGACAGGGCGGGCTGGGCCCGGGAGGCCCAGGAAGGACTTGCATGCGCTACGATCCGGCCTCGCGCCGGGGTCAGCATGCCCAGGACACGCCCCGCCCCCCTGTCGGCCACCCTGGCAACGGTCGCCGCGCTGCTCGCCCTCTGGGTCAGCCCGGAGGCCGCGGCGGTGGCGCCGCCCGAGGCCTCCGACCCCCATGCGGGACTGCCCATCGGGGCCCCCACCCCGCTGCTGGACCGCACCCCAAGCACCCAGCTCCGCCTCTCCGACCGGCCGGCGCTCCATGGCCTCGCCGACCGGTGGGGCGGACGCTGGGCGTGGCGCTTCGACGAGCGGACCGGCCGGCCCCATCTGGCCTTCCTGCCCGGGGTCGACGCCGGGGACGCGCAGGCCCTGCTCGACGACCTGCTCCGGACCCTGGGTCCGGTCGACGTCATCCCCACCGGAACCCGCCGCCGGGGTGAGCGCTGGGCCACCACCTACCAGCAGGTCCACGAGGGCCTGCCGGTCTGGGGGACCGAGGTGGCTCTCCTGGGGCTCTCCGCGCGCATCCAGGCCGTGCGCACCGCCCTCGTCCAGCCGCCCACCGACCCGGCGCCCCCCGGCGCCGAGCTGTGGTTCCCCCTCGCCCTGGCCACCGCGCCCGGCACGGCCGGCAAGGGGCTGGCCCCCGCCACCCGCACCATCGCGGACGACATCGTCACCATCCGCCAAGTGGACGGGACCCTGCTGGCGCGGTGGTCCCTGCGCCACCCCACCACCGTCACCCATACCTACGAGCCCCGCACCGTGGGCGACACCCTCGTCGAGGGGCCCATGGACGAGGCCACCGCCGACGATGGATCGGGGGCGGTGGCGCTCGACAGCGCCGGGGTCCACACCGCGGGCGATCCCTACGACATCACCCTGACGAGCGACAGCCTGGAGGCCCGGGACTGGCGGGTCGGCGGGGCCGTGCCGGTGGTGGAGGGCCTCGAGGGCGACGCCGTGCTGGCCTTCGGGGACGACCTGGATCCGGCGGTGGCCGACACCTGGGCCCACACGCGCATCGTCGAGGACTGGCTCCTGGATCGGAACCCGGACCACGCCATCCTGGACATCCAGGTCGTGGCCAACCTGAACATCCCCCGGGCCTGCAACGCCTTCTACACCGGCGGGACCATCAACTTCTTCCGCCGGGGCGGGCCTTGCGTCAACACCGGCCGCATCGCGGACGTCATCTACCACGAGTACGGGCACGGGGTGCACCACTACGGGCTGCTCGCCGGGACCTTCGCCGGTGACCTCTCCGAGGGCATGGCTGACTACATCTCGGCCACGATCCTGGATGATCCGCGGGTGGGTCTGGGCTTCTTCGGGGGGAGCTCCTCGCTGCGGGATGTATCGGTCGATCGGGTCTTCCCCCGGGACTTCCGCAACCAGGTGCACAACGACGGGCGGATCTACAGCAGCTTCCTTTGGAATCTGCGCGAGGACTGGATCGATCGCGACGGTGCCGAGGTCGCGGTGCCCCGGGTCGACGCCCTCATGCTGGACGCCCTGGCCATCGGTCCCGTCCTCTCCACCATCGGGGATGCCACCATCCTGGCCGACGATGACGACGGCGACCTCACCAATGGCACGCCCCACGCCTGCGAGCTGGCCGAGCGCCTCGACCAGCACGGCATCGGCCCCGGGCCCATCGGCGTCGTGGTCCTGAGCCACGACCCTCCCGAGACCGCCGGCAGCCGAGACGAGGGCTACCCGCTCACCTTCCGCGTCGAGGACGCCATGCCCGACTGCACGGGCGTGGATCCGTCGACGGTGGCGGTGTGGTGGACCACCGACCCCATCTCCGACGAGGACGCCGAGGACCGCTTCACCATCGACGATCCCGATCCTGCGAGCGACACGGATGCCCCCACCGGGCCCGAGGGCGAGACCTGGACGAGCGAGGGCGGGGCCACCTGGCGGCGCCTGCCGCTGGACACGGAGGACGGCGTCATCTTCGAGGGCCGCCTGCCCCGGCAGCTCGCCACCACCACCGTCCATTACTTCCTCGAGGCGCGCAGCCAGGACGGCACCGAGCGGATCACGACCCACGAGGGGCGCGCCGCCGACGTCTACCGCCTGCAAGTGGGCGATCGGGAAGCGGTGTGGTGCGAGGACTTCGAGGGCTTCGTGGACGGCGACGCCGACGCCGGCGTCGACCGGGACTGGGCCGGGTGGGAGAGCGGCCCTGGCACCCCGTGGGAGGAGCCCGCCGAGACCTGGGTCGACGAGTGGGAGACGGGCGAGCCTGGCGAGGGTCTCTTCCTCCCCGACGCCCCCTTCGAGGGCGACCGGATCATCGGCACCAACCTCTCGGGGGCCTACCGCAACCTCAATGTCCAGTACCTGCGCTCCCCGGCCATCGCGGTGCCCGAAGACGGCCGCATGCTGCGCCTCTCCTTCCGCCGCTGGCTCACCGTCGAGGACAGCAAGTACGACAAGGCGCGGATCTTCGTCGAAGACGAGCGGGTCTACCAGCAGCCGGGCACCTCGGCCGGCCGGAGCCACACCCTGGATGCCCGCTGGCGCTACATCCCCCTCGACGCCGAGCCCTGGAGGGGCGAGGAGGTGCAGCTCACCTGGACCCTTCGGAGCGACCCGGGGCTCGAGTACGGGGGCTGGGCCCTCGACCAGGTCTGCGTGGAGCGGCTCGCCGACCTTCCGCGTCACCACCGCCCCGAGGGCCTGAGCGCCATCGAGGAATCCCCCGGCACCGTGGCCCTCGACTGGACCAGCCCCTGGATCGCCCCCCTCGACGAGCTCGTGGTGGTGCGCAAGCGCGGGACGCCGCCGAGCCACCTGCGAGACGGGCTGTGGGTCCATCGGCGGGCCGCGCCCGCGCCCGGGACCGCCATGGAGGCGCTGGACGAGGGCGTCGAGCCGTGCACGCCCACCTTCTACGCCGTCTTCGTCCAGGGGGAGGGGGTCTGGTACGACACCGCCGTCGAGGGGGAGAACCTGGTGCGGGTCGACACGGCGTGCCCGGAGGGCCCCGACCCGGAGGGCCCCGATCCGGTGGATCCCACGCCGGATGGCGAGGTGGGCGCAGTGCCCGCCTGGCTCATGCCCGAGGTGAGCGGCTGCGGCTGCGCCTCGGGCGGGGTCGGCGGCGTGCTCGCCGGGCTCCTGGCGCTTCCCCTGGTGCTCCTCCGCCGCCGCCGTCGGTGATCCCGGGGCCCGGGCCGCGTTACACCCCGCGGTCGGAGGTGCCCGTGAGCCACCGTGCCCCCGCCATGCTGCCCGCGCTGTCCGCCCTGGTCGGCCTGGCCCTGACCGGCTGTCCCGAGCCCGAGCCCGCGCCCCGCGAGCGTCCGGACCCGGTGGAGCGGGCGGAGGCCAAGCCCCTGCCGCGGCCCCGCCCGGCGGCCGCCGACACCGACGCAGACCCCGCCGAGGCTGCCGATGACGGGGCCATCGAGCCCGACGCCGTGGTGGTCGGGGTGGGGGGGCGGCGCTGCGAGAAGTGGGGGGATCGTCTCGTCATCACCCGCCCCCTGCCGCCCTCGACCGCCGACGGGGTCCGCGAGCTGGGCCAGCGCACCGCCTCGCAGGGCCTGCAGGTCCGAATCCGTCCCCACGAGGGCGATCTGGACGCCGCGTGCACCTGGGAGGGGCCGGTGACCGCCTCCTACACGGTGACGGGGGAGGTCTTCGCCCTGATCGACGATCGCCTGCTCACCCGGGAGCCGCGCACCGCCACCGATGGGGTGCTCACGGTCCACGACGTGGCCACCGGCCGCGTCCTGACCCGCCTCGAGGGGGTGGTCAACCCGGGCCGGGTCGACCCCGATGGCACCGTCGCCTACGCGGTGGCCTACCGCCCCGAGGGCCGCCCTGCCGAGGGACAGCCCTGCGAGGCCTGGCTCTCCGAGTCGTGGGGGGCCTTCCAGGAGGGCGCCCGCGAGGCGGGGGTGCTGGTCGGGGATCCCGGCCCCATCGTGCCCCGCTGCGAGCCCCGGGCGCTCGAGGACTGCAAGGTCGCCTTCCTCTTCGGACGGGTGCTGGACCTGGACACGGGCGAGAGCCGCCCGGTCTCGGCCCCGGCGAGCTGCGTGGCGGCCGAGGGCTGACCCCGAGGGGCCTCAGGTGTCGGGGTCGTCGATCCGATGGCCCCGGGTCCCCCCCGAGGTGCGCATGCTCCCCCTCCTGCTGGCTCTCCTGTCCGTCGCCGGTCCCGACGCCTGCCCCCCCGACGGGCCCGTGGTCGTCCGCGGGGACGCCGCGCGTCGGGTCCTGGCCGAGACCCGCGACGAGGCGCTCGTGCCCCTGGACCGGCGCGGTGCGCGACGAGGCCGCCTGGAGATGGTGGCGGCTCCGGCCGTGGACGGGGCCGCGCCCACGGTCGCCCGGGCCGATGGGGGCGAGCGGGCGCCGCGGGAGCGCTAGCAGTCTGTGACGCAAACTCCCGTCGCCCGGCCCGCCCGCCGTCTTCTCAGCGTTGTCCCGTCGTCGGTCACTTGGCCAGCCAAGCTCCCTCCTAGCTCCTAGCTGCGAAACCGGCGTCCTGGACCGGACTCGGTCCCTTTGCATCACAGCCTGCTAGCGTGGGGATCCTCGGCAGCGGCCCCCGCTGGCCCGGCGCGGTCCGCTAGCCTGGGCCATGCTTCCCGCCCTTCTCCTGCTGCTGGGCCTCGCCGGCGCCGAGCCCCCGGAGCCGCCGCCGGCCCCGTCGGTGACCGCCTCCGCGTCGCTCTCCTCCGACGCCGAGCTGCGGCGGCGACGACAGGCCGCGGCGGCCCGGACCGCGGGCGTGGTGGCCGGCCTCTCCGGTCCGCCCGCCCTGGCGGCGGGCTTCTTCGTCACCCTCCTGGGCTTCGCCGGCGACGAGGAGGGTCTGGTGGCGGGGGGCCTGGCTCTCGGGACCGCCGGCTTCGTCGCAACCGCCCTCGGGACCCCCGTGACCCTGGCCGGCCGGGCCCGCGCCGCCTCGGTGCTGCGCCGCCGCGGCGAGCCCGTCTCGCCCGC
>CAZPJM010000131.1:0-13207 GCA_964586865.1 uncultured Enterobacteriaceae bacterium
GGGTCGCCCTCCCCGGCCCCCCGCTCCGAGGGCGACCCCTCGCGCTTCGCCCCCCGCTCCGAGGGCGACCCCTCGCGCCCCGTGGAGACCTCCCGCGCCACCCCGCGCCCCAGCCCCATGTCGCCGCTGGGCACGCCGACCCCGGTGGGCGGGGGCAGCAGCGTCGCGCCCGCCGGCCGCGGGGGCAACCTCTCCTACAGCGGGCCCGGCGGGAGCCTGACGCCCTCCCCGGCCCCCCGCTCCGAGGGCGACCCCTCGCGCTTCGCCCGCCGCCCCTCCGGGGGCTACACCATCGGCGCGGACTCGGCCGTCGACCCGATCAGCGCCGAGGGCCCCGTCTCCCAGCCCTCGTGGAGCGGGCCCCGCTTCGCCCCCGTCGAGGACCCCTGGCTCAAGGACGCCCTCCGAAAGGCCGAGGTCCTCGGCCGCCGATACCCGGTCCAGGCCTTCATCGAGTACTCGGTCGAGCCCGACCTGCCCTTCACCCTGGTCCTGGAGCGGGCCACCCCCGCCATGGCGGTCCGCTCCATGGTGGACTTCGTGGGCTTCCTGGCCAGCATCGCCACCCCCCGGCGCGCGCGCATCGAGCTCCGCAGCGTGGTGCACCTGGATCGCAGCTTCTACCGCAGCGTCATGTCGGCGATGGAGCCCTACTTCCCGGACACGGTCGACATCCGGCAGCAGGGCTACCGCGTCGAGATCTCCTTCCTCGAGCCCGATCCGAGCTGGGGCCGCTACCCCATCCTCCCCCTCGAGGACTGACCCCGTCCGACCCCGGAGTCGCGCGTGGCCGTGAGCCGTGCAGCCATCGTCGACCGCGCCTTCGTGGAGCGGGTCGGCGCCCTCCCCGCCCCATCCACCCTGCGTCGCGACCTCGAGGCCCCGGTGCGCCCCGGCGCCCGCCTCACCGCGCGGCACGCCATGGCCCTGTTCGACGCCATGATGGAGAGCCGGCTGTGCGACCTGCTCGCCCGGGACCTCAAGGCCCGCGGCGAGGGCTTCTACACCATCGGCAGCGCCGGCCACGAGGGCAACGCCGCCGTGGCGGGGGCCCTCGAGCCCACCGATCCGGCCTTCCTCCACTACCGCTCCGGCGCCTTCTTCCTGGCGAGGGCCCAGCAGGTGCCCGGCCCCCACGGCGCCTTCGATGTGCTCCGGGGCTGCTGCGCCGCCGCCGACGAGCCCATCGCCGGAGGGCGGCACAAGGTGTTCGGATCGGTGGCGCTGAACGTCCCACCCCAGACCTCCACCATCGCCTCCCACCTGCCCAAGGCGGTGGGGCACGCGGTGGCCCTGGACCGGCGGGCCCGATGGGAGGGGCGACAGGAGCGGCGCATCGTGGTGTGCAGCTTCGGCGACGCCTCGGCCAACCACGCCTCGGCCACCGCGGCCTTCAACACCGCCGGCTGGGCCGCCTGGCAGCGGGTGCCGTGCCCCATCCTCTTCGTCTGCGAGGACAATGGCCTCGGCATCTCGGTGCGCACCCCGCGCGACTGGATCGGCGCCGCCCTCTCGGACCGGGCGGGACTGCACCGGGTCGAAGGGGACGGCCTCGACCTGGCCCACGCCTACGAGGCCGCCTGTGCAGCGGTGGAGCACGTCCGACAGACCCGCACCCCGGCCGTGCTGCACCTGCGCACGGTCCGCCTGCTGGGCCACGCCGGCTCCGACGTGGAGCAGCTCTACCGGTCCGAGGCCGAGATCGAGGCCACCGAGGCCGCCGATCCGCTGGTGGCCACCGCCCGGCTCCTGGTGGGCCACGGCTGGATGCGCCCCGATGAGGTCCGGGACCGCTACGAGGCCACCCGGCGCCGCCTGGCGGCCCTGGCCGACGAGGCCGCCCGGCGTCCGCGCCTGCAGACCCGCGCCGAGGTCATGGCCCCCCTGTTCCGCCACGACCCCCGGGCCATCGCCGAGGCGGTGCCCGTCGCCGCGCCCACCACCCGGGAAGCCCTGTTCGGCGGTCGGCTGCCCGAGGCCCTGGACCGGCCCCGGCCCCTGGCCATGCAGCTCAACCGGGCCTTGCACGACGTGCTCGCCGCCGTCCCCGGCGCGATGGTCTTCGGCGAGGACGTCTCCCGGAAGGGCGGCGTCTACCACGTGACGGCCGGGCTGGTGGACGCCTTCGGCGTGGGGCGGGTCTTCAACACCCTGCTCGACGAGACCAGCATCCTGGGCCAGGCCATGGGCGCCGCCCAGGCCGGCCTCCTCCCCATCCCCGAGATCCAGTACCTGGCCTACCTGATGAACGCCATCGACCAGCTCAGGGGCGAGGCCGGGTCCATGCAGTTCTTCAGCCGGGGCCAGCTCCACAACGGCATGGTCGTGCGCGTGGCCGGCCTGGCCTACCAGAAGGGCTTCGGCGGCCACTTCCACAACGACAACGGCATCGCGGCCCTGCGCGAGATCCCGGGGCTGCTGGTGGGCTGCCCGTCCACCGGCGCCGACGCCGCCCGCATGCTCCGCACCTGCGTGGCCGCGGCCCGGGCGTGCGGCCGGGTGAGCGTCCTCCTCGAGCCCATCGCGCTCTACCACCGGAAGGACCTGTATGAGGAGGGGGATGGGGCCTGGCTCACCCGCTACCCCGACCCGGCGGCGCACCTGCCGATGGGCGAGGTGGCGGTCCACGGGGATGGCACCGACCTCTGCATCGCCACCTACGCCAATGGGCTGTGGATGGCGCGGCGGGTGGCCCGGACCCTGGCCGCCGAGGATGGCGTGTCGGTCAGGATCGTCGACCTGCGCTGGCTGCAGCCCCTCCCCCACGACGCCCTGGAGCCCCACGCCCGCGCCTGCGGGCGGGTGCTGGTGGTGGACGAATGCCGGGCCAGCTCCGGGATCGCCGATGCCGTGGTCGCCGAGCTCCACGAGCGGATCGACGGGGTGCGCTGCCGCCGGGTGGTGGGGGCCGACTCCTACATCCCCCTCGGCGCGGCAGCGGATCGGGTGCTCGTCTCCGAGGACGACATCCTGGCGGGCGCGCGGGCGCTCCTGGGGGGCCCATGAGCCGGCGACGGGCCCTGCTGGTGTGCCCCGGGCGGGGCAGCTACGGCCGGGCGAGCCTGGGGAGCCTGCGGGACCGGTCCCCGGCGGCCCGCGCGGTGGTGGAGGCCTGCGATGCCTACCGCGAGGGCCTGGGCCGCCCCGCCGTCTCGGCCCTCGACGCCGAGGAGACCTTCCGCGGGACCCGGCACGTGGCCGGCGAGCACGCCTCGCTCCTGACCTTCGCCTGCAGCCTGGCCGATCGGGCCGAGCTGGACCCGGAGCGCTTCGAGGTGGTGGGGGTGTGCGGCAACTCGATGGGCTGGTACACGGCCCTGGTGGCGTCGGGGTCCCTCCCGCTCCAGGACGGCATCCGGCTGGTGGAGACCATGGCCGCCTACCAGGCCGGTCATGTGGTGGGCGGGCAGATCATGACCCCCCTCGCCCACCCCGACGGCACCCCCGACCCCGCCCGCCGGGAGGCCGTCGAGGCGGCCCTGGCCGGCGCCCGGGCGGCGGGCGCCCGGGCCTTCTGGTCCATCGACCTCGGCAGCTACGCCGTGCTCGGCGCCGACGACGCCGGCCTCGCCCACCTGGCGAAGGCCCTGCCCGGCGAGACCCGCGGCGAGCGCACCTTCCCGGTGAGGCTCCCCCTCCACAGCGCCTTCCACACCCCCCTGCTGGCCGAGACCTCGGCCCGGGCCCGGACCGAGCTCTCCGATCTGCCCTTCGAGGCCCCCCAGGTCCCGCTGGTGGACGGCCGCGGGATGGTGTTCCGCCCCACCTGGGCCGATCCCGTCGCCCTCCGGGACTACACCCTGGGTCACCAGGTCACCCGCCCCTACCACTTCCACCGGGGGCTCCTCACCGCCCTCCACCACACCGGCGCCGAGGTGGTGGTGCTGCTGGGCCCGGGCAACAGCCTGGGAGGTCCGGTGGTCCAGGCCCTCCTCCGGGAAGGCTGGCACGGCATCCGGGACCGGGACGCCCTCGACGCCTGCCAGCGCGGCCCCGATCCCCTCGTGCTCTCCTTCGGGGTGGCGCTCCAGCGTCGGCGGCTCGTGCCGTGAGCCCGACCGATGGCGCGCCCGCGAGCGAGCTCGACGCCCTCCTCGAGGCGGTGGGGCTCAAGGCCCTGCCCCGCGCGGGGTGGGTCCGCCGGGGCCTGCCTGCGGTGGAGTCGGTGGCCGGTCATGCCTGGGGGGTGTCCTGGCTCGTGCTGGCCCTCCTCCCCGAGGAGCTGGACCGGGAGCGGGCCCTCACCTACGCCGTGCTCCACGACCTGCCCGAGGTCCGGGCCGGCGACGTGACCCCCCACGATGGCGTCGATCCCCGCGACAAGGCCGCCGCCGAGGCCCGGGCCCTGGAGGCGCTGACGGCGCCGCTCGCCCGCGGGCCCGACCTCCGGGCCGCCTGGCACGCCTACGAGGCCCAGGCCGATCCCGAGGCCCGCTTCGTCCGCGAGTGCGACCGGCTGGACATGGCGCTGCAGGCCGTGGCCTACGCCCGCACCCACCGGGTCGACCTCACCGAGTTCCTCGACAGCGCGGCCCGGATCGTCACCCACCCCGCGCTCCGCCCCCTCCTCGAGGGCTGCCGGGCCCGCCTGGCGGACCTCTCGCGGGGGGACTCATGACCCGCCGAGCCAGCCTCCGGCCGAGAGGGCGACGGCCAGCAGGACCACCGCGTAGAGCAGGGTGCCGGCCATGACCCCGCCGAGGCCCCACCCCCGGCTGCGGGTGGTCACCATCAGACCCAGCAGGGCGAGGCCCATCATGAGCAGCGCCCCGAGCACCAGGCTGGTCCAGGGGGTGGCGGTGAAGAAGGCCACCCCAACCGCGCCGGCGCCCACGCCCCACGGGATCCCCACCGCCGGGGCCCGCCAGCGGAGGTAGCGGTCGTCCAGATCCTCGTCGGTCTCGATCAGATCGAGGCCTCCGAGGCGCCGCACCCGGGCCCGGACCGCCGGCAGCAGGGCGGAAGGGACGCTGGCGAGTTGCCCGCCGCCCGGTCCCCGCGTCCAGAGCCAGGCCCGCCGCACCCCCACCCGCAGGTGGATCGCCTCCACGTCGTACCAGGGGATGACGGGCGCCCAGGGAGGACCGCCACGCAGGCCCTCCGGGCGCACCACCCAGCCATCCCGCAGCCGCCCCAGGGGCCAGGCGGCCAGGATCGCCGCCCCGAGGCCGGCCACCCAGCCGAGCTGCCACCCGAGGGCCAGGGCCACCGCCAGAGCCACCGAGGCCCCCAGGGCCAGGGCCACGGCGGGGGGCAGACCGGCCGGCAGCGCCGGGAAGCGGCCATCCATCCAGTCGCTCCGGAAGGGGGCGTCGGGGAGCCACCGCCGCAGCCGGGCCCGGGTGACGCCGTAGTCCTCGTCCAGGGGGATCCGCCAGCCGGCCCCCTCGACCCGGAGCGCCGCCCGGCCGGTCCACGCATCGAAGCCCTCGTGCAGCCCCGTCACCGCCGCGAGCGGGACCTCCTGGGAGCCCCACACCAGCACCTCGCCCCGACGCTCCACCGCAGGCACGGGCTACCGGCCTGCCGGGAAGGGGGGCCACCCCATGGGCTTGCCGCCCAGCACGTGGCAGTGGAGGTGGAAGACGCTCTGCCCGGCGGCCTCGCCATTGTTGATGACGAGCCGGTACCCGCCGTCCTCGAGGCCCTCCTGGCGGGCCACCTCGGCGGCGGCCAGCAGCACGTCGCCCAGCAGGTCGCGGTGCTCGGGCGTGGCGTTGGCCACCCGGTCCAGCGGGGTCTTGGGGATGACCAGCACGTGCACCGGCGCCTGGGGAGCGATGTCGCGGAACGCCAGGACCGTGTCGGTCTCGTAGACGATGTCCGCCGGGATCTCCCGGTCGATGATCTTCTGGAAGAGCGTGCTCACGAAGCCTCCGGGGAGCGGGGACGCGCCGGACGTCCCGCACGCGAGGCTACCTCATCGGGCGTCGTGGGCGTCGAACACCGCGAGCAGACGGTCGAGGGCGGCCTGGTCGATCTGGTCCTGCAGGCGGCCGCCGTCGGCCATGACCAGGGTGACGTCGTAGAGCGCGTCTTCGCCGACGCCCTTCTGGTAGTAGAGCCGGCTGATGTGGTGGGGGTTGAGACGCCAGCCGCTGAACTCGATGGGGGACACGGGACCTCCGAGGCAAGGAGCGGGTAACGGTCCGGGCCCGCCATGCCAGCGGACCCCGGGTGCCCGGAGGGCGGGCAGAGACCCCGGGGGTCAGTCCAGCGCGAGGCCCAGGACGTCACCCAGGGTGCCGGGGCGCAGCCGGCGCTCCTGCATGGCCCGGACCACCACGTCGCTCGGCAGCCAGCCCGCGTCCATGGCGGCCTGCATGGCGGCCACGTCGACCTCCCAGCCTGGATCGCCGGCGCGGCTCCAGCCCTGCAGGCTGTAGAGGGTCCGCAGGGCCACGAGGCCCCCCTCTTCGCAGACCCCGGCTTCCGCCTCGGCCGCTTCGGCCTCGGCCTCGGCCTCGGCGGCGGCGCGCTCCGACTCCACCTCGGCGGCCACCGTCGCCAGGGCCTGGAGCCGCGCCGCCAGATCCTCGGACTCGCGCCGGCTGATGGAGGTGGCCACCGAGACGCCGGCCTCGCCGTCGGGCATCCGGGCCTTGACCGTCAGGGTGACCACCTTCTCGGTGCGGGGCGCGGCGCCGTAGGCCGCATCCGCGCTGCAGCCCCCGTCCTGGGAGAAGGCCGCGGCGGTGTAGGCCGCCGGGAGGGACTCGGCGGCCACCTGCGCCATGAAGCCCGCCCAGCTCCGCCAGGCCGCGGCGTCGGTCAGGCGGCACTCCAGGGCCACCACCCGGGCCTCGTCGGCGGGCTGGACGAAGGTGAGCCGGCCCGGGCGCTCGGCGGTGGGCCGGTCGAGCTGGATGTAGGCGCCGCTCTTCAGGGCGACGACCTCGACGGGGCGAGCGGGACCCTCGGCGAGGGCCACCGCGGACAGGAGCAGGATCAGCGGCGTCATCCGACCTCCGTGGCGGGCCTAACCTCGGGGAAGGCCTGACCCCTTGCGTCGGCCCGACACGGGGCGGTCACCGTCTCGGGCCCGGGCCGACCTCGATGCCGCCTCATGCCCCCGAGGCCTCGCGGACCCAGGCCACGTAGGCCGGGTCGCTGGCGGCCACGTCCACGTCGAGGACCACGATCTCGGGGACGTCGTAGCTGTGCAGGGCCCGGATGCGGTCCGACAGGGCGGCCACGCGGTCCGCGGCCACCTTGATGAGCAGGGTGTGCTCGGTGTCGGCCTGCACCGCCCCCTCCCAGGTGTAGTAGGAGGTCACCCCGGGGAGCACGTTCACGCAGGCGGCCAGCCCCTCCTCGACCAGGGCCCGGCCCAGGCGGGCCGACTCGTCCGGGCTGCAGTTGCAGAGCACCACGTTCACGGGACCTCCGGCTCAGTAGCGGGCGGTGATGGGCAGGATGAGGGCCTCGTCCGGGCTGGCCCCCGACACGGCCACCATGAAGGTCTTGTCGCGGTGGACGTTGATGATCGTGTCCATCACGATGCCCTTGTCGTTGTAGAACCGGATGCGCAGCCGGGCCTTGCGCGCATCCCGCGACAGGAGATCGACGCTGATCCGGCGGCCGTCCTCGAGGGTGAAGTCGTGGTCCTGGCCCACGCCCATCTCGTGGTCCTGCCGATCCAGGAGGTCGAAGCCCTTGTAGGGCAGGAGGCGCAGGTGCTGGAGCACCGGCTTGAGGCGGGCGTCGACGCGCTCGTGGGCATTGGTGGCGCGCAGGGCCATGACCTCGACGTGGATGCGATCCGGGACGGGCTCGGGCGCGCGGGCGGTGGGGGTGGGGCGTCGCGGAGGCGGCCGGGACTGGGCCAGGGCGGGCTCGAGGGCCACCGCGAGCAGGGCGAGCAGGGCCAGACGCGGCAGGCCCCCGCCGGCACGGGACCGGCGGGTTCGCGGGGGGGGGGGGCGGGCGGCAGGGATGCTTCAGGCCCCTTCGTTTGCCCCGAAGATGAGGGGGCGCCCGCCGGCCTCCTCGGGGAACTGCACGAAGACGTCGACGTCTTCATCGTACGACAGCTCCTCGACCGAGACCTCGGACCGGGCTGCGAAGTCCGGCACCTGCAGGGGGGCCTCGGGCCCGGCCTCGGGACCGACCTCGGGCGCGAGGAGGGGCAGGAGCCGCCCGCCCACCAGCACCAGGACGAGGGCGGCGGCCAGGACCACGGCCCCGGTCTGCCACCACCGGTTGTGGTTGGCGGCGGCGGGGGCGGCGGCCTCGACCGGGACGCGGGCGGCGCGCTCGGCCTCGGCGATGCGGTCCATCACCCCATCGGCGATGCGCACGGGGCCGGCCTGGGCCCGGACGGCCTCGGCCACCAGGTCCCCGTCGTAGCCGGGGATGGCCTCGGGCTCGGCCAGGCCGATGCGCGGCGCGACGGGGCCCCAGACGTAGGGCGTGGGCCCGGCCTCGTCGGCGAGGGCGCGGCGGAGGGTCTGGGCCTGGTCGGCCAGGGCGGTGGTGCGGGCCGCGGCGGCCGGCTCCCGCATCAGGCGCCGGGCGGCAAGGCGGTGGGCGGCCGGGGGCAGCTCGTGGTCGAGGAGCGCCGAGAGCCAGGTGGGGGCCAGGGCGGGAGCGAGCTCGCCGGCCACGTCGACGGTGCCGGCCTCGGCCTCGATGGCCTCGCGGAGGGGGAGCTCGGCGGCACCGAGCCGGGCGAGGACCGCGGGCGCCAGGTCCACCTGGCCGGCCCGCTCCCGGACCGCCTCGGCGATGGGGGCGTCGAGGGGCACGCTGGCCGGGTCGGGCACCCGGGCGCCCTCGAGCCGGGCCATGACGGCATCGGTGAGATCGGCGACCCCGGCCTCGGTGCGGACGGCGTCGGCCACGGGCGGGGCCGCGCCGGGGGACGCGGAGGCCAGGCGGGGCTCGCCCGCCTCGTCACGGACGGCCTCGGCCACGGGGAGGCCCGCATCGCCCAGGAGCGCCAGCACGGCGGGGGCGATCTCGATGTCCCCGGCCAGGTGACGGACGGCCCGCCCCACGGGGAGGGGCGGCACGCCGAGCCGGGTGACCACCGCATCGGCCACCTGGGCCTCGCCGGCCATGGCGCGCACGGCCGCGGCCAGGGGCGGGGCCGGAGCCGCACCCACCGCGCGGAGCACGGCATCGGCCAGCTCCACCTCGCCGGCGATGCGCCGCACCGCCTCGCCCACCGGTGGCAGGCCCGCGGCCTCCTGGGCGGCGAGCACCGTCGCGTCGATCAGGGGCTCGGGCTCCGCCGCGGGCCGGGGCCAGTCCGGGGGCCCGGCCGCCCATGGGGCCTCGGTGTCGTCGAGAGACGCCTCGTCGAGCAGGGCCTCGCCCAGCAGGGCCCCGAAGAGCCCTCCATCGAGGCCCAGCACCCCCAGCAGGGCCCCGGCGGCCAGGGCCGGATCGTCGTCGTCGAGTCCGTGATCACGCAGGTCCTGCGGGAGGCGGACATCCTCGCGCAGCAGGGCGCGGGCGCGGTCCAGCAGGGCGGGATCGCCCTCGCCATCACGCAGGCGGAGCAGCAGCCGGTCGAGCTCGGTCATGACGCCGGACTCCGGGCAGAAGGGGTTCCCCCCTCGGACGTGCGACGAGCCCACGTATTCGACGCGGTCTCGCCGACCGCTTGCACCGGCCAGCGGGCCCTCACGGGCGCTCCCGCTCGCCGGCCAGCATCTTCTGGAGCTTCTTGCGGGCGTAGTAGAGCCGCGACATGACCGTGCCCTCGGGGATCTCCATCACTTCGGCGATCTCCTTGTAGGACAGGCCCTCCAGCTCCCTGAGGAGCACCACCTGCCGCTGGTCCTCGGGGAGCTCCTCCATGGCGTCCATGATCCGCTCGTACAGCCGCTTGCGCTCCAGGGTGCGGGCCGGGCCGTCCTGGTGGTGGGCCTCGTCGATGCCGCCGTCGTCATCGCGGTGGGCGATGGCTTCGTCGTACTCGGTGACGGGGCCCCGGCGCTGGCGCTTGCGCAGGAAGTCGATGGAGAGGTTCATGGCGATCCGGTAGATCCAGGTGTAGAAGCTGGATTCCAGCCGGAAGCGGTGCAGGTTGTCGTAGGCCTTGACGAAGGCGTCCTGGGTGATGTCCCGGGCATCCTCGCGGTTGCGCACCATGCCGTAGACCATCTGGTAGACCCGGGTCTGGTACTTCTCGACCAGGCCGCGGTAGGCCGTCGTGTCCCCTTCGCGGACGGCGAGGACCATCTCGGTGTCGGCCTCGCGGGACTCGGCCCTGGACGTGGCGCTCATGCGGCTCTCCTGCACGGGCCCTGCCGTAACACACGAAGGGGACACGGTGGTCCGCCGTCCCGTCCCGGGCTCCTCCTCATCGCCTCAGCCGTGGGCCTCCCGCCAGGTGAGCCCCGTGGCCGCGTTCACCTCGAGGGGCACGGAGAGGTCGGCGGCCCCCTCCATCTCCTCGACCACCAGCTTCCGCACCACATCCACCTCGTCGTCGGGGACCTCGAGCAGGAGCTCGTCGTGGACCTGCAGGAGCATGCGGGCCTGTCGCCCCTCGGCCCGGAGACGCCGGTGCACCCCGATCATGGCGAGCTTCATGATGTCGGCGGCGGTGCCCTGGATGATGGTGTTCACCGCCTCGCGCTCGGCGGCCGCCCGGAGGTTCCAGCGCTTGGAGGTGATCTGGGGGAGGATCCGCTTGCGCCCGTACAGGGTCCGCACGTAGCCGTCGACCTTGGCCTGGGTCCGGGTCTCCTCGATCCAACCCTGCACCTCGGGCATGCGCGCGAAGTACTCGTCCATGTAGCGACGGGCCTCGTCCCGGGAGATCTGCTGGGCGGCCGCCAGGCCGAAGGCGGTCTGGCCGTAGAGGAGGCCGTAGTTGACGGCCTTGGCGGCGCTGCGCAGGGCGTCGGTCACGTCCTCGAGGGGCACGCCGAA
Source organism: uncultured Enterobacteriaceae bacterium (assembly GCA_964586865.1). GTDB lineage: Bacteria > Myxococcota_A > UBA796 > UBA796 > REDI01. The sequence goes on from CAZPJM010000131.1 coordinate 10,888, forward strand.
GACCTCGCTGGCGGTGCGGCGGTGGATGTCGATGCCGCCCGTGAAGGCCTCCTGCAGGGTGGTGCTCCCCGTGACGTGGGCCAGGATCCGCAGCTCGACCTGGCTGTAGTCGCACGAGAGGAAGACGTGGCCCTCGTCGGGGACGAAGGCCTCGCGGATGCGCCGCCCCTCCTCGGTGCGCACGGGGATGTTCTGGAGGTTGGGATCCACGCTGGAGAGGCGCCCGGTGGCGGCCACCGCCTGGTTGAAGGAGGTGTGGATGCGGCCATCGGTGGGGTGGACGTAGGTGGGCAGCTTGTCCAGGTAGGTGGACTTGAGCTTGGTGAGCTCACGCCAGCGCAGGATGGCGGCGGGCAGGTCGGGATCGCGACGGCCCACCAGCTTCTCGAGGACGCTGGAGTCGGTCGAGAAGCCGGTCTTGGTCTTCTTCTGCGGCTCGTAGCCCAGCTCCTCGAACAGGATCTCGCGCAGGGCGGGGACGGAGCCCACGTTGAAGGCGCGACCCACGATCTCGTGGCAGGTGGCCTCGGCGGCCCCGACCCCCAGTCCGATCTCGGCGGCCTGCTCGGCGAGGCGCTCCTGGTCGAGCTTGATGCCGCGCGTCTCCATGTCGGCCAGGATGGGCACCAGGGGCAGCTCGATGGTCTCGTAGACCCGGCGCATCCCCTCGTCGAGCATGGGGGCGAGCTTGTCGTGGATCTGCAGGGCGACCTGGGCGTCCTCGGCGGCGTAGTGGGTGGCCTCGTCGATGGGCACCTCGCCGAAGAGCCGGGCCTGCCCCTTGGAGACGGTCTGGTAGGTGGTCATCTTGTGGGAGAGGTAGCGGTTGGCCAGGGTGTCCAGGCCGTGGCTCCGCTCGTGGGCCGCCACCACGTAGTCGAGGAGCAGGGTGTCCCCGGCGATGCCCTGCATGTCCAGGCCGGCCCGCCGGCACACCACCAGGTCGTACTTGAGGTTGGACCCGACTTTGCCCACGTCCGGATCCTCGATGAGGCCACGGACCGCCTCGAGGACCGCCGCCGGGTCGAGCTGCTCGCCGTCGGTGTGGCGAAACGGCACGTAGACGGCGTCCTTCGGGCCCCACGAGAAGCTCATGCCCACCAGCTCGGCCACCAGGGGGTCCAGGCTGTCGGTCTCGGTGTCGAAGCCGAACCGGCCCGCCTGGCGCAGGGTGCCGACCAGCGCCTCGAGGTCCTCGGCGGTGGTGATGGCGCGGTAGATCCCCGTGTCCACCACCGGACCGGTGCGCAGCAGCTTGCGGGCCACCTTGCCGAAGTTCCAGCGGTCGAAGAGCTCGGTGAGGGCCTCGACCTGCAGCCCCCGGGGGGCCAGGGTGTCGAGGGATTCGTCGAGGGGGACCTCGGTGAAGATGGTGGCGAGCTGCTTCGAGAGGACGATGTCCTCGGCGTGCTTGCGGATGTTCTCGCCGCGCTTGCCCTTGATGCTGTCCCTGGCCTCGAGGACGCCCTCGACCGTGTCGTACTTGTCCAGGAGCTTGGCGGCGGTCTTGTCACCGATGCCGGGCACGCCGGGGATGTTGTCGCTCGTGTCGCCGGCCAGGCCCCGCAGATCGGTGATCCGGTCGGGGCCCACGCCCATCTTCTCGCGGACCTCGTCGGGGCCGAACTCCTTGTCCTTCATGAGGTCCAGGACGGTGACGTGCTCGTTCACGAGCTGGTAGAAGTCCCGGTCGCCGGTGACGAGCCGGACCTCCAGGTCCGGGCCGGCGTAGCGCGTGGCGAGCGTGCCGATCACATCGTCGGCCTCGTAGCCCTCGACGGTGATGGCCCGGAAGCCGAAGCCCTCGACCAGCTCGGAGAAGAAGGGCCACTGGGCCCGGAGGTCCTCGGGCATGTCGGGGCGGTGGCCCTTGTAGTCGGGGTAGAGCTGGTTGCGGAACGGGGTGCCCTTGTCGAAGCACACCACCACGTAGTCGGGCTCCCAGGTGCGGATCATCTTCGCGAACAGGGTGGTGAAGCCGTACAGGGCATTGGTGGGGAAGCCATCGGGCGCGTGCATGGGGGGCAGGGCGAAGTAGGCCCGGAAGGCGTGGTTGCTGCCGTCGACCAGGAACATGCGCTTCACGGGGACTCCAGGACGCGGGGAGGGCACCCGGGCGGGGGGCGGCCCGGGCAGGAGGGAGCCTAGTACGACAGCCCCGAGCTTTCTGCCTCCCGCGGGGTGCGCGCGTGGGATGGAGACCCCGGGGCCCACGGGGCCCGGCCCCGGGCGCGGGACCTGGGGCATGCCGGCTCGGACCGGGCCGGCTAGGTGGGGGGTTGGCGGCGACGGGAGGACACCGGGCCTCGTCAGGTCTCCG
>CAZPJM010000132.1:0-13051 GCA_964586865.1 uncultured Enterobacteriaceae bacterium
CAAAGCCCGGGTCCCCAACCCCTCCCCCGCCCCCCCGCCGGTCCCCCCCCCCCCCCCCCCCCCCTCAGCCCCCCCCCCCCCCCCCCCCCGCCTCGCCCCCCTCCCCAAGTCCGTCACTCCCGCCCCGGACGACCCGAATCCGCGCGCTCGCAGTGCGCGGCTCCGCTCCGCCGTGAGGTTGCCGTGGACCGCCTGACCAGCCTCCAGTCCGTGTCCGTCGGTCTCTCCGCCGACGCCCCGTCCACCTGGGCCATCCCCTGGTCCCGGTTGCTGCCCCTGTGGCGCCACGCCGCCTTCCTGCTGGCCCTCTTCGTGGTGCTGGCGGTGGCGGCGTGGATCCGCCTCGACGTGCAGCGCCTGCAGGTCGACCTGGACCGCAACGACCGCGAGACCCGGCGGGCGCTGGTCCTGCACGAGCGGCTCTCCCTCGAGCTCGAGGCGCGCACCCGCATGGCGGCGGTGCAGGCCTGGTCCACCGAGCTCGGCGCCTCGGCCGACACGCCGGTGGTCCACCTCCGGGAGGATCCATGAGGTCGACCGACCCGGGACGGCGGCGCAGCGGGTCCCCCACGGCCCCCCGGATCCGCGTGCCCACGGTGGACCGCCAGGTGGAGCCCCACCGCCGGGTCATGGCCCGGGCCCGGCAGCGGGTCTGGCTGCTCGCCGGACTGTTCGGCGTGGCCCTCACCGCCATCGGCGGGCGGGCGGTCCAGCTCTGCGTGGCGCCCGACCCCGAGGTCATCGACCGGGGCGGCAAGCAGCGGTGGGAGCAGATGACGCTGCAGGCCCGGCGGGGCAGCATCTTCGATCGGCACGGCCACCGGCTGGTCACCTCGGTAGCCACGCCCAATGTGGTGGTGGATCCGGCCCGCGTCGACGAGGTGGAGGCGCCGGGGCTGGCCCGGCGGGTCGCCCGCATGCTGGGTCAGCCGGTCGAGGCCGTCGCCGCCAAGATGCAGGGCGAGCGTCGCTATGCGCGCCTCGCCACCCGGGTGCACCCGGCCCTGGCCTCGGAGGTGGTGGAGCTGGACGACGAGGCGCTGTGGGTCGAGTCGGCGCAGCGCCGCTACTACGCCGAGGGATCGCTCGCGGCCCACGTGCTGGGCTTCGTGGACGGACAGGGCCACGGGCGCGCCGGCGTGGAGCACGCCCTCGACGACGACCTCCGCGGCTCCTCGGTGCTCCTCCAGCGGCGCCGGGACCGCAAGGGCCTCGACGTGGACCGGCTGCGCGAGGTGGACCGCGGCACCAGCGCCGGCATGGACGTCCACCTCACCCTCGACCGGCAGATCCAGCACATCACCGAGCAGGCGCTCGCCGGGGTCATGGAGCGCCACGACCCGGTGGCCGCCATGGCTGTCGTGGTCGATGTGGGCACGGGCGACATCCTCGCCCTGGCCAACGCCCCCACCTACAACCCCAACGCCCTCACCCCCGACCCGGCGCCCCAGCGCAACCGCGTGGTCATGGACGCGGTCGAGCCTGGCTCGGTCTTCAAGCCCTTCGTGGCCGCCGCCGCCATCGAGGAGGGCCTGGTCAGCCTCGATACCCCGGTGGACTGTGAGAACGGTGCCTGGCGGGTCCCCGGCGCCACCATCCACGACGACCACCCCAAGGGCGTCATCCCGGTCCGGGACGTCATCAAGTACTCGAGCAACATCGGCTCGGTGAAGCTCGCCTTCGACCTGACGGCGCCGGTCTACCTGGACTACCTGCGGCGCTTCGGCTTCGGGGATCGCCTGGGTGTCGAGCTGCCCGGCGAGCGCACCGGCTTCATCCGCCCCGCCGAGACCATCCGACCGGTGGAGCTCGCCACCACCGCCTTCGGCCAGGGCACCACCGCCACGGTCCTGCAGCTCGCCTACGCCACGGCCGCCATCGCCAACGACGGCGTGCGCATGCGACCGCGGCTCGTCACGCGCATCATCGACGAGGACGGCGTGCCGGCCCGGGTCACCGAGCCCGAGGTGGCCGGCCGCGTGGTCTCGGCGTCGACGGCGCGGGCGGTCACCGAGGCCATGGTGAGCGTCACCGAGGCCGGGGGCACCGCCACCCGCGCCGCCATCCCCGGCTACCGGGTCGCCGGCAAGACCGGCACCGCCCAGAAGCCCGAGAACGGCGGCTACGGCGCCGGGCGGATCGGCAGCTTCATCGGCTTCCTGCCCGCCGACGCGCCCGAGCTGGCCATCGTGGTGCTGGTGGACGAGCCCCGGAAGGGCAGCCGCTATGGCGGCATCGTGGCTGCCCCCGCCTTCGCCGAGATCGGCGAGCGGGCCCTCCGCCACCTGGGGGTCCCCCCGGATCCGGCGCTGCTCGAGCCCGAGCCCGAGGTGTCTGCCGCCCCGTCCGCCGAGCCTCTCGCGGCGGCCCCCGCGGCCTCCTTCGACCAGGGGGCGTGGGTCCTGCCCGACCTGACCGGCCACACCGTCCGCGAGGCCCTCTCGGCCCTCGAGGGCACCGGCCTGGCCCTCTCCGTCCAGGGCTCCGGGCGCCTCGCGCGCATGGAGCCCCCACCCGGCGCCCGCCTCCCGGCGGGCGATCGCGTCCACCTGACCTTCCAGTAGGAGGTCCCGAAGCTCTCCCCCCGAACCCGATCCGCGGCTGGTGTCCTTCCCTCGACGACGCCCCTCCCGGGGCGCGGGGTCCGGCCCGGCGCCCGCCCTGGAGGTCCCCGGTGATCCCTCGATCACCGCCTCCACGTCGGTGTACCTGGCTCCTGACGTCGATGGTGGCTTGGCGGCATGGAAGCCAGCCGCGGATCGGTCCCTCCGGGAGGAGGGCCTGCAGCATGCCACAGGGGAAGGCATCGGTCATCCGGGCCGGGCGTGCTTGCCGCGCGTGGCCGGCGGGTGGTAGGACGGAGGTCCGGGCGGCGTGTCGGTGAACCGGCCTCCTCCGCCCACGACCGCCTCGTCGCCCCTCCCGCCGTCCCTGCCTTCCGGTCCCTCCGGCCCCTCCGGCTCCTCGGGCTGTCCCGCCTCCCCCTCCGGCTGTCCCCCGCGGGGCTCCTCCCCGCGATGGCCACCGGGCCTCCTCCACGGCTCCTCCCCCCGCCCGCCCCATGCGCCTCGCCGACCTGCTCGACCACGTGGATCCCCTCGAGGTCCACGGCCTCACCGACGTAGACGTCCGCCGCGTCACCCGCGACTCCCGGGAGGCTGGCGAGGGTGTGCTGTTCGTGGCGGTCCGCGGCGAGCGGGTGGATGGCCATGCCTTCGTGGCCGGCCTGGGCGCGGGGGCAGCCCTGGTCGAGGAGGCGCCCGAGGCCGCCCGCGTGCCGTGGATCCGGGTGCGGGACACCCGGGAGGCCCTGGCACAGGCCGCCGCCGCGGTGGCGGGCTTCCCGGCGGCCCACCTGCCCGTGGTGGGCGTGACGGGCACCAATGGCAAGACCACCGTGACCTCCCTGTGCGAGGGGGCGCTGGCGGCGCTGGGGCGGAGGGGCGGGCGGATCGGCACCCTCGGCGCGGCCTGGTGGGACGAGGAGCGGCCCACCGGACTCACCACCCCCGAGGCCCCCGAGCTGCACCGGCTGCTGGCCGAGATGCGGTCGGACGCCGTCGAGGCGGCCTTCGTGGAGGCCTCCAGCATCGCCCTCGTCCAGCGCCGGGTGGATGCGCTGCCCTTCCACACCGTCGTGTTCACCAACCTCGGGCGGGACCACCTGGACTTCCACGGCGACATGGACGGCTACGCGGCGGCCAAGGCCCTCCTCTTCGACCAGGCACGTCTGCGGGCCCCCGGCGGGATGCCGCGGGCTCTCCTGTGCGGCGACGACCCGGCCTGGCCGGCCATGCGCCCGCCGGAGGATCGCTGGCTGTACGGGCTCTCCGAGGGCTGTGACCTGCGGATCGTCCAGGTCGCCCTCTCGGAGGTGGGCCAGCGGGTGGCGGTGCGGGTCCCCGCTCGCGCCGAGCCGGTGCTGCTCGAGACCCGGCTCGTCGGGGCCTTCAATGCGCTGAACGCGGTGGCGGCCCTCGGCGCCCTGCGCACCCTGGGGCTGGCCTGGGACGAGGCGGCCCGCGGCCTCGGGGCGGTCCCCGGCGTGCCCGGGCGCCTGCAGCGGGTGGGGCTCGGCGTGCCCCGGCCCGGCCCGCCCGATGCGTCGCGCCTGCCGGCGGTGTTCGTCGACTATGCCCACACCCCCGATGCCCTCGACGCCGCCCTCCGCGCCCTCCGCCCCCTGGTGGGACCGCGGGGGCAGCTGGTGGTCGTCTTCGGGTGCGGCGGCGACCGGGATCCGGGCAAGCGTGCCCCCATGGGCCGCGTGGCCGCCGAGCTGGCCGATCGGGTGGTGCTGACCTCCGACAACCCGCGCAGCGAGGACCCGGATGCGATCCTCGCCCACATCCGGGCCGGCACGGAAGACGTCCAGCGCCGCGCGCCCCGCAGGATCTCGTCCATCCCCGACCGGGCCAGGGCCATCCGCTTCGCCGTGACGCACGACGCCTTCCATCCTGACGAGGGTGTGGGGCGGGGTGACGACGTCGTGCTGATCGCCGGCAAGGGCCACGAGAAGACCCAGCAGATCGGCGGGACGACCATCCCCTTCGACGATGTGGAGGTGGCGGAGGGGGCCCTCGGGCGCCTGGCCCGGCTCCTCGAGGTGATGGCCGCGATGGGTGGCCATGCGCAGCGGCCCCGGATCGGCCAGCCCCACGGTCACCTGCTGAATGACGCGCTGATCGCCGCGGCCACCGGCGGCCGCTTGGTCCGGGCGGGTCCGCGCGACGCCGGGGAGGTGCCCCGCTGCGGTCCGGTCCTCACCGACACCCGGCTCGATCTGGGTGGCGCGTGGTTCCTCGCCCTGGTCGGCGCGCGGTTCGATGGGCACGACTACCTGCGGGCGGCCCGCGAGGGTGGGGCGGTGGGCGTCATCGTGAGCCGCATCCCGGACGATCTCGACCTGGGCACCTGGGACCGGGGGCTGATCCACGTCGCGGACACCACCGTCGCCCTGCAGGACCTGGCCCGGTCCGTGGTGGACAACCTGGCGGGCCGGCTCCCCATCGTCGGCGTCGCCGGATCCTCGGGCAAGACGACCACGCGGGCCCTCATCGCGTGCGCCCTGGCCCCCCTCGGGCGGGTGCACCAGACGTCGGGCAACCTGAACAACCACCTGGGGGTCCCGATGACGCTCCTGGCGGCGCCCGCGGACGCGGCCGCCCTGGTGGTCGAGCTCGGCACCGACAGTCCCGGCGAGGTGGCCTTCCTGAGCGGGATCGCCCGCCCCTCCATCCGGCTCGTGGTCAACGTCGCCCACGAGCACCTGGACGGGCTGGGCGGCATCGAGGGGGTCGCCGCCGAGGAGGGGGCCCTCTTCGACACGGCCGGTCCGGGCGACGTCCTCGTCGTCAACGCCGACGATCCCTGGCTGCGCGACCGGCGGCCGGGGGCGGGGCAGCGGGCCCTGCGGTTCGGCCGGGCCGAGGACGCCGACGTACGGCTGATCCACGTGGATCTCGACCCGGACGCCCTCACCACCACCGCCCGGGTGGCCACCCCCGAGGGCGAGGTGACCGTCGAGCTGCCGGCCTTCGGCACCCACTTCGCCGTCAACGCCACCGCCGCCCTCGCCTGCGCCCTCGCCGCCGGGGTCCCGGCCGGGGAGGCCGCCGCCGCCATGGCCGCCTACGAGCCCGTCGGCCTGCGGCAGCGCATCGAGCGCCTCGGCGGGGGGACCCTCGTGCTCAACGACGCCTACAACGCCAACCCCCTGTCGATGCAGGCGGCGCTGGACACCCTCGGCGCCCTGGGGGGCCGGGGGGTCGCGGCGCTGGGGGACATGCTCGAGCTGGGCGCCGAGGAGGAGGCCCTCCACCGCCAGGTCCTCTCCCACGCCGCAGGCCTCGGCCTGGACCGGATCGTCCTCGTGGGGCCCCGCATGGCTGCCGCCGCCGGGGCCGCCCCGGGCGCCCGCGTCTTCGACACCCCCGAGGCCGCCGGCGCCGCCCTGCGCGGCACCCTCGGCCCCGACCACCGCCTGCTCGTCAAGGGCAGCCGGAGCATCGCCATGGAACGGGTCCTGCACGCGCTGCAGGACGAAACCCCGGAGGGGCGCTGATGCTCTACCACCTCATGCCGCTCCTCTCCGACGTGGTGCCCGGCGTCAACGTCTTCCGCTACATCTCCTTCCGGACCGCCTGGGGCGTGGTGACGGCCCTGCTGATCGCCTACCTGGCCTTTCCGGCCTTCATCCGCTGGATGCGCTCGAGAAAGGTCGCCCAGATCATCCGGGACGACGGCCCCGAGTCCCACCGCCTCACCAAGGTCGGCACGCCCACCATGGGCGGCATCCCCATGCTGATCGGGGTGGTGGCGGCGGTCCTGCTGTGGGCGCGCCTCGATGTGCCCCTGACCTGGATGATGCTCACCGTCCTGGTCGGGTACGGCGCCATCGGGCTGTACGACGACTGGCGCAAGGTCTTCTACAAGAGCGCGGCGGGCCTGCCCGGTCGCTACAAGCTCGCCCTGCAGGTGCTCATCGGCGGGGGCGTGCTCGGCTGGGCCTACGGGACCGGGGTCATCGACGCGACCATGACCCTGCCCTTCGTCAAGTCCTCGGCCTTCGTGCTGGACTTCGCCGAGCTGTGGACCGGGGCCCCCGACTGGCTCGGGTGGCTGTATCCGGCGGGGGCCCTGTTCATCCTGGTGGGGGCGTCCAACGCGGTCAACCTCACCGATGGCCTGGATGGCCTCGCCATCGGGCCCACCATGACGGTGGGGGCCACCTACGGGCTGCTGGCCTACCTCTCGGGCCACAGCGAGTTCGCCGCCTTCCTCGACATCCTCTACGTGGAGAACGCGGGCGAGCTGACCATCCTGGCCTTCGCGCTGGTGGGGGCCGGGCTCGGATTCCTTTGGTACAACGCCTATCCGGCCAGCATCTTCATGGGTGACACGGGCAGCCTCTCGCTGGGCGGCACCCTGGCGCTGCTGGCCGTGCTCACGAAGCACGAGCTGCTGCTGGCGGTGGTGGGCGGGATCTTCGTCTTGGAGGCGCTGAGCGTGATCCTGCAGGTGGGCAGCTTCAAGCTGACCGGCAAGCGGATCTTCAAGATGGCGCCCATCCACCACCACTACGAGAAGCTCGGCTGGTCCGAGCCCAAGATCATCGTGCGCTTCTGGATCATCAGCATCGTCCTGGCGCTCGTGGCCCTCTCCACCCTGAAGGTGCGCTGATGGAGGTGGCGGGCCGGCGGGTCGTGGTGGTGGGTCTGGGCGCCTCGGGCAAGGCGGCGGCGGCGCTCCTGCGCGACCGCGGCGCCCGGGTGACGGGGGTGGACACGCGCACCGAGCTCTCGGATCCGGCCGGGGCCCTCCGGGGGGTGCACCTCGAGCTGGGCCCGCACCGCCGCGACACCTTCCTCGGGGCCGAGCTGGTGGTGGTCTCGCCCGGGGTCCCCGACACCCAGCCCGATGTGTGCGCGGCCGAGGCCGCTGGCATCCCGGTGGTGGGGGAGCTGGGGCTGGGGGTCTCCCTGCTCCAGCGCGACGCCCCCGACCTGCCGGTGGTGGCCATCACGGGCACCAATGGCAAGTCCACGGTCACCGCCTTCGCCGGCCAGCTCCTGCGCGGGGCCGGCCTGCGGTGCTTCGTGGGGGGCAACCTGGGTGATCCCTTGTGTGGCGCCCTCCCGCGACAGCCCGGCACCCCCCTGGACGTGGATCGGGTGGTCCTCGAGTGCAGCTCCTACCAGCTCCTGCGGGCCGGGCCGCTGGCCCCCCGGGCGGCCGCCATCCTCAACCTGACCCCGGACCACCTGGAGCGCCACGGCACCTTCGAGGCGTATGCCGAGGCCAAGGCGCGGATCCTCCGCCATCAGGGTCCGGGGGACGTGGCCTTCGTCCCCACCGGGCCCCCCGAGCTCCGGGCGGCCATGGAGGGCGTGGGCGCGGGGCGCCGCCGGTGGATCCACGGGGCGCCGGGGCTGCGCGTGGAGGGCCGCGAGGCGCTGCTGGACACGGACGACGGTCCGGTACGCCTGGATCTCTCCGGGGTTCCCGTCCCCGGGGCCCACAACCGCGAGAATGCCGCCTTGGCCTCGGCCCTGGCCCTCTCGGTGGGCGCGTCCCTCCCCGCGGTGCGGGAGGGCCTCACCCGGCTCGAGGGGCTGCCCCACCGGATGGAGGTGGTGCACGAGGCCGACGGCGTGGTCTGGATCGACGACTCCAAGGCCACCAACGTGGCCGCTGCCCGCGTGGGCGTGGCCGGGCTGGACCGGCCGGCGGTGGTGCTGCTGGGGGGGCAGGCCAAGCAGGGCGACCGCTTCGCGCCCCTCGCCCCCGCGCTGGCCCGGCATCGGGCCGTCCTGGCCTTCGGTGCATCGGGGCCCGCCATCGCCCGGGAGCTCGCCGAGGCGGGCATCGAGGTGCCGGTGGTGGCCACCCTGCGCGAGGCCGTCACCCGGGCCCGCGCCCTGGCCCGGCCGGGGGATGCCGTCCTCCTCTCCCCCGGGGGAGCCAGCTTCGACGCCTTCGACGACTTCACCCACCGCGGTCGCTGCTTCCGTGACCAGGCCCGCCAGGAGTCCCCATGAGCACGGCCCTCCCCGCCGTCCCGGATCCGGAGCGCCCCTCCCCGCTGGCCGCCGTGCGCCGGCTGGACTGGTGGCTGCTCGGCACCGTGGTGCTCTTCCTCGGCTATGGCCTGCTCATGATCCTGTCGGCGACGTCGCTGGTGGCGGATCAGCGCTACACCGACCCCTTCCACTACATCCTCCGGCAGGGGGCGGGCGTGGTGGGGGGGCTGACCCTGGCCACCGCCGTGGTGCTCACGCCCTGGACCTGGCTGCGCCGGGCGGCCTGGCCCGCCTACCTGGCCGGCCTGGTGGGCCTCATGCTGGTCTTCACGCCCCTCGGGCACACCGCCTACGCCGCCACCCGCTGGATCTCCCTCGGGGGGATCCACCTCCAGCCCTCCGAGTTCGCCAAGCTGGGCCTCATCCTGGTGATGGCCCACTACCTGGCCGCCAACGAGGGGCGGCTGAGCGATCTCCTCGGGGTGGTGGTGCCCGCCCTCGCCATCGTGCTCCCGATGATCGTGCTGCTCATGCTCGAGCCCGACTTCGGCACCACCGTGGTCACCTCCGTCCTGGTCTTCCTCATGCTCGTCATCGCGGGGCTGCACTGGGGCTGGGTGACCACCCTCGGCGTCCTCGGGGGCGTGCTCCTGTCCGTGGGCGCCGTCATCGCGCCCTACCGGGTGGAGCGACTGACCTCCTTCCTCGACCCCATGAGCTACCCGGATACCTCCGGCTATCAGGTCATCCAGGGCTGGATCGCCATGGCGAGCGGCGGTTGGTACGGCCAGGGCCTGGCCAGCGGGGTGGCCCAGCGCGGCAACCTGCCCGAGGCCCACACCGACTTCATCAGCGCCGTGGTGGGCGAGGAGCTCGGGGCGGTGGGCTGGATCGTGCTGGTCGGGCTGTACCTGGTCTTCGTGTGGCGCGGCTTCGGCATCGCGGCCCGCTCCCGCACCCTCTTCGGCACCCTGGTGGCGGCGGCCGTGACCACCCTGCTGGCCTCCCAGGCTGTCATCAACCTGGGGGTGGTGGTGGGCTGGATGCCGGCCAAGGGGCTGGTCCTGCCCTTCATGAGCTACGGGGCCAGCGCGGTGGTGGCCCACCTCCTCGCGGTGGGCCTGCTGCTGCGGGTCTCCATGGAGACCGCGCCGGCCGGCGAGGCCGACGACCCCCTCCCCGATCCCTCCGAGGTGCTCTCATGATGTTCCGCGGCAAGATCCGCACCATCCACTTCGTCGGGATCGGCGGAATCGGCATGAGCGGCATCGCCGAGGTGCTTCTCACCCTGGGCTTCACCGTCACCGGCAGCGACCTGAAGCGGGGCGAGGCCGTGCAGCGGCTCGAGGGTCTGGGTGCGACGGTCTTCATCGGGCACGACCCGGACCAGATCGGCGAGGCGGACGTGGTGGTGCGCTCCACCGCCGTGGGCGAGGACAACGTGGAGGTCCGCGCCGCGCGGGAGCGGCTGGTGCCGGTGATTCGCCGGGCCGAGATGCTGGCCGAGCTCATGCGCCTCAAGCACGGCATCGCCGTCGCGGGCACCCACGGCAAGACCACCACCACCAGCATGCTGGCCACCTGCCTGGGGGCCGGGGGGCTCGACCCCACCATCGTCATCGGCGGCCGGGTGGACAGCCTGGGGGGCAGCAACGCCCGGCTCGGGCAGGGCGACTACCTTGTGGCCGAGGCCGACGAGTCCGACGGCAGCTTCCTGCACCTGGCCCCCACCGTCGCGCTGGTGACGAACGTGGATCCCGAGCACCTGGACCACCACGGCTCCTTCGAGCAGCTCCGGTCCACCTTCCTCGACTTCGTGCGCAAGGTGCCCTTCTACGGCTTCGCGGTGCTCTGCACCGATCACCCCGTGGTCCAGGCCATGATCCCCGAGGTGGAGCGCCGGGTGGTCACCTACGGCTTCGCGCGGCACGCCGACTACCGGGCGAGCCGGGTCCGCACCGAGGGCCTGCGGACCACCTTCCGGGTGCACTACCGCGAGCTGCTCCTCGGCGACGTGAGCCTGGGGATGCCGGGGGACCACAACGTGGCCAACGCCCTGGGCGCCATCGCCGCCGCCATGGAGCTGGAGGTGGCCTTCACCACCGTCCGCGAGGCCCTCGACGGCTTCACGGGGGTGCGGCGGCGCTTCACCGTCCGGGGCGAGGTCTCCGGGGCGGTGCTGGTGGATGACTACGGCCACCATCCGGTCGAGATCGAGGCCACGCTCCAGGCCGCCGAGACCGCCTTCCCCGACCGGCGGCTGGTCGCCGTGTTCCAGCCCCACCGCTACAGCCGGGTGCAGCACCTGTGGGACGCCTTCTGCGCCGCCTTCAACCGGGCCAGCGAGGTGGTGGTGTGCCCGGTCTACCCCGCCGGCGAGGCGCCCATCCCAGGGATCGACCACCACCACCTGGGGCAGGCCCTCCGGGACCGGGGGCACCGTGGCGTGGTGGTGGTGGACGACCTGGACGCCGCCGCCTCCCACCTCCGGGCCACGGTCGGCGAGACGGACTGCGTCGTGACCTTGGGCGCCGGGAACGTGAACAAGGTCTGCGATGCGCTGCTGGGAGCGCCAAGGTGATGGTGGCGGCGCCCGCCGGCCTCGACGTGGACGCCCTTCCGGCGGGGGTGGTGGCCACCCGCGGAGCCCGCCTGGCCCGGTGGACCGCCCTGCGCACCGGCGGGCCTTGCCCGGTCCTGCTCCACGTCCACGACCCCGAGGCCCTGCCGGCCACCCTGGCCTGGATCGACGCCCATGACCTGCGCTGGCGCGTGGTGGGCGCCGGCACCCGGACCGCCTGGCGCGACGGGGGCAGCGACCGGGCCGTCATCCGGCTCGGCGTGGGCTTCGTCGGGGTGGAGGCGGACGGAGAGCTCCTCCGGGTGGGGGCCGGGACCCCGGGGGCCACCGTGGCCTGGGCGGCGGCGGTCCTGGGCCTGGCCGGCCTCGAGGGGCTCGCCCGGGTCCCCGGGAGCCTGGGCGGGGCCGTGCGGGCCGAGGATCCAGCCCTCGACGGACGGGTGGTCCACATCCGGGCCTGGCGTCGCGGCCAGGTCCGGGACACGCCGCCCGAGCGCGCCCTCAAGGCCCGGCTCGTGGCGGGGGCCGTCCTGCGCGGCACGCCCGACGCTCCCGACGCGATCCGCGCCCGCACCCGGGAGGCCCTCGCCGGAGCCCGGGCCCTGCCCTCGCGCTGGGCTCCCCTGGCCCGGGGCACCCCGGCCGAGGAGCTCTCCCGGGTCGGCGCGCCCGGCGTCCGGCTGCGGGGCTGGCAGATCCCGGTCCAGTCCCCCGAGACCCTGGTCAACCTGGGGGGCGGGACCGCCGCCGACCTGGAGCTGCTGCACACCTCGACCCGCGAGCGGGTCAAGAAGCTGCGGGGCGTCACGCTCGCGTCCACGCTCTCGTGGGCGGGCCGGCGCGGCCCTGCCGAGAGGACCCCATGAGCCCACGGATCGGCGTCCTGAAGGGTGGACTCTCCACCGAGCGCGACATCTCGCTCCAGAGCGGGGCTGCCGTGGCCCGGGCCCTGCGCGAGCGCGGTCATGACGTGGTCGAGGTCGACGTGGATCGCGACCTGCCCGCCCGCCTGCGCGAGGCCGGCGTCCAGGTGGCGTGGATCGCGCTCCACGGCCGCTTCGGCGAGGACGGCTGCGTCCAGGGCCTCCTCGAGGTGATGGGGATCCCCTACACGGGCTCGGGGGTCCGGGCCTCGGCCGTGGCCATGGACAAGGCCGCCACCAAGCGGGCCCTCCGGGGCCACCCCCACGTCCGGCTGGCCGAGGATCGGGTGGTTCGGCGGGGCGGGCCACGGCCCGAGGATCTCCCCCTGCCGGCGGTCATCAAGCCGGCGGTGGGGGGCTCCTCCATCGGGATCCGCAAGGCCACCACCATGGAGGATCTCCACCGGGCCCTCGACGAGGCGCTCGCCCTGGACCCGGTGGCCCTCGTCGAGGCCTTCGTGGAGGGGGAGGAGATCACCGTGGCGGTCCTCGACGGCGATGCCCTCCCGGTGGTCCGGATCCGCCCCGCCTCCGGCTTCTTCGACCTGGAGGCCAAGTACACCAAGGGGCGCACCCTCTACGAGGTGCCCGCCGCCATCCCCGCCGAGGTCGCCGACGCGGCCAGCCGGGCCGCCCGCGCGGCCTTCCAGACCCTGGGCTGCCGCGGCCTGACCCGCTCCGACTTCATCGTCGACGGGCAGGGCCGGGTGATCTTCCTCGAGATCAACACCCTGCCGGGCATGACCCCCACCAGCCTCTCCCCCATGGCCGCCGCCCAGGTCGGCATGGACTTCGGCACCCTGTGCGAGCGGATCCTCGCGGGGGCGCACCGGATGGAGGCCGAGCGGGTGCCGGGCGGGTGAGGGAAGCGGGGCGCGGGGGATCCGCGCCGGGGCGCCTCGTGGACCGCGGCGATCGAAAACCCGTCTCGGCCCCTTGATCCCCGTCGCCGGGCCCGGTACAAACGAGGGGCCCTCGCGGTGTCCCTCCCCGGGACGCCCACCCCCCTCCGGGCGCACCCCTCC
>CAZPJM010000133.1:0-13049 GCA_964586865.1 uncultured Enterobacteriaceae bacterium
CACCGATACGGACACCGACACCGACACCGACACGGACACCGACACGGACACCGACTCCGACACGGACACCGACTTCGACTGTGCCGACGTCTGGGATGGCACCTTCACCGGGCAGCTCTCGTCCGGCGACCTGACCACCAACCAGAACGCCTACAGCGACGCCGGCCTGCAGGCCGTCATCGATGCCACCCCCACCACCGAGGGCGAGAGCGCCCTCCTGGACCCGCCCCTCGCCGTCACCGGCGCGGTGGTGACCTCGGTGAGCTTCGCCCCCTCCGACCAGTCCACCGGCTCCTTCTTCCTCGCCGACAGCACCGCCTTCGCCGAGACCTTCCGGGTGCTGCCGGCCGAACCCCTCATCCGCCTCGAGCCCGGCGACACGGTCTCCTTCGAGGTCACCGAGGTGAACAACTTCTTCGGCAACCTCCAGATCACCGGCGTCCAGAACTTCCAGGTCCTCGACGATCCGCAGCAGCGGGTCTTCCACTTCGACATCACCGACGGCTCGCCCATCACCTACGAGGACCACGGCCGCGCCATGGTCCGGACCTTCGGCGAGGTGGTGAGCGTCGACGGCGAGTGCGGCAGCAGCTTCGACTGCTACACGGTCGAGCAGGGTCAGGCCTCGTTCACCATGCGGGCCTTCTTCGCCAATGGGGACTTCGTCGAGGGTGACTGCGTGCAGCTCATCGGCGTGCCCCGCCTCTTCCAGGGCAACCTCCAGATCAACCTGGACGGCCCCAACGACGCCGACGAGAAGTGGGTGGAGGTGTTCTGATGCGCGGTCTGGCCCTCACCACCCTGTTCGGGCTCGCAGCCTGCAGCGGGGATCCCGAGCCCCTCGAGGACACGGGCGACTGGTGGACCCCGGCCGAGCCGCTCGAGGTCCAGGAGACCATCCGGTGGACCGAGTCGGCCTACGGGGACCTGCCCGGCGACGGGGTGGGCATCGCCCAGGCCCTCGACCCGGTCCTGCCTGCCGACGGAACCGTCTACGCCCCCGGCGACGCCTTCGGCGAGGAGGACTGCGACGTGGGCGTGAGCGGCGATCTGCCGGTGGAGATCGAGGGCATCGTGACCCTGCACCCGCGCTGGTACATGAAGCTCGACGGGTGCAACCGGGGCGAGGAGAAGTACTACGGCAACTGGTTCATCGAGGATGACACCGGTGGGATGTTCATCGTCGGCGACACCCGCGTGGCCCACTTCGACGTGGGGGACCGGGTCCGGCTCCGGGTGCGGGCCGTCCGCACCAACTTCGGCATGGACATGATCTACGCCCACGACGTCCTCGAGGTCTCCCGGGAGGCCCGACCGGTCCGCTACGCCTGGGCCAACGACGGCCTCGACCAGGACGACATCGGTAGGGTCCGCCGGGTGCGCGGCGTCATCGAGGCCGGTCCCGACACCTTCGGCGAGCTGGTGCTGCGCACCGACGACGGCGCCGAGGTGCTGCTGAACCTGGACGCCCAGATGAACCGTCGCCGGGCCTACCCCGAGGTCGGCCAGACCGTCTGCGCCACCGGCCCGGTCCTCTACAGCTTCAGCGAGTACAGCATCGTCATCATGCGGATCGGGCAGATCGCCGTCATCGAGCCCGGCGACGCCTGCCCCGACACCTGAGCCCCCCACGTGCGCGGCCTCGGCCGGCTCCCGGCCGGGTCGCCCCCCCAACGGGAGTCCTCCCATGGCCCACCTGCTCCGCCTCACCGGGCTTGCGCCCGTCCTGTTGCTCCCCGCCCTGGCCCTCGCTGCCGAGGACGAAGACGACGATCAGGACCAGACCGCCGCTGTCGACCAGCTCGACCGCGACGACCTCGAGTACCAGAAGGACGAGGCCCCCCTCCAGAAGATCGTGGAGCGGCTGGAGGCCTCGGTCACCTTCGATCTCGAGTGGCACGAGATGAACAACCTGGACTTCCGCCGCCTCGACGAGTCGGGGGACCAGGCCATCTTCGATTCGGACGATCGCACCGGGGTGAGCTTCCTCGGCATCGGCATCGACCTGGCGTACGAGGTCGACGAGACCCTCTCCATGACCATCGGTGCCAACCACCGTGGCCTGTGGGGGACCGACCAGCTCGGCGGCACCAACGCCTTCGGCGGCTGGGTCTACTTCACGAGCGCCTACGTGGACTGGCACCCCTGGGGCGATGACGGTGTGCACTTCCGCCTGGGCCGGCAGCCCTTCGAGCTGGGCGGCATCGCGGGTACCCGGGACTACATCTGGGCCGACATCAACGACATGGTCCGGGTGGACATCCCGCTGGGCGGCGTGGGCTCGCTGACCCTGGTGCCCGTCGACGTGATGGCCAGCACGCCCAATGCCGACGACATCAACTTCGTCGGCTACATCTCCCAGTCCACCTCGAGCCCGTGGAACTTCCGCGGGCGCAACCGCACCCTGCGCCACGGCGGCGTCTTCCGGCTCCAGCGCGAGGGCCTGCCGGTCGAGGTGACCGCCTACGGCTTCTTCACCGCGGTCGGCGCGGGTGGGGCGCGCCGCGACGGCACCCCGGGCACCGGTGCCGACATCAGCTACGCCGGCGAGCTGGGCAACTTCGCCGACAACGACTGGATCGCCAACGGCGGCCTCCGGGCCCAGGCCTCCTTCGGGCGCCTGGCCGCCTACGCCCAGCTCGAGGGCAGCACCGGCATCGATCGCAAGGAGAAGGTGGCCCGCGACGTCGACACCACCGGCGCGGCCTGGGGGGCCGGCGTGGTCTTGGAGCCCGACGAGGACGAGGGCGGCCTCACCGCGCAGCTCCAGTACTTCGAGAGCCTCGGCGCCGCCTACGCCGAGGACGGCATGCAGTACAGCCACGGCTATGTGGGCATGAAGGGCCGCCACCTCCCCGGCCTCATCGCGAACCGCTACCTGGGCCTGCACCCGACCGCCTACCTGGGCTGGTCGGGGGTCTCGAACGACCTGCACCAGCCCGACCGCATCGCCGGCACCCGGGTCATCCACGCCCGAGCCGGCGTGGTGGACCTGGGCCCGCTCACCGTCCTCGGCAGCTTCCTCTTCCTGCAGGACACGGCCGTCAGCTTTGTCGACCTGGGCAACCTGGACACCCTGGACCCGCCCTTCGGCTACTCCCGCGAGGAGTTCGCGGCCCAAGAGCGGGCCGGCACCGTCATCGGGCAGGAGCTCAACCTGGACGTCTGGGTCCAGACCACCGAGGCCCTGTCGTTCAACGCTTCCGGTGCTATCTTCCTGCCGGGTCGCTACTACGACATCGAGGTCGCGCGGGTGGCGGGCACCCAGCTCGGCTCCGCGACGGGTGATGCGCCGCCGGCCTGGGGCATGTGGGGCGGCGCCCACGTGAGGTTCTGATGCGCTCCCCCTTCCTGCTGATGCTCCTGCTGGCCGGCTGCCCGGCGCCCGAGGACGAGGCGCTCGAGGTCGGCTACCGCGACGCCCTCGACGAGGGCGGCGAGAACGGCGAGCGTGGCAACCTCAAGATCAGCGAGGTCCTCTGGTCGGGCTCCGTGAAGCAGGTCGACGGGGAGTCCGTCTACGACCCCGAGGACATCTTCATCGAGATCCGCAACGAGGGCGCCCGGCCCCTGAACATCTCGAACTGGTACATCGAGCTCGACGGCGCCATCCAGAAGATCTGGCGGATCCCGGCCGGACCCCACCGGATCGAGGTCGGTGGCCACCTCTTCATCGCCAAGAAGACCACCGGCTGCTTCCCCGAGCCCGACATCGTCCTGCCCACCCTCGAGCTGCCCATCAACGACAGCTTCGATCTGACCCTGCGGGATGTGGACGAGCGCCTGATCAACGGCGCGGGCCACCGCACCATGTCGCCCTTCGCGGGAGGCTACGACCTGGTGGTGAGCCGCTCCATGGAGATGGCCAACATCATGTTCGGCGCCCGCGGCAACATGCCCCACGTCTGGCACCACTACACCGACGCCGAGGTGGACGTGCCCAACAACGACCGCATGCTGCCCGAGTGCCGCCGCTTCACCGGCGCCTCCCCCGGTCGCCCCAACAGCCCCGACTACGCCGGATCCTTCGCCGCGGGAGCCCTGGAATGATGCGCACCCCCCTTCTCGTGGGCGCCGTCGTGGCCGTCGCGGGCTGCGCCGAGCCCCAGCTCGACACCCTCTTCGCCCAGGCCGACGTGAGCGTGGTGACCCCGGACGAGGTCGGCGTCGCCGCGGTCGAGCTCATCGACGAGGCCGACCGGACCATCCGGGTCGCCCTGCCCTACGGCGACGACACCCGCATCTCCGACGCCCTCCTCGCCGCCCACGACGCGGGCATCGACGTCGAGGTCACCACCGACTACGACCAGCGCGAGGATCCCGCCATCGCCCCGCTCATCGACGCGGGCATCCCGGTGAGCCTCACCAACGACGGCCTGGCCTACTTCGAGTTCAACACCAACCGGGACGTCGCCTGGCCCAGCGAGGAGACCATCCTGTCCACGAGCTTCATCGTGGTGGACGAGCTCCACTTCCTGGCCGTCAACGAGCTCGGCAGCCTGATCGAGGGCGCCCGGGTGCTGGTCGAGGGCCAGGGCCAGGACCTGGCCGACGACCTGCTCAAGGAGCACAACCAGCTCCAGGGCAACGGCTTCGACGCCTCGGACTCCACCTCCACCACCGCCTTCGACAACACGGCCAAGTCGGTGGCCGATCCGCGCTGGCTCTACCCCATCGCCTCGGGCACCCAGATGGAGCTGTGGTTCGGCCCCCAGGAGCGGATCACGAAGCGCATCATCGACGCCATCTACAACGCCCGCAGCGACGTGCGCGTCCTGACGGACGACCTGGCCAACGAGGGGCTCACCAAGGCCATGCAGGACAAGGCCGAGCTGGGCTTCGACGTCGAGATCATCGTCGGCCCGCGCTTCGAGTCCTCGAGCCCGCCCCTCTCTCGGGTGCTCCGGCGCGACACCCCCGACGTGATCAAGCGGCGCACCACCAGCGGGCGGAACCCCACCGTCGTCCTCGTCGACTACGACGTGGCCCGCGACGACAACACCTACCCGGCCAAGGCCTACTTCCTGTCGCACGACCTGTACTCGGCCGAGCGCCTCTTCCGCGGCGACGAGGTCGTGACCGACCAGCTCATCGACGGGGTCCTGTGGGTGTTCGAGGACCCCTTCCACGGCGGTCCCGCCGAGCCCGACAGCCTGAATCCCGAGCTCCGCGAGCTCGAGATCCTCTACCTGCAGCACCGCGAAGCCTCCGTGGAGGGCCTGTGACCCGCCTCCTCTCCGGGATGTCCGGCCTGGGCCTGCTGGCCCTGTCCACCGCCGGCTGTGCGCCCCCCGACGACGCCGACGTGGACGCCACCATCGGCGGTCAGGTCGACGTCTACTTCAACGACCCGGGCGTCCGGCCGGACAACCTCTGGAAGAACCCGGACGGCCTCCGGGCGATGGTGAACCTCATCCACAACGCCGAGGCCACCATCGACTTCTCGGTGATGGGCTTCAGCCACCCCGACATCGTCGATGCCATCGAGATGGCCTGGGAGCGGGGCATCCGGGTCCGGATGGTGGGCGACGCGGACCACTGGTACAACGAGGGCTATCAGCGCATGCTGAACCGCCAGGTGCCGATGAGCATCGGCAACCAGCAGCACATCATGCACAACAAGTTCCTGATCGTGGACGACCGGTTCGTGTTCATCGGCACGGCGAACTGGACCAAGTCGGACATGACCCAGAACAGCAACAACATGATCCTGGTGGACCATCCGGGCGTGGCCGCCGACTTCAAGGCCGAGTTCGAGCAGATGTTCGACGGCCTCTTCGGCTACATGAAGCGCGAGATCGACAATGGGCGCGTCTACCAGGTCGGCGACACCGAGGTCGAGGTCTGGTTCAGCCCCAACGAGGACACCCTCGGGCGGATGCTCGAGGTGGTGGACGGCGCCGAGGAGTCGGTCAACTTCACCATCTTCGCCTTCACCCAGGACTTCCTGGGCTCGAGCTACATCCGCAAGCACCAGGAGGTCGGCCGCCGCTTCGACCTCTCCGAGAAGGTGGCCGGGGAGATCCCCCGCTACGGCATCAGCGGGGTCATCGACCAGTCCCAGCTCCACAGCAACGGCCAGTACCACGAGTCCTACCGGCTGCTCTCGGCCGGCATCCCGCTGCGCATGGACGGCAACGACCAGAACCGGAAGCCCGGCGACTACCAGGCCGGCGGTGGCCGCCTGCACAGCAAGACCATGATGATCGACACCTACGCCGAGGACCCGGACATCGAGAAGACGATCGTCACCGGCTCCTTCAACTGGTCGGCCTCGGCGACCCTGTCGAACGACGAGTTCCTGGTCCTGCTCCGCGGCGACCGCGTGGCCGACCTGTACAACGACTACTACCGCTACCTCTGGGACAGCGGCCGCCACATCGGTGAGACCTGGGTGGTGGAGCCCGGGGACGAGGCCGAGCGGGAGCGGGCGGAGCGCCTGGGCAAGGAGGTCATCGAGCCCGGTGACATCGTCATCAACGAGGTCCTCTGGTATGGCCTGACCGAGCCCTCCGACCCCGACGCCCCGGTCCAGGGCAACGAGGAGGGCTTCGCCCAGTTCATCGAGCTGCGCAACCTCACCGATCGGCCCCTGCGCCTCGACATGTGGAGCGTCTCGGGCGTCGACGACTTCGTCGTCGGGATCCCGCCCGGCAGCATCATCCCGCCCGACGGGGTCTTCACCATCGTGGACCACGTCACCGAGGTCTACCGGGACGGCGAGCCCCAGGACAACCCCGTCGCCATCACCACCGGCGACCTGATCCTCAACAGCTTCAACGACAACCGCCAGGCCCGCCTCTACCTGAAGGGCTCCGCCATCGAGCTCTTCCTGAAGGACTCGAACGGGCGCGTGGTGGACGTGGCGGGCGACGGTGGCGCCGCCTTCGCCGGCGGGCCGGTGTCGGGCCGCGCCCACAGCATGGAGCGCCGCGAGGCCGACCCGGGCGACGGCAGCGACCCGGCCAACTGGTACACCTGCACCGCCGCCGAGGGCTCGGACGCCATCCACCCGGCCTTCCGCGACCAGGTCATCGCCACCCCGGGCGAGCCCAACTCCTCGCCGCCGCCCCAGTAGGCCAGCGATGGCGCTGGCCTTCTCGGTGCTCACGCCCTCCTGGCTCCTCCAGGTGAGCGATGCCCCCGGCGGCACCCTCCGCACCCTGCGGGTCCAGCGCAGCGGGGCGCCCGGCCTGCTGACCTGGGCCGGCCCGGTCGAGGTCCTCGATGGCCTCTGCGAGGCCCTGGCCGGACGCACCGCCCGGGACCCGGCCGATCTCGCCGAGCAGATCCGACTCGAGGCCACCGCCCGGGTACCCGATGCGCCGGCCACCGCGCTGCTGGCCGGGTGGGGCACCTCGCCCGAGGGCCACCGCGGGGGCTTCCGGTGGCGGGTGACCAACTTCGAGGACGACACGGTCGATCAGGACGACACGTTCACGGTCGATGGCACCTGGCTCGTCCAGTCCTATGCCCAGCCCGGCACCAAGGGCCGGGGCAAGGCGCGACAGAGCTTCAGTGTCCAGGTCTCGGCCACCGACCCGCTCCCGGCCGACGTGGACCGGGGCCTCTCCCGGCTGGGCCGCGACCTGCGCAAGGACCCGCCCCCCACCGAGCTGGCCCTCGAGCTGGCCGGCTGGGTGGGCCAGGCCCGCCCGGGCCCCGTCCTCCTGGCGCTGCTGCGGCCCGACGGCGCTCTCGAAGGCGGCGTCCTCGAGGACGGATCCCTACGGCCGGTCCAGGCCCCCGACGAGGACGGCCTGCACCGCCTCACCTGAGGGGGCCCCGCCGGGGGCCGTCAGAACAGCACGCCCAGGTCGACGCCCAGGTTGACCCAGCCCGTGCCCGACGGATCGTCCAGGCTCGGGTCGGAGGAGGCGGCGATGGCACCGACGCCGACGCGGACGCCCACCTCGAGGGGCAGGAAGCCCACCGCCACCCCCAGCGAAGCATCGGCGGTGGGCCGCCAGGACGTCCCCTGGTCGAGCGTGCCGACGCCGGCGTGCAGCGCCAGAGGCAGGTCCAGGCGGATGCCGCGTCCCCGGCCGCCCTCGTCGGCGGGCTTGCGCAGCCAGACCGGGGTGAACACGAAGCGGGCCCCGGCGGTGGTGCGGATCAGGTCCACGTCGGGCTCGTCCGCCTTGGGAAAGCGCCACCAGGATCCGGCGCCCTCGACGAGGATGGACAGGGCCGAGGGGCCGAGGGCGATGGGGTTGGGGCCCACCCCCAGGTGGAGCGTCCCCCCGAAGCCGGGCCCGTCGAAGGTGTCGCCGAGGGCGAAGGCCACGTCGCCGTCCACCCCCAGGTCCACCTCGGCGGCGTGGGATGGGGAGGCGGCGAGCAGCGCGAGGCCCACGAGGGCGGGGCGGAGGGGCATGGGGGCTCCAAGGCGGGGACGATGGGATGGACACCGGCCCGGCGTCCGGACGCTACCGGAACAAGGACTCGTCCAGGAAGCGACGCTCCAGGGCGTGGGTCTCTTCGACGGGGCCGTCGGGCCCCTCGGTGAGCACGGTGAGGCGGACCTCGGTGCCCACCGCGCCGGTCACGCGGCGGGTGAAGGCGTCCACGTCCAGGTCGACCGCGGGCACGCCACCCACCTCGACGATGATGTCCCCATCCTGCAGACCCGCCTCCCAGGCCGGGGTCCCCTCGTGGACCCGCAGGACCTCGATGCCCTCCGGGTGCCGGTCGAGGTTGATGCCGATGCCCCCGGTGGTGCTCGAAGGGACCACCACGTCGGTCTCCAGCCACTCCCCCGGCTCCACCCACAGGACCTGCTCGGGCGCCCAGGCCCGGAGCAGGCCGTCCGGTCGGAAGCCGGTCAGGGTGCAGCGTGCGGGGGCTCGGACCTTCAGCGTGTACCAGCCCCCGTCGTCCACCCGGTCATGGGTGGTGGCGTCCATCAGCGGTTCCCCGGTCTCGGGGTCCAGGGTGGTGCAGACGGCATGGGTCGATCCCCGGGACACCGCCCGCCCCGCGTCGTCGACCAGGTAGCCGACCAGGTGGGCCACCCCCTGACGGGGCAGGCCCGTGTCCAGATCGCTGCTGGCGGGGGCCTCCACCGGGGCCTGGCTGGCCGCGGGCCGGGGGAAGGGCGCCTCGGGCAGGGCTGGGGCGCCGGAGCGGCGGCGGGCCCACAGCGGTCGGCGATCCTGGCCCACCCGGACCCGCTCGGCGGGCGCCTCCTCCTCGACCGTCCACCGCTCGGGCCAGGTCCACCAGGCCCCGATGGCCGCCAGC
Source organism: uncultured Enterobacteriaceae bacterium (assembly GCA_964586865.1). Classification (GTDB taxonomy): domain Bacteria; phylum Myxococcota_A; class UBA796; order UBA796; genus REDI01. The sequence continues at coordinate 9,244 of CAZPJM010000133.1, forward strand.
AGCGCCACCAGCAGGATCAGGAGCGGGATGCGGAGGGGCCGCACGTCACCCGGCCTCGGCGCGGGGACGGATGGGGTCGGTGGGGCGGCCGGTGAGCTCGTTGCCGCCCAGATCGCGGATGCCGGCGCCCACCATCACCACCACCTCGCGATCGTCCGGCCAGGGCTCGGCCGGCGTGAAGACCAGGGTCTCCTGGTCATCGGTGAGGGCCCATGTCCCGGGCCAGGGATCGGCGCCCGCCAGGACGGAGGGCTTGTGGACCGCCTCGCGACCCACCGCCTCGGGGAGCGGGATCCGCAGGGGCTCGGAGGTCCCGGGGACCGGCGTGCCGAGGACCGCCAGGCCCTGCCCGTCGGGGGGCTTCGTGTCGGCCGGCACCATCCGGAAGGGGTGACCCACCGGGCCGAGCGACACCCCGCTGTCCGTGAGGAGCCGGTCCATGACCAGCATGTAGGGGGCCCCCGTGTCCAGGCCCCGCGGCGTCAGCCGGGCTTCGGTGCGGGGCTCGTTCCAGCGCCACTCGGGCAGGGCCCCCTCGACCTCGATCAGGGTGTCGCCATCGACGCGGTAGATCCCGAAGTCGGCGTCGAGCGCCACCGGCTCGGGCACGACGACCGTGAACCGGAGCCCGTTGGCGGGCACGTGCCGGACGCCGGGCCACACCGTCACCCGCGGATCCGTCCCGACCTCGGCGACGGGACGGCGCTCGGGCGCATCGTCGGCGGCGGGATCTTCGGTCTGGACCGAGCAGGCGGCGAGCAGCAGCAGGACGGCGGGGCGCACGGCACCTCCCGACGCAGCCTGACCACCCGGGACGTCCCCGGCAAGCCCGCCCGGCCCTCCCGGCGTTACGGGATCGGCTCCCCGGAGCCCGCCGTGATCGAGCCCGTCACCGACCCTGCCGTCCTCGAGGGCTACCTCACCGACGCCAGCAATGTGCGCGGCCACGCCGAGGCGCTCGTCCGCCCCCGCACCGCCGAGGAGGTGGCCGAGGTGGTGCGGCACTGCCAGCGGCACCGCATCCCCCTCACCATCACCGCCGCGCGCACCTCCACCACCGCCGCCCCGGTGCCGCGGGGGGGCTGGCTCCTGTCCACCGAACACCTCGACCGCATCGAGCACCTGGGCCACGACACCGCCACCGCCCAGGCGGGGGTGCGGCTGGGGGCCCTCCAGGACGCGGTCGAGGAGCGGGGCCGCCTCTTCCCCCCCGATCCCACGAGCCGTCACGACTGCACGCTCGGCGCGGCCATCGCCTGCGACAGCTCGGGGGCCCGGTCCTTCCGCTACGGGCCCATGCGCCGCTGGGTGGTCTCGGTCGACGCCATCCTGCCCGATGGGACCGCCATCACCGCCACCCGCGACACGCCCGTGCCCCCCGGCTGGCCGGTGCCGGACTGGACCCCGCCCCGGGTCAAGACCGCCGCCGGATTCGCGCCCGCCGACAATCTCCTCGACCTGCTCATCGGCCAGGAGGGCACCCTGGCCATCCTCACCCGGGCCACCGTGCGGCTCACCGAGCTGCCGGCCGAGGTGCTGGGCATCCTCGCCTTCTTCCCGGACCGCGCCAGCCTGGTGGCCTTCGTGGTCCAGGCCCGGGACGCGGCCCGACGCGACCCCGCGGGCGCCCTCTCGCCGCGGGCCCTCGAGTACCTGGACCAGGCCTGCCTGGACCTGGCCCGGGAGCGGGTGGGGGACGTCCCCGAGGCCGCCACCTGCGCCCTCTTCGCCGAGCAGGAGGTCTCGACCGACGCCGAGGCCCACCTGGAGGCCTGGTGGGAGGCCCTGGAGGCCCACGCGAAGGACCTGGCCGATCACACCCTGGCCACCGACAGCGCCCCCACCCGGCGCCGGCTCCACGAGCTCCGTCATGCCGTGCCGGCCGGCATCAACGAGCAGGTGGTCCGGAACGGCATGCCCAAGGTGGGCACCGATCTGGCGGTCCCCGACGAGGCCCTCGTCACCATGCTCGACGCCTACGAGGCCTGCCCGCTGCCCCAGGTCACCTTCGGACACATCGGCGACAACCACCTGCACTGCAATGTGCTGCCCCGCACCGCCGAGGAGCTGGAGCAAGCCCGGGCCTGGTATCGGGATCTGGCCCGCCGCGCTGTGGCCCTGGGCGGGACGGTGAGCGCCGAGCACGGAATCGGCAAGCTCAAGCGCGAGATGCTCGCCGACATGGTCGGACCCCGGGTCCTCGAGGACTTCCGCGCCCTCAAGGCGCACGTGGACCCCGGCTGGATCCTGGGCCGGGGCACCCTCCTCTCGGCCCCGGACGGAACCGCGGCGCCCCCCGGCGGTCCCACCGCGTCATGACCGCCCGCGAGACGGATCCGGGCGCTGCTGTAAGATGCCGCCGGCCGACGCGTTGGAGAGGTGCGTGAGCGAGGGAGCCCCGGAGTCCATCCACGGCGACCTCGTGCCCCCCGACCAGGAGCGCGTCGTGATCGAGCGCCTGCAAGCCGGAGATCGAACCGCCTTCGCCACCTTGTACCGGTGGTACGGCGAGGCGATCTACCGACAGGCCATCCTGCCGCGGCTGCCGTGGCCCGAGGCCGCCGAGGACGCGCTGCGGGACACCTTCCGCACCGCCCTCGAGAAGATCGGCACCTACCAGATCCGCGATCGGAGCATCTTCTTCTGGCTGCACCGCATCGCGGTGAACAAGGCCATCGACGTGCACCGCCGACGCAAGCGCGACCATCGGCTCGAGCAGGCCGTCGCCGAGGAGCCCGCCGAGGTGCTGCACCAGCACCCCGACCGGCCCGACCGGGGCCTGGAGCTGCAAGACCTCCGCCGCGACGTGGAGATCAGCCTGTCCCGCATCAACGAGCGCTACGCGCGGGCCCTGCGCCTGCGCCTGCTGGAGGACCGCCCCCGTCAGGAGTGCGCCGAGCTGCTCGGCGTGAAGATCGGCACCTTCGACGTGCTGCTGCACCGCGCCGCCAAGGCCTTCCGCAAGGAATACCCCCCATGAGCCACGAAGAGACCCAGGCCCGGGCCCTGGCCGCGTGGCTGGAGGCCGAGACGGGCGCCGCCCCCCCCGAGGACCTCGACCCCGAGGTGCTGCAGGCCCTGTACGCCCTGCGTCCGGACCTGGCCCCGGCCCCGCGGGTGACGGCCGAGGACATCCTGGCGGGCGTCACGGCCGGCCCCCTGGCCGAGGGGGCGGGTGGCGGCTCGGGTGGGCCCGGTGGCGCCGCGCCGGCGGGCCCCCAGGGCATCGTCATGGACAGCGCCGACGGGCGCACCGACGACGGGCCCCAGGGCATCGTCATGGACAGCGCCGACGGGCGCACCGGGGACGGACCCCAGGGCATCGTCATGGACAGCGCCGACGGGCGCACCGGGGACGGGCCACAGGGCCGGGTGGTGCCATTCCCGACCCCCGCCAGCCCGGCCGGGGATCCCGGAGCCACCGCACCCGCCGCCGGGGGGCCGCCGCCCGGTCCCGAGGGGGGCGTCCCGGAGCCGGCCAATGTCTCGCCACGGCGCTTCCCGCGCTGGCTCATGGGCGGGGGCGCGGTCGCCCTGCTCGCCGCGGCCCTCCTCGTGGTCCTGGTCCTGCCGAGCAGCCTCCTCCTCGCCCCCGAGGTCGCCGAGCCCCCGGACCTGGGCTTCGGCGGCGGCCCGCGGGCGTCCACCGTGGCCCAGGAGACCGAGGAGGACGCGGAGGAGGCCGCGCCGCCCGCGGCCTCCACCGCCTCGGGGGCCCGGGAGCGCTCGGTGGACATCCCCTTGCCCGGTGCCGACCGGGAGGCCCAGATCGGAAGAGCGTCGTGTAGGGAAAGAGTGTAGATCTC
>CAZPJM010000134.1:0-13046 GCA_964586865.1 uncultured Enterobacteriaceae bacterium
GGCCGTTGGTTGTCACGGAGGTGGTCCTGTCGGGCGGGGGCCGCGGCCGGGTCCGGTGGGCGGCGCGCCAGAGAGCGGCGCGGATCCGGCGGGGGCCGGGCTTCAGGGTGGAGGCCACGTAGACCACGTACTGGCCCAGGCGCACGTCCAGGCGGGCCAGGGCCTTCCGGTCCGTGGGCGACAGGGCACGCAGGCGCGGCTCGAGGGTGGTGGTCCGGGCGGTGCCCAGGGTGGCCTCGAGGGCCTCGACCAGCCGGTGGCCAGCCTCGGAGAGGGTCCGACGGGTGCGGCGGTGCAGCGGCCCCACCACCGGCCGGAGCCAGGCCTCGGTGGCGGCCTGGAGCCGGGCGCGGAGCACGGCGCGGAGGGTGTCGTCGAGGGCCCCGGTCTCGCGGATCCGGACGGTCGGATGAGCGAGGTCCGGACCCCGATCCCAGGAGCCCACCGGCGCCCCCTCCCAGGCGATGCGGCCGTCCAGGTCGACCCCGAAGGCCTCGTCCGGGCTGTCCGCCAGCGCCAGGGCCCGGCGCCGGATCTCCGGGGCCGTCGCCCGGTCCACCGCGCGCTGCACCCCCTCGGGCAAGCCGGGCTGCAGCTCCACCGTCAAGCCCTGCAGGTGCGCCACCACCCGATCCCCCACCGTCACCGCGTCGCCCTCGACAGTGGCCTCGAGGGGCCCGGCCCCGGGGGGCAGGCTCACGATCCGGTGGTCCACGAAGCGGGCGGTGAGCTGGGCGTGGAGGGCGTCCGAGAGGCGGTCCTCGATGAGCTTGGTACGCTCCTGCAGGGCCGCCGGGTCGTGGAGCCAGGACGGCCGCTGGGCGATGTAGGTCCAGGTCCGGATGTGGGCGATCCGGGTCATGAGGGCGTCGATCTCGCCCTCGGTCCGGTCCAGGCGCCCGAGCCGCCGGTCCACCTCGCCCGGGGGCAGGGCGCCCCGATCCTGCAGCGCCGTGAACACCCACGCGAGGAGCTCGGTGTGGTGGCCGGTGAGGGTCTTTCGGTAGTCGGGGATCCGCGCCACCTCCCACAGGAGCTCCAGGTCCTCGGCGCGGTGGAGCCGCCCGGCCAGCCCCGGCTGCTCGACGAGGGCGGCCAGGGCCCGATGGTCGTCGGCGTCGGGCATCCGCTTGAGGGCGCGGTGGGGCGGCGGGCGCTCCAGGCTCTGCAGCAGGGCGCGCGGCCCGTCGAAGTCCAGGGCCGGGTTCCGCCACCACAGCTTCTTCACCGGTGGGAACCGGTGCTGCTCGATGGCCTCGATGGTCTCGGGGGCCAGGGGGCCGGCGTCGGCGGTGGTGCCGAAGGTGCCGTCCGAGAGGTAGCGCCCGGCCCGCCCGGCGATCTGCGCCAGCTCATCGTCGTGCAGGGCCCGGTGGCTGCGGCCGTCGAACTTGGCGGTGGCGGCGAAGGCCACGTGGTCCACGTCCATGTTCAGGCCCATGCCGATGGCATCGGTGGCCACCAGGAAGGGCACCTCGCCGTGCTGGTAGAGGTCCACCTGGGCGTTGCGGGTCCGGGGCGAGAGGGCGCCCAGGACCACCGCCACCCCGCCGTGCTTGCGCCGGAGCTGCTCGGCGAGGGCGTAGACTTGGCGCGCCGAGAAGGCGACCACCGCGGTGCGGGGCGGCAGGCGGGTGAGCTTGTGGTGCCCGCCGAAGGACAGGCGCGACAGGCGGGGCTGGCTGATGATCTCGGCGGTGGGCACCAGCTCCTGGACCAGCGGCGCCATGGTCCCCGCACCGAGGAAGAGGGTCTCCAGCAGGCCGCGGGCGTGGAGGAGCCGGTCGGTGAAGGTGTGGCCGCGGGTGCGGTGGGCGGCGAGCTGGATCTCGTCCACCGCCAGGAAGGCCACCGGGCGATCCACGGGCATGGCCTCGACCGTGCAGACCCAGAAGCGCGGCCGGGCCGGCAGGATCTTCTCCTCGCCCGTCACCAGCGCCACCTGGTGGGCCCCGACCTCGTTGACGACCTTGTCGTAGACCTCCCGGGCCAGCAGCCGCAGGGGCAGGCCGATCATGCCGGTGCGGTGCCGGAGCATCCGCTGCAGCGCCAGGTGCGTCTTGCCCGTGTTGGTGGGCCCCAGGACCGCGGTGATCCCGCGCTGCCCATCGGCCGTCATCAGGTCGTGGAGGGAGGGCATGGTGAGGGGCGGTAACCCGGAGGACGATGCCCGCCCCCGGCCCGGTTCCTCGCCCATGGCGGTGTGGGTCCACGCCGGGCCGTCGACCCAGCGAGCAGACCCGGAGCTCGGGCTCCGCGCCCCGTCAGGCCCCGTGAGAGAACGCCTCCCTCGCCCCCCTTCACCCATTGAAAATCATTCTCATTTTCAGGTTGACGCCGCGCTGGCCGGGAGACTAGACAAGGTCTCCGAAACTGAAAGTCGTTTTCAGGAGAGCCGCGTGCGTGTCCTCGCCCTACTGGTGGCCCTGTCCGCCTGCACCCAGCAGGCCTCCTCCCCCGCCCCGTCCGACGGGGCCGCGGCTCCTGGTGGGGTGGCCGACGCGGAGGAGCCCGCCGGTGCCGACAGCCCGGAGGCCGAGGCCGCCGAGGCGGACGAAGCCGACACGGTGACGCCGGTGGACACGAGCCGCCTGGTATCGCTGGGCGGCGGCACCACCGAGATCGTCTACGCCCTCGGCCTGGGCGACGCGGTGGTGGCCACCGACGCCTCCTCCCACCACCCCCCCGCCGCCTCCGAGAAGGCCACCCTCGGCTACTACCGGCGGATCGGGGCCGAGGGCGTCCTGTCCAGCAACCCCACGGCGGTGCTGGCCTCGGACGGCTCGGGGCCCCCCACCGCCCTGACCCAGATCGAGGAAGCCGGCGTCCGCGTCGAGCCCATCCCCGAGGCCATCGACCGCGAGACGGCCGTGGCGCGGATCCGCAAGGTGGGCGCCCTGCTCGGCCACCCCGATCGGGCCGAGGCCCTGGCCCGGAAGGTCGAGGGCGAGCTGGACGCGGTCTCGGCGGCGCTGGAGGGCGTGGACCGCCCCAAGGTGCTCTTCATCTACGCCCGCGGCGGCGGCACCCTGATGGTGGGCGGCACCGGCACCGCCGCCGAGAGCCTGGTGGAGCTCGCCGGGGGCGCCCTCGCGGCCCCGGACCACGAGGGCTACCGGCCCCTGACAGCCGAGGCGGTCATCGCCGCCGAGCCCGACGTGGTGTTGCTGACCGAGGGCGGCCTGGCCACCCTGGGCGGGGTGGACGGGGTGGTGGCCACGCCGGGCATCAGCGCCACCCCCGCCGGGCAGGCGCGCCGCGTCGTGGCCATGGAGGACCTGCTCATGCTGGGCTTCGGGCCCCGCCTGGGCGAGGCCGTCCGCACCCTGGCGACCGAGCTCCACCCCGACGCGAAGCTGCCCGCCCCCTCCGCAGCGGCCCCCGCCGAGCCCGCCGGGTCGGAGGCCGGGTGACCACCCTCGTCCTCAGCCGCGCCCGCGCCCTGCTCCACCGCCCCACGGTGGTGCTCTCGGCGCTGGCGGTGCTGGTGGGCATCGCCGCCCTGCTCTCCCTGGGGCTGGGCGCCCTGGCCGTCCCCCCCTCCGACGCCCTCGCCGTGGTGGGCTCCCACCTCCTGCCAGGGCTGGTGGAGCCCGTGAGCGGCGCCGCCGACGCGGTGGTCTGGCAGATCCGGGTCCCGCGCACCCTGCTCGGGCTGGTCATCGGCGCCGGCCTGGCCGTGGCGGGTGCCCTCTTCCAGGGCCTCTTCCGCAACCCCCTCGCCGATCCGGGGCTGCTGGGCATCACCGCCGGCGCCGCCGCCGCCGTGGCCCTGGCCATCCTGGCCGCTGGCGGCCTCACCACCGCCCTCGGCGGCTCCCTGGCGTGGCTGGCCCCCATCCGGCCCTACCTGGTACCCGCCGCCGCCGTCACCGGCAGCTTCCTCACCCTGATGGCCGTCATCCCGCTGGGCGGTGGGGCGCGGCTCGACATCGCCACGCTCCTCCTGGCCGGCATCGCCGTGAACGCCATCGCCGGCGCCGTCACCGGCCTGGCCATCTTCCTTGCCGACGACGCCCAGCTCCGCGACCTCACCTTCTGGACCCTGGGCGCGCTGGGCGGGGCCACCTGGCCGGTGAGCCTGGTGACCGCCGCCGCCATCCTGCCGGCGCTGGCCGTGACCCCCTTCCTGGCCCGGCGCCTGGACGCCCTCCTCCTGGGCGAGGCCGACGCCTACCACACCGGCGTGCCGGTGGAGTCCACCAAGCGCTGGATCGTGGGCCTCGGGGCCCTGCTGGTGGGCGCCAGCGTGGCCGCCGCCGGCGCCATCGGCTTCGTGGGCCTGGTGGTCCCCCACCTCATCCGCCTGGTGCTGGGGCCCGGCCACCGCCTGCTCCTCCCCGCCGCGGCCCTGCTGGGGGCCGGCGGGCTCGTCCTCGCCGATGTCCTCGCCCGCACGGTGGTCTCGCCGGCCGAGCTGCCCATCGGGGTGCTCACCACCCTCCTCGGCGGCCCGTTCTTCCTCTTCCTCCTCATCCTCCGCCGCCGGAGGATGGGATGAGCCTCCGCGCCGACGGCATCACCGTCCACCTGGGCCGGCGCCCGGTCCTGCGCGACGTCACCCTGGCCCTCGAGCCGGGAGAGGTCCTGGCCGTGGTGGGCCCCAACGGGGCGGGCAAGTCCACCTTCCTGCGGTCCCTCGCCGGCGAGCTCGCCCCGCGGGCCGGTCGGGTGAGCCTGGACGGGATTCCCCTGCGCGACCTGCCCCCCGCCGCCCTGGCCCTGCGCCGTGCCGTCCTGGCCCAGCGCCCTGCCCTCTCGGCGGCCTTCCCGGTCTCGGACGTGGTCCGCCTGGGCCGCCACCCCCACCGCACGCCGTCCAGCGTCGACCGCCTCGCCATCCGCCGCGCCCTCTCCCGGGTGGGCCTGCTCGAGGCCGCCGACGTGCCCTGGACCCGCCTGTCCGGCGGCGAGCAGCAGCGGGTCATGCTGGCCCGCGTCCTCGCCCAGCTCGACACCGAGGGTGCCGATGATCATGGCCGATACCTCCTCCTCGACGAGCCCACCTCGGCCCTCGACCTGTCCTGGTCCCACCGGGTCCTGGATCTGGCCCGCGCCCGCGCCGCCGACGGGCTCGGCATCCTGGTCATCCTCCACGATCTGGCCCTGGCGGCCACCAAGGCCGACCGGGTCGCGCTCCTGGTCGATGGCCGGCTCGACCGGGTGGGCCCGCCCGCCGAGGTCCTGAGCCCCGACGCCCTCGCCCGCGCCTTCCACGTCGAGGCCCGCTGGGTCGACGTCCCGCCCCTCGGCGCCCTGCCGGTGGTGGTGGGCACCCGCGGCGAGCCCGTCCACGCGCGCACATCTTCTTCCCGGGCCCACGAGGCCCCCGACCCCCACGCGGCCGACGCCGCGCCCTGAACCCCAAGGAGGCACCCATGACCCCGCTCCGCCAGGCCTGGCTGGATCACCGCAAGGAAAACCCCCGCGCCCGCACCCTCGACGTGGCCAAGCACCTTGGCGTGACCGAGGCCGAGCTCGTCCTCTCGCGGGTCGGCGAGGATGTCACCCCCCTCCGCAAGGACTGGAGCGCCCTCCTCGAGCGCCTGCCCTCCCTCGGGCCCATCATGGCCCTCACCCGCAACGCCCACGTCGTCCACGAGCGGGTCGGCCCCTACGAGGAGGTCCGCCCCTCGCCCCACGTGGCCGGCGCCTACGGCAAGCACATCGACCAGCGCCTGTTCTGCTTCCGCTGGGGCGTGGCCGTGGTCGCCCCCGTCGAGAACGCGGGTCGCACCCTGCACAGCCTGCAGGTCTTCGACCAGTCCGGCGCGGCGAGCCTCAAGATCTACGCCCGTCCCAACACCGACATGGACGCCTGGCAGAAGCTCGTCGACGACCTGACGGACGAGGACCCGGCGGACTTCACCCCCAAGCCCCTGCCCACCCCGCCGGTGGAGCCCGACGAGGCCATCGACGCCGAGGCCCTCCGGGAGGCCTGGGCCGCCATGACCGACACCCATCAGGCCCACGGGCTGCTGCGGGAGCACGGCGTGGCCCGTGAGCAGGCCCTCCGGCTCCTCGGCCGCGAGTGGGCCACCCCGGTCCGCGCCGAGGCCCTCCAGGCCCTGCTCGAGGGCATCGCCGAGGACGGCGAGGACGTGATGGTCTTCGTCGGCAACCCGGGTGCCATCGGCATCCACAAGGGCCTCCTCCACAAGATCGTTCCCATGGACGAGTGGCTCAACGTCCTGGATCCCGACTTCAACCTGCACGTGCGGACCGCCGGCCTGGCCGGCCAGTGGGTGGTCCGCAAGCCCACCGATCGCGGCATGGTCTGGTCCCTCGAGGTCTACGACGAGGACGGCGATGTCCTGCTGCAGCTGTTCGGCTCGCGCACCGAGGCGCAGTCGCAGCGGCAGTCCTGGCACGACCGTCTCGGCGCCCTCGAGCAGACCTACGCCCGCGACTGACCCTGGAGACGCCATGCGCACCCTGTGGACCTCGACCCTGCTCCTCTTCCTCGCCGGCTGCGGCGAGGAGGCCGACACCGACCCGGTGGACACGGACACCGACACGGACACCGACACCGACACGGATACCGACACCGACACGGACACGGACACCGACACCGACACGGACACCGACACCGACACGGACACCGACGTGGACGGCTTCGACGAGGTGACGGTCGATGCCTCCACCGCCCCCGCCTACCTGGACCTGGCCACCGGCACGGTCTCGGGCGACCCCTCCGGCGACTGGCACCTGATGTTCCAGCGCTTCCAGGTGTGGTCGAACGGCGGCGTCTCGGGCGACGGCGATGTCGCCGTGGGCCTGGGCATCCCCCAGGATGACTTCTACAACGCCGAGGGGAACCCGATCGTCGACGTCTTCACCGGGGCGACCCCCGAGAGCGAGCTGGAGCACCTGCTGGGCGAGGTCCCGGTGCCCGACACGCTGATGAGCGACACCCTGGTCGAGGCCCTGGGCTCGGACTGGTTCGCCTACGACGGGCGGTCCGGCGTGGCCAGCGAGAACCCCGACGTGGGCTTCCTGGTCCGCGCCGACGACGGCGCCGGCTACGCCCGGGTGCGCGTCACCGAGCTCGACTTCCCCACCCGCACGGGCGAGGGCATCAAGGCCTTCACCGCCGAGGTGGAGCCCTGGACCGGGCAGGGCTGGGGCGCCGTCCAGTCCTTCACCGGCAGCATCACCAGCAGCGGCCAGGCCATCTGCTACGACATCGCCAGCGACACCACCGATGCCTGCGCCGGGGACGACTGGGATCTGCAGCTCTTCTGGGCCGGGCGGAGCTTCGGGATGCTGACCAACTCGGGCGCCGCGGGCCCCGGCGACGGCGGCTCCTACGGCCCCATCGCCTGGGCGGATCTCTCGGCCTTCACCAGCCCCACGGGCACGCCGGATGGTGATGACGTCAGCTACGTCGCCGACGTGGCCGAGAGCTTCTTCCACCAGGAGACCTGGTGGGCCTACGGGCTCGAGGGCGGCCACACCCTCTGGCCCAACTACCGGGTCTACGTCGTCGAGGACGGCATGTCCCAGTACGCCGTCCAGATCGTCGACTACTACGGCGGCGGCACCAGCGGCAACGTGGTCCTCCGCTGGCGGGAGCTGGACTGAGATGCGCCCCGCCCTCCCCCTCCTGCTGAGCCTGTGCACGGGCCTGCCGGCGCTGGGCGCCGAGCCGGCTCCGGCGGGGGCGCCCGATTCGCCTACCGGCGAGGGTGCCGCCTCCGCCGACGAGACGTCCGGCGAGGACCCGGATTCGTCCGAGGAGGACGAGGTCCGCCAGGTCGAGGCCGAGGACGACGTCATCGTCGTGACGGGCCTGGGTCGTGACGAGGCCGCCGAGGACGCGGTCCATCGCACCCGGGTCCTCACCGCCGAGGAGCTGGAGCGCTCCGGGGCGGTGAGCGCGGCCGACGCCCTCGAGCTGGTGCCCGGGGTGCAGGTGAGCGAGGGGGTGGGCGGCGAGGGCATCCGCCTGCAGGGCCTGGAGCCCGAGCACGTGCTCATCCTGGTGGATGGCATCCGGCTGAACGGCCGGGTCTCGGGGACGCTGGACCTCCGGCGGCTGCCCGCCTCCGAGATCGAGCAGATCGAGATCGTGGAGGGTCCCGCGGCCACCCTCTACGGCTCGGACGCCATGGGCGGCGTGGTGCACATCCGCACCAAGCGCCCCGACGGCCAGACCTCGGCCCAGGTGGGGCTCACCACCGGCCGCTACCTGTCCGGGACCCGCGAGCTCGACGAGAGCCTGCCCAGGGCCACCCCCATCCCCGAGGTGGACACCCTGGACGCCACCGGCAGCCTCTCCTGGGGTCACAAGGGCCTCCAGGCCCGCCTCTCGGCTGGCTACCACACGGGAGAGGCCACCGACATCACCCCCAGCGACCCCGGCACCGCGGTCAACGCCTACCGGCAGCTCCGGCTGGGCGCGAACGTGGACCTGGAGGTCAGCCCGCTGCACCACTGGAAGGCCAACGCCCGGTGGACCAGCTTCCGGCGGTGGGGGATCGATGCGCTGCCCACCGGCGCGGTCCTGGACCGCACCAACCTCACCAGCGAGTGGGGCCTGATGGTGGGGCCGGTCCTCGATCTCGACGACAAGACCCGCCTCACCATCGAGGCGGGCGGGTCCGGCTGGTCGGACCAGTACCGGGTCGACCAGCGCCTCTCGGACACCCAGGATGCCTACCAGCGCACCGACGACCTGCTCGGGCAGGCTCGGGCCCGCCTCGATCGGACCCTGGGGGCGCGCCACAAGGTGGCGCTGGGCATCGATCTGCTGGCCGAGCAGCTCACCGCCGATCGCCTGGACCCCAAGACCGTGGATCGCGCGCGGTACGCCGCCTTCCTCCAGGACCGCTGGGACGTCCTCGGCGACGGCACCCTGGATGTGCAGGCCAGCGTCCGCGGCGATGTGGACACCCGCTTCGGCAGCTACCTCTCGCCCCGCCTGGGCCTCAAGGCCGAGCCCGTGCCCGAGGTGACCCTCCGGCTGTCGGGCGGGCGCGGCTTCCGGGCCCCCGACTTCCGCGAGATGTTCCTCATCTTCGAGAACGTGGCCTCGGGCTACCGGGTCGAGGGCACGGAGGACCTGCGCCCCGAGACCTCCTGGAACCTCCAGGGCGGGGCCTCCTGGCAGCCGGTGCCCGCCCTCACCCTGGGCGTGGGCGGCTTCCACAACGACCTCACCGACCTGATCCAGGCCGATCTCATCGACCCGGGCGGCCCCGGCGAGCCCCAGCGCTTCGGCTATACCAACGTGGCCTCGGCCCGCACCACCGGCGTCGACGTAGAGGCCGAACTCTCCGACGCCGACATCGGGGGTCTGACCCTCATGTGGCGGGGGATGGACACCCTGGACCGGACCACCGGCCTGTCCCTGTCGGGCCGCGCCGACCACCAGGTGACCGCCAATGGCCACCTCCAGATCCCGGCCCTCGAGACCACCCTCTCCCTGCGCGGCACCTGGTTCGGCCCCCGCACCTTCGTCCAGAGCCAGGGCGGCGAGCTGGTCGAGATCCAGGCGCCGTCCATCATCAACGCCGACGTGACCGCCCAGGTCCGGCCCACCGACGCCCTGACCGTGCTGCTGGGCATCGAGAACCTGCTCGACGCCGGCGACACCCCCGAGACCCTGCTGCAGACCCGCCCCCGGCGGATCTTCCTGGGAATCCAGGGCCGCCTGGATTCCCGAAACCCTTCCGAGGAGGCCCCGTGACCCGCCTGCTTCCCCTCTTCCTGCTGCTCACCGCCTGTGTCGAGGACCTGGACCCCAACACCGAGGACCCGGGCGACGAGCCCGGCGACACGGCCACGGACGACACGGGGGACACCGAGGAGCAGACCGACCCCCGCGGCATCCTGGAGGACTTCGGCGACGATGACGAGGCCTTCGCCGAGGTCAACGCCAGCGACAGCACGGTCTGGGTCCACCTGGACCTGGACACCCCCGCTTGGGTGGACGAGGGCGATCCCGCCTGGAGCCTGCGCTTCCAGCGGTACGTCGTCGAGGTGAACGGCGGCGTCTCCGGCGACGGCGGCGTGGAGGTGGCCTTCACGAACGAGGACTACGACGCCGTGACCCGGGCCCCGGCCGACGGCTGGTTCACCGATGCGCCCGATGGAGACGATGACAACGAAGACCCGGACCTGGCCTTCGACACCTGGTGGGACTACGAGGTGACCACCCACACCCTCACCCCGGCGGCCGGCACCTGGTTCGTGCGCAGCGTGGGCGGCGAGACCTACGCCCTCGAGTTCGACGGCTACTACAGCGAAGCCGGCGACAGCGGCTACCCGAGCTTCCGCTGGAAGGCCGTGGAGGATCCGGTCCAGTAGGTCGCGACCGCGCCGAGTCAGGCGCGCCGGCGGCCCCCATGCCGCCCGCCCCGCCGTCGGGCGACCACCAGCCCGAGCGCCAGGAGGGCGCCCAGCAGCCCGGCGGGGGCGGTGACCCCCTGACAGGTGCAGCGGCGGGTCGTCGCCTCCCGGGCGTCACCCGGCCCGCCATCCCGGCCGTCGCAGTCCTGGTCGATCCCGTCCCCGACCGGGTCGGGCGCCTCCGGATGGATGGCCGGGTCCTGGTCGTCGCAGTCCTCCCCGTCCGGACCGCCCTCGAAGCCGTCCCGGTCGCGATCGAAGTCGTCCGCTCCGTCGCAGTCCTGATCGATCCCGTCGTACCAGGTCTCGGCGGCGTCCGGGTTCACCTCGGGGTCCTGGTCGTCGCAGTCCGGGCCGTCCTCGCCCCCGTCGAAGCCGTCCCCGTCGGCATCCAGCGCGTCCTCCCCGTCGCAGTCCTGATCGATGCCGTCCCGGGCCACCTCCTCGGCCCCCGGAAAGCGCGTCGCGTCGTCGTCGTCGCAGTCGCGCCACGCCTCGGCCCCGTCGCCGTCCGCATCCGTCCAGAAGGCCGGATCCGCGGCAGCACCGCCGGTCCAGCCGATGTCGGGGGCCGAGCCGTCCGGATCGGCCTCGGCCGGATCGCCGGCGTCCACCAGCGGGCTGTCCGAGCGCGGCACCGCCACGTCGTCGCCGCACTCGCCGTCGGGGTCGTAGGCTTGGAGCGCGGGCTCCTCGAAGAGGTGGGTCCCGTCGAGGGGCGGCAGATCGGGGCCCGTGTCGACCGCCTGGTTCCGGTGGAAGGCGTTCCAGGCCAGGGTGGCCTCGAGGTCGTCCCCGTCGACGCCATCGCCTGCGGCCGACCAGGCCACCAGGTTGTGCCGGAGCTGGACCTGCTGGGGCGTGGCCTCGGTGCCGCGGGCCCCGAGCGCGGCGCCCACCGCGGCCCGGTTGGCCAGGAAGGTGTTGTGGATCAGGTCCACCGGCCCGTCCCGCAGCAGGCTCACCGCGCCGCCGCGGGCCACCGCCCGGTTCTCCTGGAAGAGGTTGTGGGCGACCGTGTAGCTGGCGCGGCCCGTGAGGTAGCTGGCCAGGGCACCGCCGTCGGGATCGGTGCCTCCCTCGGCCCGGTTCAGGCAGAAGTGGTTCCGCCGCACCTCGACCGCCTCGACCGCCCACAGCATGAGCGCCCCGCCGAGCTGGGCCCGGTTGCGGAACAGCCGGTTGCCGTCGAGGACGAGGGCCCGGGCGGCGCGCCCGTACAGTACGCCGCCGTAGCGATCGGCCTCGTTGTCCTCGAACAGGTTGTCCCGCAGGACCAGCTCGGCCGTGGCCCCCTCGGTGCCGGTGGGGCGCCACCGGACCGCCCCGGCGAAGCGCGCCCGGTTGCGGCGGAAGGTGCTGCCCTCGACCACCACCCGGCCTCCCGTGGCCACGTGGAGCCCGGCCCCGTAGTCGGCGAGCCCGTCCTCGAAGGTGCACCCGCGGATGACCCCGTTGCCCGTATCGATGCGCACCCCGCCCCCGAAGGCCGTGGCGGCGCTGCGCAGGAGCTTCAGGCCCTCGAGGGTGAAGTCGGCTCCGGTGTCCCCGTAGATCAGGATGGCCCCTCCCAGCCCGAAGCTGCCCTCCGAGCCGTCGTGGGCCACGTCCAGATCGGTCAGGGTCCCGCCCCGCCAGGTGAGCACCGTGTCGTAGGCCGCCAGGCCGCCCCCGAAGTACCGGGTGGCCTCGGGCTGGCCGGCCAGGCCGACCATGTCCACGTCCTCCAGCTCCAGGCGCCCCCCGAAGGTGCTGATCGCCCCGCCGTGGCCCTCCACCACCCGGTTCTCGACGAAGGTGGTGCGAACCACCCGCAGCGTGGTGGCCTCGGTGGCGATGGCACCGCCGATCCCGCGGTTCTCCCCGGCGCTGGCGCCGTTCCGGGTGAAGGTGCTGCCGGTGATCATCACCGCCCCCCCGTCCAGGAAGAGCCCGCCGCCCCGCTCGGCGCGGCTCGTGCGCACCGAGACGGCGTCGAGGTCGAGGGTGGCGCCGGCAGCGTGGATGGCCCCGCCGAAGCCCTCGGTGCGGCAGTCGACGAAGGCCGTGCCGGTGAGGGTGGCGGTGCCGCCGGCCAGGTCCAGGCAGCCCCCGCGCTCGGGGTGGCGCCCGCCTTCCATGCGGACCGTGTCCAGCTCCAGGGTGGCGTCGGTGGCCGCCATCGCCCGGCCGGCCGAGGGCTCGAGCCCCACCTCGGCCAGGCCGAGGCTCACGCCGGCGGGCACCACCAGCAGCGGCCCCTCTCCGGAGAGCACGGTGGCCTCGGGGCCGGCACCCGCGATGGTGACGTCCACCGGCACGGTCAGTCCCCCCACCGGGAAGCTGCCCGCGCCGATCTCGATTCGGTCCCCCGGCGCCGCGGCGGCCACCGCCTCGGCCAGGGTCGCATGATCCCCGCCCTCCCCCACCGTGCGGGTGGTGGCGTGGGCCGGGAAGAGCAGGGCCAGCAGGAGCACGGCGCCTCCGGTCTCGGGGGCATCCTACCGCGCTCCCCGGGCGTCCGGCGTCCCGTGCCCATTCGAACGTCCGAGGACGCCGTGACCTCGACGTCCACGGCTTCATCCTCGAGCCAGCCCCCTCTCGGGATCGCACCCTGGGAACAGGGTGGCACGTGGGTGGCAGGACCCAGGAGGCCGCCTTCCGCCGCGTCTCACAGCTCCCGGCCTGACAGCGTTCTCCCTCGTGGACTCGTG